>JAAYXD010000197.1 GCA_012516065.1 Clostridiaceae bacterium
GATATTATAGCTTAATTAATCAAAATATCAAATATTTTTTAATCAGAAATAAACCGATATTTTCTCCATAAGCACCGCCATCTGGGCTCTTAGGGCAGCTCCGGCGGGATTAAAGGTGCCGTCCGGATTCCCCGTAAAAACTTTATTGTGATATAGTTTAACTATAGAATCATATGACCACGCGTTTTTATTTCTGCTGATGTCGCTGAAAGGATTATTAAAATTACCGGAGTAATCAATGTCCGGCAAAATCCTGTCAAGCATGACCGCAAGTTCCTGCCTCGTAATAACCTTGTCAGGGCTGAATCTTCCGTTTCCTGTTCCTAATACAATACCGTTTTGGGCGGCGGTTGAAATCTCGCTTTCGGCCCAATGACCGGAGATATCAATAAAGTTGGATTTTGATGCACCGGTTTTTTTAAGCTCCAAAGCTCTTACAAGAATTGCCGTTGCTTCGGCGCGAGTCATAGGCTTGTCCGGAGCGAATGAAGAATTCGAAACACCGATCATCCATCCTTTTTCAGCCATTGATATAATATAGGGCTGTGCCCAGTGACCTTGAACATCCGCGAAATAATATCCGTTAAGCCACATTTTGTAATAATGCCATGTGCCCGCTGCCTCCTGCCCGAGGCTCCAGCTTCCCGTCCCCTTCAAATCATACTTGTTGACAAGCTGCAGCTTGTACTTTATAGAAGTTTCGTTCTCATACCAGAATGTGTATTTTCCCGGCGCAAGCCGTGTATCTGGATCGATATTGTTTACGGTTATTATTGCTTTAGGCGATTTGGCTTTCGTGTCGAATATTACGCTGCCGTTGTATTTTTTTATAAGCTTTTCGATATTTACTATACTCATGCCTTCACCGCCCAAAGCCTCGCCGGTTTTCCAATAACGGCCGAAAAAGGGTATGCCGAGCACAATCTTGTCTTTCGATACTTCGGAAAGCGCCTTTTTAATAGCTGCTTCAACAAAGTCATAACTTGCCACAGGTCCCGCGGGTCCCCCGGGATAGCTTTCGTCATAGGCCATAATCATGAGATAGTCACTGTATTTGGCAAGATTTTTATAATCGTAGGAACCGTGCCAGCCTGTCGTTATTCCATAGGGATTCGGCGCAACCGCAACGGCGAGTGTTTTCCCTTCAGGCAGTTTTTCCCGCAGAAGCCTGACAAAATCGGTGTAGTAATCTCTCTCTGAATGCGTAACGTTTTCAATGTCCACATTTACCCCGTCAAAATTATAAATCCTGACTGACGCGGCTATCTGATCGCTTAGCGCGTGCCTGTTGGCCAGCGCCTTTATTCCTTTTTCCCTGTTCCAATGATTGCTTAGAAACGGGACAACTTTTATCCCTCTTTTATGCATTTCATCAACAATATTCGTATCAAGCGCTTCCGTTAATTCCAGATTGCCGCCGCTGTCTATGTTAAAGTAGTTCGGGGAAACTTCATTGAGCGAATTTAACGTATTGTCTACGTGTTTATAATAATCTGCGGGGGCGCCGAAATAAATGTATGACATATTAAACCTGCCGGCTGCTTTTGAACCGTAGACAGGAAAAACGGAAAGTAAAACAGCGGTAAACAGTATTATGATACTTTTTACGACAATTCGCATTTTCATTTCATAATACCCCTTCATATAAACACAAAGGCAGCAAATCAGTTTAACAGTGGAATTACTTATACCTTAAGGGAAGGTTGTCCGAAAATCAAGGAACAAATTATGTAAACATAAATGGAACTGCACAATGCCAGCATTCCATCACCCGTCATTGATTTTAACTGCCATATAACGGCAATAAAGTAGCATTACTTGGCCGTGATGCCAGATATTTTACATGGAAACGGTATGGAAGCTCTGTTAAAATAAAAAATAACAAATTTCCATTTTGGAAATATGGATGGCTCGCCCGGAACACAACCGGATAAATATTAAAAAATTATATACCGCGAGCCAATAAAGCGATAATCTTAGTTTACGAAGGAGGAGTGCAAAATGTTTACTTTGAAGAAAGTGAAGGTGTTATTAGCAGCAGTGTTTGCTGCAATGATTTTGCCAGGTACCGCGGCATTTGCGGCCCAGTACACGGTGGTTAAGGGTGATTCCCTTTATACGATAGGAACGCTGTTTAACACAACGAGCAGCGCGATTATGAAAGAAAATAACCTATCGGGCACGACAATTTATCCCGGACAGAAACTGACCGTACCGGCAGCAGAGCATACCGTTGTGAGCGGTGACACGTTGTACCTTATAGCAAAAAGATACGGAATAACGCTTGATTCTTTAAGAAAAGCGAATAACAAATGGGATGACATAATTTATCCGGGACAAAAATTATTGGTACCTGCTGCAAAGCAGGATAACGTTACAATGTTGAGCAAACCGTCGGTACAATACACTGCAAGCGACCATGACCTTCTGTCAAGGCTGATTACGGCGGAGGCCGATGGCGAGCCTTACAACGCAAAAGTCGCCGTGGGAGCGGTCGTACTGAACAGGATAAAAGACCCGCGCTTCCCGAATACGATAAAGGATGTAATATACGAAAAATCAAACGGATATTACCAGTTTACACCTGTTGAGAACGGATGGATATATAAGCCTGCGTCGGAAAGCGCGAAACAGGCCGCATATGATGCCCTGAACGGCAAAGATCCGTCAAACGGAGCGCTGTTCTATTTTGACGACAGCGCAACGAACAAGTGGCTGTGGTCAAAACCTCTCGCGGCAAGAATCGGAAGAATGGTTTTCGTATACTAAACGATTCGAAACACCCGAGCCAGGACCTGCGGGAAAAACCT
Organism: Clostridiaceae bacterium; assembly: GCA_012516065.1. GTDB lineage: Bacteria > Bacillota > Clostridia > DSM-8532 > DSM-8532 > DTU069. Next base: position 2,811 of record JAAYXD010000197.1, read on the forward strand.
GCCTTTTGAACTATTGTGCAATAACGTCAACAACGAGCTTCATTTGCAAGAGCTATACAGTTCAACTTCATTCCGCTGCAGTTTCCGTTATTGTACAATAGTTCTTTTTGCGTTTGAGCAGTGAGTCAGGACCCGCGGGAATAACGCAATAACCCAACGGGTGTCTTCGGTTCAACATTAACCAGGTCCGTTTTCGAGGTGAAAATCGGAGAAATACTTGCCTATTGTGCTGATTATTGAATATACTAACTTATAGGGTAGTTTTCTTTCCGGCCTGCCTGCTATTTCGGCATTGGGCAGTAAAGCCGGAAACTTGGCAAGGAGACGGAAATGAAGGTTATTGTTCTTACAGGCGGGGGCACGTCAGGGCATGTTACCCCGAATATCGCATTAATTCAAAAACTTAAAGCCAAAGGCTATACAATACATTACATAGGTTCAAAAAACGGCATTGAAAAACAACTGGTGGAAAAACAGGGCCTTCCTTATCATGGTATAAGCGCAGGAAAGCTTAGAAGGTACGCCGATGTTAAGAATATTACTGATTTGTTCAGAATAACGGGAGGCTTTTTTCAATCACTTTCAATTCTAAGAAAAGTAAAGCCCGATATTGTTTTCAGCAAGGGCGGATTTGTTTCGTGTCCTGTCGTTTGGGCAGCATGGGTGCTGCGAATTCCCGCGGTCATACATGAATCGGATATAACCCCGGGGCTTTCAAACAAACTGTCAATGCCGTTTGCGCGGAAAGTTTGCTATACGTTTCCCGAATCAAAGAAATATTTTTCTGATCAAAAATCCTGTCATACGGGTTTGCCGGTCAGGGAAGAAATAGGTTCCGGCAGCCGGCTTGACGGCTTGAAGCTGTGCGGCTTTTCGGACGGAAAGCCTGTGCTCGTTGTTATCGGGGGAAGCCAGGGTTCCGAATTTATAAACAGGGCTGTCCGCGAAGCGCTCGGAGAACTTCTTAAATTATTTCAGATATGTCATATATGCGGAAAAGGGAATATGAATCCCGGATTCGACGGATTAAGCGGATATAAGCAGTTTGAATATGTAGATAAAGAGCTTCCCGATATATTCGCATGCGCAGATGTCTTAATTTCAAGAGCCGGCGCAACGGTTCTGCACGAGATTTTAACCGTAAAAAAACCGGCGCTTCTTATACCACTGTCAAAAAGCGCGAGCAGGGGGGACCAGATCCTGAACGCGCAGTCTTTTTGCAGCCGGGGCTTTTGTGATATGCTGATGGAGGAAGACGTTACAAAAGAAACGCTCGTAACAAAAATCAGGGAATTATATATTAACAGGAATAAATATATAAAATCAATGAAAAGCAGTGTCGCCGGAAACGCAGTTGATAATATCATATCGATAATAGAAGAGATCGCGCGGAACGGCGAAGATTCGAAATAAAATATTGCAATTCTTACAGCAAATCCATATAATGGAACTGCAAAACTGTTGCAGTGTACTGAAAACTGCGCCTGTGATATTCGAAGGTTGTCCGAAATACATTAAAAATCCTGTATTCAGGCGAATATAAAACAATGTACCGGTTAAAGAGGAAACAATGAGGATTGATTTTTTCGGGATAAAAATTAATATCCGGAAAGAATATATTGTAATTGCGGTTTTGATACTGCTTGTTATCCTTGTGTTCTGGGGCTGGTATCTTAAGACCAATAATATAGATGTTTTTGTCATTTCCGATAAGTCAAATCAACCGGAAGTTATAAGAAGTGAAAATAATCAAACATACTCTGCCGGGAATAAAACGGGTGAGTCGGGCCCGGCAATTCAGAATCAACAGAAAACCACGGGAAAAATAAATATCAACACGGCGGATGCTGAAAGACTTATGTCGCTGAAAGGCATCGGGCAGGCTAAGGCTGACGCAATTATTGAGTACCGGAAGCAGAACGGACCGTTTAAAAGCATTGAAGAAATAATGAACGTCAAAGGCATTAAGCAAGCAACGTTTGAAAAAATAAAAGACAGCATTTCCATAGAGTAAATCGTTCCTGTTCCGAACCGGAAACCGGTGGACGGATCTATGAGCAGCCGTACCGAAAAGTCAATGGTATGTCGAATAAATACGTTTATTTTAGGGTAACCGCTTTTACATTTATGAAAAAACAATTATAATATATATTAAATAATTATTGGGGAATACTTGATTTGCGTAGACAACAGACTGCGGTTTGCCTTTTTTTGTTGTATAAATGTTATATTATGTATATTTTTGTTGACCAAGGAGATGTAAATATATGATTAAGGTTGCTTTAAAAGATGGAAGTATAAAAGAGTTTGAAAAAGGAATCACCGTTTCGGAAGCCGTTAAGGAAATCAGCGCTGCTCTTGCGAGAGAAGCCGTTGCCGCCGAAGTTAACGGGAAAATGGTCGATTTGGGGTATCGGCTCAATGATGACTGCGAATTGAAGGTTCTTACGTTTGACGATAAAGAGGGAAAATCGGTTTTCTGGCATACAACATCGCACATTATGGCACAGGCCGTAAAAAGGCTTTTCCCGGGTACAAAGCTCGCGATAGGTCCCGCGATAGAAAACGGGTTCTATTACGATTTTGATGTTCAAACCCCGTTCAACGCCGATGATCTTACTAAAATAGAGGAAGAGATACAGAAAATAATCAAAGAGGATCTGCCGGTAGAGAGGTTTGTGTTAAGCCGGGACGAAGCATTGAAAATTGAGCAGGAGAACGGTGAAATATATAAAGCCGAACTGATTAGCGAACTTCCTGACGATGCGGAAATATCATTTTACAGGCAGGGAGAATTTACGGACCTTTGCGCAGGGCCGCATCTACCAAACACCGGCAGGGTAAAGGCCGTGAAACTGCTTAACCTTGCGGGAGCTTACTGGCGCGGCAATGAAAAAAATAAAATGCTGCAGAGAATTTACGGGGTCAGCTTCCCGAAAAGAAGCATGCTTGACGAGCACCTGAAACAACTGGAAGAAGCGAAAAAGAGGGATCATAACAAGATTGGGCGCGAACTTGAATTGTTTATGACCTCGGAGCCGGTCGGACAGGGCCTTCCGCTTCTCATGCCGAAAGGCGCGAAAGTGATTCAGATTCTGCAGCGGTTTGTTGAAGACGAAGAAGAGCGAAGGGGTTATGTTATCACGAAAACCCCGTATATGGCCAAAAGCGATTTGTATAAAATATCAGGGCATTGGCAGCATTACAAGGACGGAATGTTTATAATCGGAAGCGAGGAAAAGGATGAGGAAGTACTGGCACTGCGTCCTATGACGTGCCCGTTCCAGTTTATGATATACAATTCGAAACTGCGAAGCTACAGGGATCTTCCGATAAGGATGGCCGAAACATCCACTTTGTTCAGGAACGAAGCTTCGGGTGAAATGCACGGACTTATACGCGTCCGCCAGTTTACGATTTCCGAGGGACACCTGATTGTTACGCCCGAGCAGCTTGAAGAAGAATTCATGGGAGTTCTTGATTTGATTAACTATATAATGGACACGCTTGGCATTAAAGAGGATATTTCGTACAGGTTCTCAAAATGGGACCCGAACAACAAGGAAAAATACATTGACAATCCCGAGGCATGGGAAGATACCCAGGCGAAAATGAAGACCATTTTGGACAAGGTAGGCATTCCGTACCAGGAAGCGGACGGGGAAGCCGCTTTTTACGGACCCAAGCTTGATATACAGTTCAAAAACGTCCACGGCAAGGAAGATACGATTATAACCGTACAGATAGACTTCAACTCGCCGGAGTGTTTTGATATGACGTATATCGATAAAAATAACGAAAAGAAACGGCCGTATGTTATCCACCGTACTTCGATTGGCTGCTATGAACGGACCCTTGCGATGCTCATAGAAAAATATGCAGGCGCGTTCCCGACATGGCTTGCGCCCGTACAGGTAAAAGTGTTGCCGATTTCTGAAAATCAGATAGCGTATGCAAAACAGATCGCCGATAAACTTTTCAAGCTCGGAGTAAGGGTTGAAGTCGACGAGCGCAACGAGAAGATCGGATATAAGATCCGCGAGGCACAGCTCGCGAAGATCCCATACATGCTTGTTATCGGCGAAAGGGAGATGCAGAACGGCCAGTTAGCGGTCCGCTCAAGAAAAGAAGGCGACCTTGGAGCTATGGATACCGATGGTTTTATAAATAAACTGATAACGGAAATCAGTACGAGGGCAAGATAGGGTAACAAAAAAGCAGGAGCGTTTTATTTCTCCTGCTTTTTTTGCTTTTTACAGGAATGAGCGCTGAATCTGCTCATATACTTCTTCCGGCGTCATTCCGGTTGCGTCGATAACGGGGGCGCCGGTCGCAGTATCCTGCATTCCCAGAAAATTATTGTTCATGCCCGTAACAACGACCGCGTCATAATCTTCTTCCTTTGATTTCGAAAAAGCGTCAAAATCGATCATTTCAACATCATATCCGTGGTCGGCGAGATACTCCTGTACGGGAGTAAGTCCTTTCTGAACGGCTATTTTTTTCATTTTAGTCCCTCCGCAAAAGTTTATTCATGTTTCATCGAAAATGCCCTGTTATAACCGGCATTTCAGCGGTACCTCAGGCTGATTGTCAAGTAACAAGCATTACTTAATATATGAAGTTTTGCGGATACTATACATTAAGCAGCCGTTCTTTCATTGTCTTAAACTGCCTGCATACCGGCACGCAGCGTATCCGCCGTTTTTTTATCCCGCAAAACCGAAACTATTGCGAGCGCGAAATCCAAAGCTGTTCCGGGTCCTTTCGAAGTAATGAAGTTATCGGATATAACCACTTTTTCATTCTTTATAATTGCGCCGACAAGCTCTTTTTCAAAACCGGGGTAGCAAATGGCCTCTTTCCCTTCCAGGTAGCCTCTTTTGCCGAGGATAAACGGCGCGGCGCAGATAGCGGCCATCCATTTTTTTTGTGATACCCTGTTTTCAATAGCCTTTTCAAGGACGGTATTTTTATCGAGATTCACTGAACCCGGCATGCCTCCGGGCAAAACAACCATATCGGCGGCTTCCAGATCGGCTTCGGAGATTAAAAGATCAGCTATTACGGGTATGTTATGCGAGCCCGTTACCGTCCTGTCCGTTCCGATTGAAACGGTATTCGTTTTAATATTCGCCCTGCGCAAGACATCGACAACGGTTAATGCTTCAATTTCCTCAAAACCATCCGCGAGCATTACATAAACCATATTATTATACCTCCGTTTCTTATATATTTTCAGTTTTTTAAAGCAGCGAAAAACATCCTGAATATGTGC
>JAAYXD010000198.1 GCA_012516065.1 Clostridiaceae bacterium
ATTATATCATGTGGAATAGTATAAAGTTATTGGATATAAATCCAATAACGTAAAGCGGAGGTAACGCGTATGAAATTAATAAAAAAGATATCCCGTTTGGTACTTTGCATTATTATAATCTGCGGATTAACATGTTCGGCTTTTGCCGCCGATACGATGGATCCGCGCACACTTGCCATGGTGAACAAACCTGCGATAGTTCTCGTGCAAACAGTATGGACAGCAGACATAACCTGGCACGAATTTGCATTCCGCAGTAATTTTGAAGATGATTTGATTACTGCAATCCAGTATCTCGTGCTGGAAGGAAGTATCCCGAATACGGAAGAAGCCATGTATTCCGCGATGGTTCAGCTTATGATAGGAAACATGGAATATTACGCATTTTCAACGGGCAACGTCTTTACCGAAACCTCCAGTACCGCTGCGGTGGGCACGGGTTTCATTGTGACTCCCGATGGTTATCTTGTCACTAACGCTCATGTTGTACATACCGATGAAGAAGACCTGTATATGCAGTTTGCGATGACGGCTCTTAACGAATATGCAATTACCGCTGCAGATTCGTTTGCCGCAGAAATGCGGCGTTTAGGTTACCAGATGACGCAGGAGGAATGGGACGGCATTGCGAATGCGTTCTACAGGCTTTTGATGCAGAGCATGGAAGTCAATAACCTGCAGACCAAGTACATATGCTATATGGGCAATGTAACCCCGGGCAGCGACGTTTCAGCGAAAGGAATTTACCTCGATCTGCGCAAGATAGGCGAGCCGATTCCGGGTAAGGATATTGCTATCCTCAAAATAGATAAAACGAACCTTCCGACAGTCAGGCTCGGTGACGACACACAGCTTCGCACGGGAGACAGGGTGTATGCAATGGGCTACCCTGCCGTCGCGACTCTGACCGAAGCGCTTAATGTTGCGCAGGCAATCCAGGAACCTACACTGACGCAGGGATTAATCAGCGCGAAGAAAGAAATGGCCGGAGGCTGGAGTATTTTGCAGACCGACGCGGCGATTCACGCGGGAAATTCCGGCGGACCGCTGTTCAACGAGGCGGGCGAGGTAATTGGAATCAATACTTTCGGTATGCTTGAACAAGGCGGCGGAACGGCGCCGGGCATGAACTTCGCGATCCCGATAAGTATTGCGAAGCAGTTTTTGAATGAAATCAATGTACAGCCAAGCGAAAGCGAATTTACAAGGCAGTTCAAAGAGGCCAAGGAACTGTTTGACAGTGAGAAATACGCGGAAGCTCTAAATATCCTGCGCACGATAAATGAAATAAATCCGGGGTACCCCGTTGTTGCCGATTTGCTGTCCGAGGCCAGTGCAAAGGTAAGTTCGCTCGTACAGGAACCGGCGCAGCAAATAACACAGGAAACAGCGCAGGAAACAACACAGGAAACGGCAGCCGGAGTAACGGCGAAACCAGCTAAAGACGAAAAGGGTTCAGCGGTTATAATTTATGTCATTGGAGGCGCGGTTATATTACTTCTGCTTGCGGTTATTATTGTATTGCTGCTTACGCGGCGGAAAAATACCGTGTCGGGTAACGCCGCATTTGCCGGACAGCCGAATCAGCAGCAGGCTCCTGTTTATCCTTCGGCAAGCACGGCGCAGGCACCGCAGTTCACCGCGCAGACACCGTCCGGCACGGAACAGGCATCGCCGGATGCGGAACAGACACCGCCGCAGGAGTATGGCACGCCGGCTAAAAAATCCGGTAAGTTTTGCAGCGAGTGCGGTTCACCGCTTTCACCGAGCGCAAAATTCTGTGAAAATTGCGGTACGAAGCTCCAATAAGGGACAAGGGGACAGGTTCCCTGTCCCCTTAACAGATTTACTATCCCATAACTGCACAGTATTATTATTGCGTAGCTGTCCCAGGCTTCCGTTATCATGCGCAAATCACAGCACAGACAACCTGGAACACGGCATATTTATCGCCATCTTACAGCATATACATCTCCAAGCACAGCTCAGACGACACCAACCACAGTACATACGCCCTTTATTATAAAGAACCTGAAACATTAATTATATTAGGAGTGAAAAAAATGAAATTTTATCAAAAGTTATTGGTTCTGATGCTTACAATCACACTTACTCTGGCATTCACCACGGCATGCAAAAAGAAACAAGCCTCTAATGAAAAGGGTTCGGACACATATGAAAATGTAAATAATACCAATACTTCATCTTCATCCACATCACCTGTTTCATCCGCAGAGGGCAAGAAAAAGGGCGATAACAAAATCAGTAAATATTATGATCTGTTGAACAAAGCCTTGGAGCTTGACAGCTTCTATTCGGAAAACACCCTGTATATTAACATGACTACCAAGGAAGACATGTACTGGGTGAAAGGAAACAAGATTAAAGCCGGCCAGACAGGAAGCCAAAGCACCATTTATTACATTTTTGATCTTGATAAAAAAGAAAAATATGGATGGAGAGATGATAAAGGTGCCATAATGAAAATGTCTGAAGAGGAAATTACCGCGGTAAAAAGATCTGCTTACTGGAACGGGCTTTATATCGAATATTTTTCCCAGCCGGGCTATGTGGAAATATTAACTGAGAGAGAAGAAGATTATAACGGATTTCCGTGTATTTATCTTGAAATGAAAAACCATGAAAAAGACACATTAAAAGTATATATCAGCAAAGAATACGGCGTAGTAATGAGTTATGAGCATTACTATAAAGACACCGACTCAAAGTCGCTGGAATGCAAGCGGAATCACTTTGAAGTCGGAACGGTGACCGACGATGAATTTGAACTTCCTTCGGATATCAATTTTCAACAAGAACCTACGTATTAAACAGGCTGCGGCAGGGAACGATCCCTTGCCGCGCTTTATAGTGGGGGGATGGTTCTTCTGTCTAAAAACAGAACCGTCCCCTCAAGATTGTTTTACCCATCCTTATGTTCTTGATGAAGTAATTATTACTTCATAACCACCGTGTTCTTCATCTTCGATATAATTATATTCATAATTAGTTAGAAAAATCTTTTCATTTTTTCTTTTGATTTTCCCTTTACCCTCCTTAGTTTCTCCTTGGTTTGTCCTTTATCCTTTTGATTTCACGTTGGCTTCCAAAGTGTGTCAGAGGAACCGTCCCCATGACACACTGGCTTCCGAAGTGTGTCAGAAGAACCGTCCCCTTGACACAATTGCAAGCAATTGCATCAGTTGTTATAATGAAAAAGTATGAAAGGCAGGAATGCTTGAGTTTACCGAAAGGCTTAACGCATGGAAGAAAAAGTACTGAATGTGCTGGAATTTAATAAAATTATCGAGAAACTGGCCGAAAGGGCATCAAGCGGGATCGGCAAGGACCTTGCGCGGGAACTTAAGCCTTTTACCGATGCCGGTCAGGTAAAAGAAGCATTAAAGGAAACGACGGATTCTGTGAGCTGTATACTGCGCAAGGGCTATCCTCCGCTCGGCGGCATCCATGAGATAAGACACCTTGTAAAAAGAGCAGTTCAGGGTGGCATGCTCAATCCCGGCGAACTTCTTAAAGTCGCGGGTGTCCTGCGCGCGTCAAGAAACCTTAAAGGGTACATTACGCAGGATAAAATGGAGCTTGGTGAGGACAACGCGATTGCTGTCCTGTGCGGCGCGCTCGGCACGAATAAGTCGCTTGAGGAAAGACTTGACAGATCGATTGAATCGGAAGAGACCCTTTCCGATTACGCAAGTCCGCAGCTTGCGTCAATCCGGAGGAATATCAGGCAAAAACAGGATTCGATAAAGGAAAAACTCAACAGCATAATCCGTTCGGCCCAGTACCGCAAATACATGCAGGATGCGGTTGTCACGTTAAGAGGCGACAGGTATGTGGTACCGGTGAAACAGGAGTTCAGGAGCCAGATTCCCGGGGTCGTACACGACATGTCCGCCAGTGGTTCAACCGTATTCATCGAGCCTCTGTCCGTTGTCGAGACAAACAATGAAATAAGGCAGCTTAGGATAAAGGAAGAGCAGGAAGTTGAACGCATTTTGATGGAATTGACGGCACTTGTCGCGGATGATGCGGATATGCTGGTTAACAACGTCGAGTTGCTTGCAAGGATTGACTTTGCGTTCGCGAAAGCGAAGCTCAGCCTCGATTTAAAAGGGACCGAGCCTGTGATAAACGACCGCGGCATCCGGATAAAAAAGGGAAGGCATCCGCTTATAAATCCGAAAGATGTCGTTCCGATAGATATCGAACTTGGTTTTGATTTCACGACAATGGTTATTACGGGGCCGAATACCGGAGGAAAAACGGTAACGCTTAAAACCGCCGGGCTGTTTGTCCTTATGGCGCAGGCGGGCCTTCATATACCCGCGGCCGAAAACAGCGATATGTGCGTGTTCAAAAAGGTGTTTGCGGATATTGGAGACGAACAGAGCATTGAGCAGAGCCTAAGCACTTTTTCATCGCATATGACGAATATCGTTCACATTTTGAACGAAGTTGACGAGGATTCCCTTGTTTTGTTTGACGAGCTCGGGGCCGGAACCGATCCTGTCGAAGGCGCGGCGCTCGCTAAAGCGATACTTGACATGCTTACAAAAAGAGGGATAAGGACAATAGCGACAACGCACTACAGCGAACTGAAGATATACGCGATGACGACCGAAGGCGTTATAAACGCGAGCTGCGAATTTGACGTTGAAACATTGAGACCGACATACAGGCTTCTGATCGGGCTTCCGGGAAAAAGCAACGCTTTTGCTATATCGAAAAGGCTCGGCTTAAGCGACGAAATCATAAACGAAGCAAGGAAGTTCCTCAAAGGCGAAGATATCAGGTTTGAAGAGATTTTGTCCGATATAATGGAAAACCGGGCCGCTTCCGAAAAAGAGCGCGAGCAGGCCGAAAGGGAAAAACTCGAGATAGAGCGACTGAAGAAATACTACAGCCAGGAGATAAGAAAAACAGAGAAAGAGAAAGAGTCGATAATCAGCGAGGCAAGGCGGCAGGCCAGGAAAATACTGCTTGACGCAAGGCGTGAAGCCGATGAACTGCTTGAAAGGCTGAAAGAACTTGAAAAGGCACAGCAGCAGATGATCCATGACCGGGAAATAATGGAACTGAAAACCGGTGTTCGGCAGAAAATAAATGAGCTTGATTACCTTACGGCCGAGCAGGTGCTGCCCGAAAAAGGCGATGCGGAGCCTCCCGAAAACCTGAAACCGGGCGATACGGTCATGATCCTTAACCTTAACCGCAAAGGAACTGTACTCGACACCCCCGACGATAACGGCGAGGTACAGATACAGGCGGGCATTATGAAGATTAAGGTTCATATTACTCAGTTGAAACTTGTGGACGAGCAGAAGGAACTTACGCAGTCCGCCAGATCTTCGGTTGTTACGGGAGTAAAAAGCAAAAACGTACCGCTCGAACTTGACATAAGAGGGCATAATATTGAAGAAGCGAGGGAAAAGGTTGATAAATACATTGATGAAGCCGTAATCGCAGGTTTGCATGAAGTGTCAATTATTCATGGAAAGGGTACCGGAGCGCTGAGGAAAGGAATACATGATTTCCTAAAAACCCACGCGCACGTAGCGTCATTCCGGCTCGGCAAATACGGCGAAGGCGAAACGGGCGTCACGATTGTAACCCTTAAATAATCCCCATATTCTATTTACATACTGGCTCAATCGTGTATAATATTATTCAATAAACCTTTAAGCCGATAAAAGATTTTCCGGCGATTTATTAGTTATAATTATAGAAAATCCTGATAACGCTTTTCGGGATTAGTTTGCAGTGAGGAGACATAAGCATGAAAAAACTTATGCTTGGCAACGAAGCCGTCGCAAGGGGGGCATATGAAGCGGGCGTAACCGTCGCTTCGGCATATCCCGGTACGCCGAGTACCGAAATTACCGAATTCATCGCGAAGTATGATGATATATATGCGGAATGGGCGCCAAACGAGAAGGTCGCGCTCGAAGTCGCGATAGGAGCGTCTTTCGGAGGGGCAAGAGCGGTTTGCGCAATGAAACACGTCGGGCTGAACGTAGCCGCCGATCCGCTTTTTACCGTTTCGTACACCGGCGTTAACGGCGGGCTTGTCATATGCGTCGCCGATGATCCGGGCATGCACAGTTCTCAGAATGAACAGGACAGCAGAAACTATGCACTTGCGGCAAAGGTTCCGATGCTTGAGCCTTCCGACAGCCAGGAATGCAAGGATTATATGATAAAAGCGCTTGAGATAAGCGAACAGTTCGATACGCCCGTCATATTAAGGCTTACGACGCGTATTTCTCATTCAAGCAGCATTGTCGAACTGAAAGACAGGGAAGCAGTACCGCTGAAGCCTTATAAAAAGGATTTCGGGAAACATGTTATGATGCCCGCGATGGCAAGAAAGCGGCATGTCATTGTCGAAGAGCGTATGAAAAAACTTGCCCTTTACGCTGAAGAAACCGAACTTAATAAAATTGTATGGGGCAGTACCGATATAGGGGTTATCACAAGCGGAATATCATACCAGTATTCGAAGGAAGCTTTCGGTGACGCGTCATTTTTGAAGCTCGGAATGATTTACCCGCTTCCCGAAAAACTGATAAAGGAATTCGCATCGCGCGTAAAAACTCTGTATGTTATAGAGGAACTCGATCCGTTTATTGAAACATTCCTGAAAAAAATCGGGGTAAACTGCATAGGCAAGGAAAAACTGCCTGTTATAGGCGAGTACAGTGCCGCTTTATTGCGCGGGAAACTGCTTGAGGAAGACACTGCGGGCGATAACGAAAATCACGGGGATGTCCCTGCAAGGCCTCCCGTGCTCTGTCCGGGATGCCCGCACCGCGGAGTGTTTTACACGCTGAAAAAGAACAAACTCACCGTGCTTGGCGATATAGGATGCTATACATTGGGAGCACTGCCCCCGTTGGAGTCGATGGACACATGTGTTTGCATGGGCGCAAGCATAGGAATGGCTCACGGCATTGAAAAAGCGCGAGGCAGCGATTTTGCACGCAAGACCGTAGCGGTTATAGGAGATTCGACTTTCATCCATTCGGGTATAACGGGACTTATCGACATAGTTTACAATAAAGGGACCTCGACGGTTATAATCGTTGACAACTCAACTACCGGTATGACCGGGCACCAGGATAACCCGTGCACGGGGATTACTCTCAAAGGGGAACTTACACGCCAGGTTGATCTCGTAAAACTGTGCCATGCGATCGGCGTTGAAAGAGTAAGAGTCTGCGATCCCTTCGATTTGGACGAGTTTGACAGGGTTGTCAGGGAAGAAACAAGCTCGGACGAGCCCTCGGTCATAATAGCGCAGAGACCGTGCGCACTTCTGAAATCGGTCAAGTACGGCGGCCTGGTCCGTGTCAACGCGGATTTGTGCAGGTACTGCAAGGTATGCATGCGCCTCGGCTGTCCCGCGATTGTCGATACGGGAGAAGGAATAACGATAAATGACGCATTATGCGGTGGGTGCAATCTTTGCATAAGCGTATGCAGATTCAATGCGTTTGAAAAGGCGGGTGACAGCAATGCGTAATTTATCGATATTGATTGCAGGTGTAGGAGGACAGGGCACGCTTTTGACGAGCCAGGTGCTCGGAGCTGCCGCTATGAAAGCGGGATATGACGTGAAAATGTCCGAAGTCCATGGGATGGCCCAGCGCGGCGGAAGCGTCGTAACATATGTCAGGATCGGCAAAAATGTGAATTCGCCGGTGATTGAAAAGGGCGGGGCGGATATACTGCTGTGCTTTGAAAAACTCGAAGCGCTTCGCTGGATCGATTACGCCAAGGAAGACGGCACCGTAATAGTGAACGATCAGCGCATAGATCCGATGCCTGTCATAATCGGAAGCGTAAAATATCCGGAAGGCGTTATTGAAAAACTTTCTGCCCGCTTTCCGAACGTGTTGCCCGTGAAGGCGCTTGATGCAGCAAGGGAGCTTGGCAATATAAAGGTTTTGAATATAGTTATGTTAGGCCTTATGGCAAAGAATACCGATATTCCTGTTGAGACATGGCATGAGGCCATAAGGGAAACGGTAAAGGAGAAGTTTGTAGACCTTAACATTAAGGCTTTTGATAAAGGCTATCAAATGGCAGTGTAATTTTTTAACCTGGTTTTGAGACTTGAACTTATAAATTATTCGAAGTGGAGGAACAGGCAATGGGTATTTGGAATCCCGAATATGAATGCATGGATAGGGAACAGCTTGAAAAACTGCAGGGTGAAAGGCTTCGCAGTACGGTGCGGAGGGTTTACGAAAATGTTCCGCATTACAGGCAGAAGATGATAGAACGCGGAGTAAAACCGGACGACATAAAGTCCGTGAAGGATATTCAAAAGCTTCCGTTTACCTATAAGCAGGACTTGAGGGACACTTATCCTTACGGCCTTTTCGCGGTGCCTATGGACGAAGTCGTACGCATTCACGCTTCAACGGGCACAACCGGTAAAAGGACCGTTGTAGGCTATACCGCGAACGATATTGATATGTGGGCCGAACTGATGGCGCGCTGCTTAACCGCGGCCGGAACGGACAAATCATCATTTGTTCATGTGGCATACGGGTATGGATTATTTACCGGAGGCCTCGGCGTGCATTACGGCGCGGAGAAAATAGGAGCAACGGTTATTCCCGTATCGGGCGGAAATACGAAAAGGCAGATTGAGATAATGAAGGATTTCGGTTCGACGATACTTACCTGTACTCCGTCATACGCTCTCTATCTGGCCGAAACAATGATAGAGATGGGAATAGATCCGAAAAAAGACCTGTCATTAAAAGCGGGCGTATTCGGCGCCGAGCCATGGACCGAGGAAATGCGCAGGGAGATAGAATCACAGATGGGAATTTTGGCTATCGACATATACGGCCTGTCCGAAATCATCGGTCCGGGTGTTTCAATAGAATGCGAGTACCAGAACGGACTTCATATCCAGGAGGATCATTTCATCGCCGAAATCATTGATCCCGAGACTGAAGAGGCACTGCCCCTGGGATCGGAAGGCGAACTCGTATTCACATGCATAACGAAAGAAGCGCTGCCGCTGATACGCTACCGCACTCGTGATATATGCAGGCTGTACACCGATCAATGCAAATGCGGCAGGACGCAGCTTCGCATGAGCAAAGTCACGGGACGCACCGACGACATGCTCATTATCCGCGGAGTAAATGTTTACCCGTCGCAGATCGAAAGCGTGCTTCTTGAACTAGGCCTTACGGCTCCGCATTACCAGCTTGTCGTTGACAGGGTTGGAACGCTTGACAGCCTTGAAGTCCAGGTTGAAATGATACCCGAAATGTTTTCGGACCAGGTTAGGCAAATTGAGAAAGTCGAACAAAAGATACGCGGTAACATTGAAAGCGCTCTCGGCTTAACCTGCAAGGTTAGGCTTGTTGAACCGAAGAGCATACAAAGAAGCGAAGGAAAGGCGAAAAGAGTTATAGACAATAGGGTAAAATAAATAATGGCCCGGCCTTAAATTTTCCTCTTGACCAAATAAGGTTTGGACAGTATAATATAACTTGCGCTGATTTTTGACGTTCCTCAATAGCTCAGCTGGTAGAGCATGCGGCTGTTAACCGCAGGGTCGTTGGTTCGAGTCCAACTTGGGGAGCCACAAGGGCCTTTAGCTCAGTTGGTTAGAGCAACCGGCTCATAACCGGTTGGTCCGGGGTTCGAGTCCCTGAAGGCCCACCAAATATACTTGGATGGATAGACACAATTATCCATCCTTTTTTACATTTAAAATTATTAAAGCGCTTTTTTGATTATCAATGATATTCGTCCGGTCCGTTGACGAAATATATTTAGGGGCGGCAGGAATGATTAATTTAAAAGGGCGCCTTGAAAAGGTCGCGTCAATGGCAGGCCGCTGCAGCAAACCGGCCGATATCGGAACCGATCACGCGTATCTGCCTATTTATCTTGTACAGTCCGGAATGTGTCCTATGGCGATAGCGACCGATATTAAAAAAGGCCCTTTGCGCAAAGCAGAAAAAAATATTATTAAATACCACATGCAGGACAAAATAGAGCTGCGTCTCGGCGACGGCCTTATTCCCGTAAAGGATGACGGGTGCGATGTCATTATTATCGCGGGCATGGGCGGTGTTTTAATACGCGATATAATTGAAAAGTCGGTTGATACTGCAAAAAACGCGAAGTTTATCGTAATGCAGCCTATGTATGCTGAAGAAGCGCTCAGGGAATTCCTTTTTCGGAACGGGTTTAATATTACCGAAGAATCGCTCGCGAAACATGAAGGTAAGATTTATCCCGTAATAAAGGCGGCATATGACGGGATTTCGAGAGAGGAAGAAAATTTCCACCTGCATATAGGAAGGCGCCTGTTTGAACAGCGCGATCCGCTGCTGAAAGAGTTCCTTAAAAAACGCATAAAAAGGCAGGAAAGAATCGTACAGGGAATGGCAAAATCCGCAAGGATGAAAGAATCATACGCTAAAGAAAACGGCTTGCTTACCGATATGAAAAAGGCTTATGATCAAATCGCATGGTGAAAAGATTTATCACACGGTAAAGGATGTGAACCTGTGCTTGTAAAGGATATAATTCGCTTTTTGGAAAACGAAGCGCCGCTTTTCCTACAGGAAGATTACGATAATTCAGGGCTTCAATGGGGAGACCCGGGGCAGGATGTAGAAAAAGTACTCGTATGCCTTGACTTTACGGAACAATCGCTCGAGGCCGCGAAAAAAGAAAACGCAGGACTTATAATATCTCACCACCCGCCGCTTTTTAAGCCGTTAAGAAGCATTAACACCGCAGGCGGCATCGGGGCCTTGATATCCGAATGCATAAAAAGGGATATCTGCGTTTATTCAATGCACACGAATTACGATACGGCAAAAAACGGCCTTAATTATTATCTCGCGAAAACATTGGAGTTGGATCAAATAACCGCTTTAAAAACACATTACAGGGAAGCGCTGTATAAACTTGTTGTATTCGCCCCCGAAGACAGCCTGTCCGTTGTTCGAAACGCGATGTACGAAGCCGGTGCGGGCTGGATAGGGAATTACAGCCACTGCGGTTTTTTCGTAAAAGGGAACGGAACGTTCAAGCCTCTTGAAGGCACAAACCCGTATATAGGACAGACGGGAAAACTCGAAACAGTCGATGAGTACCGCCTCGAAACCGTTGTACCGGAGAGTTTGCTTGACAGTGTGATACAAAGCATGCTAAAAGCGCATCCGTATGAGGAAGTCGCATATGACGTTTACCGGCTCGAAAACGGAGGGCGTGAATACAGCCTCGGTGCGGTCGGCAAACTGGCGAAAGGCATGAATACGGATGAATTTATAACGCATGTAAAAGAAAAACTAAAAGTTCCTAATGTGCGAATTATCGGAAGCATCAATGGAAAACCTATTAACAGTGTCGCTGTTTTTTGCGGAAGTTTTGACCGCGATATAAAACCGCTTGTGCAAAAAAATGTGGACGCATTGGTTACAGGGGACCTGAAATATCACGACGCGCAGCAGTTGAAACAATCAGGGATTTTTACAGTTGATGCCGGTCATTATCATACCGAAAAACTGTTTGTTATGGCAATATCTGAGCTGTTGAAAAGCAGCCTTAAAGATGTTATAATCATTGAGCATTACGAACAGGATGTATTTGAATATAGATAATAGGTTATAGGTATAAGCCATACCAATAACCTACCAATCAAAACAATAACCCACAGCCTATAATCTATTATCTATAACAATTTGAGTAAGCCAGATGGTCGCGTGTGCATCGCCCAAAGGCAGCACATGAGGAAAGTCCGGGCTCCATCGGGCAGGGTGCCGGGTAATACCCGGTCAAGGCGACTTGAAGGAAAGTGCAACAGAAATAAACCGCCTTCCGTCGAGGAAGGTAAGGGTGGAAAGGTGAGGTAAGAGCTCACCGGTTTCCTGGCGACAGGAAATGCTCTGTAAACCCCACCTGGAGCAACACCGTGGAAAAGGATCAATGGCAGCCCAGCCGATCCTCGGAGGTGGCTTGAGCCTCGTAGCAATACCAGGCCTAGATAGATGATCATCAAATACAGAACCCGGCTTACAGGCTTACTCAAAATATATTAGCTCTGAGAAATTAGAGCTTTTATTGTACCTTTTTATTTCTATAGTGTACTGGATATTGGTAACCTGCTTGAATACTTAATAATGATTTCTGATAAGAATTCTGCCGATACGATAAAGAGTTTATTGAACATGAAGAGCAAGTACATTTAACATTTTTGTTTTTTTAAAAGTGTTGGTTTGTCAATCATGTGTTACACTGTGCTGAAAAAAATTTTTGTAACGCCTGCTTGGGTGAAATCCAGCCAAGAGGACGCATCGGGAAGTTATTGTATTTCCAATTGTGTATGTAAAGTTGCTTCTTGAAATCATCA
>JAAYXD010000242.1 GCA_012516065.1 Clostridiaceae bacterium
CCATGACATAACTTATGTTGGAATAATCCAGACGGCAAGGGCCAGCGGGCTTGAAAAGTTTCCGGTGCCCTATGTCCTTACGAACTGCCATAACAGCCTGTGTGCGGTAGGAGGCCCCATCAACGAGGATGACCACATGTTTGGTCTTACAAGCGCCAAAAGATACGGCGGGATATACGTTCCGGCCCACCAGGCGGTCATTCACCAGTATGCCCGTGCGGCGCTTGCCGAAGTCGGAGGCATGATACTTGGTTCAGACAGCCATACACGCTATGGCGCCCTGGGAACCATGGGTGTCGGTGAAGGAGGCCCGGAGATCGTAAAGCAGCTGCTTGAAAGAACCTATGATATCCCTATGCCGGAGGTTATCGCCGTCTATTTGACAGGCTCACCCCGCAAGGGTGTAGGCCCTCAGGATATCGCCCTGGCTATAATTAAGGCGGTATTCAAAAACGGATATGTTAATAACAAGGTCATGGAATTTGTCGGTGACGGCATAAGAAACTTAAGCATCGATTACAGGATAGGAATAGATGTAATGACCACCGAGACCACCTGCCTGTCATCTGTTTGGGTTACGGATGACGAGGTTAAAGAGTTCTACAGGATACATAAGCGCGAGAGCGCATTTAAGTACCTGCAGCCCGAACCGGTGGCATATTATGACGGAATGGTTTATGTGGACCTGTCCCGGATTAAACCCATGATAGCCATGCCGTTCCATCCGAGCAACGCTTACACGATTGATGAGCTTAACGCAAACCTGTACGATATTCTTGATGAGGTTGAAAAGAACGCGCAGGCTCTTCTTGGCGGAAAAGTCAAATACACGCTTAAGGACAAGATCAGAAACGGCAGGCTTTACGTTGAGCAGGGAACAATAGCGGGATGTGCAGGCGGCAGCTTTGAGAACATATGTGATGCCGCTGACATTTTGAACGGAAGGACAATTGGAACCGGTGAGTTTTCATTAAGTGTATATCCCGCAAGCCAGCCGATACTTATGGAGCTTGTCAATAACGGAACCATATCAAGGCTTATTGCGTCCGGCGTCACCATACGTACCGCTTTCTGCGGACCGTGCTTCGGAGCGGGAGACACGCCCGCAAACAATGCCTTAAGCATCAGGCATACGACCAGGAACTTCCCTAACAGGGAGGGCTCGAAGATAACCAACGGCCAAATCGCATCGGTTGCCTTGATGGATGCCCGGTCGATTGCCGCCACTGCTGTAAACCAGGGTTACCTGACATCGGCGGAGGATATCGATGTTGATTTTGGCAAGCCAAAGTATTTCTACGACAGTAGAATATATGAAAACAGGGTATATGACGGAGCGCTCAAACCCGATCCTACCGTAGAATTGAGAAGAGGCCCCGGAATTGCGGACTGGCCGAAGATGCCCGAGCTTTCGGACGATTTGATTCTTAAGGTGGTGTCCGTAATAATGGATCCTGTAACAACCACGGACGAGCTTATACCGTCGGGCGAAACCTCATCATACCGTTCAAACCCCCTGGCCCTTGCCGAATACACATTGTACAGGAAGGATCCGGGATATGTAGGCGCCGCCAAGGTAGTTCAAAAAGCCGAAAAAGCAAGGCTGGCCGGTGAAGATGTAACAACCGCATTACCCGAGCTTGAAAAGATATATGATGAAATACGCGGCAAAATTTCC
>JAAYXD010000199.1 GCA_012516065.1 Clostridiaceae bacterium
GTAATAGGATAATGAGAATTGGACAATAACGAAATCTCTCAGAAATGAATTATGGTAAGCTGATGGTAAGAAACTTTTTTATAGAGTTCCTGTGAAGGAAGGTTTTATTAGTGAAAAGTAAAAAGCAAAAGATGATAGAATTTCTTCTAAAAAATGCAAACCCCTCTATCAAACGTCGTATAAAAAGTGAAATTTTACATAACCTTACGGCCGGTGAAGCTGCGCAATATCAGGAACAAATCATGCAAGAAGAAATGATACAGCGTATTATTGCGTGTCAGCAGGAGAATGGATGGATAGGGAAAAAACTTCACGGAGGACTTGATACACAGGAAGGTGCTACAAAATACCTTGCAGAAAAAGCTATAGATAAGGAAACGCCTGTACTCAAACGAGCTATGGAAGCGTTTGCTTCAATCCCTCTTGATGATTGGTGTTATGATACAAGAGGAAAAATAATTGATGAATTCAAGGTAACCGGTCATGGGCATAACCTGATTCGTTGTGCTTGCATTGCTCGCGCCGGATACGACAATGTTATTGACATATCACCGCAGATTCAACTATCATTAGACTGCTTTCGTCGTGTTCTTGAGGTTGATTCGGTATTGGATATTACCCACCCAATTCGCGGTGGAAAGCAGCTTGTTTTTAACGATTATGAAAAATGGCCATGCCGTTATCATTTGGATATATTAGCTCATACAAGTTCATGGAAAAACGAACAGAATATAAAGATGGTGGCAGATGCTATTACTAAGTT
This sequence comes from Clostridiaceae bacterium, assembly GCA_012516065.1. Classification (GTDB taxonomy): domain Bacteria; phylum Bacillota; class Clostridia; order DSM-8532; family DSM-8532; genus DTU069. The sequence goes on from JAAYXD010000199.1 coordinate 764, forward strand.
GATGAAAACCGACCGACCGGAACTTGTAAATTTAGTTCCTTCATCATGGGTTGGATATGCATTAGGCCCTCTCGGAGCATTTCCGGCACAGGGGCTTACAGTTAAAGTAACCAGTTTGCTGCCAAGTCCTATGTCAATCCCTTATCTCAGCAGACCTGAAGTATATCAATTGGAGTATATTGAATGGTTTTCTCGTTGCGGTGTTGTAAAGCATATTCCCGCACTGCGTGAAGTCGTTGATGATATTATGAGATCTGTTGACGATGAAGGTATCTGTCATGCTCCAACACTGGAGTTAAAGGAGTGGGGTCCATACTGCGGTTTTCGACTGGAAACAGATTGGAAATCAAAAACCCGCAAGGCTTGCGATATCACCTTCAGGGCATTGCTTATATATCATTATGCTAATGAAGGGATGTAGGATCATTTTTGGAGTTAGAATGTAATAAATATTTGTTTGTATTTTTTCAAATCACTAATTTCATTAAGTAATTTGGAAAACGAGTTGCATAAATTTAACATGTATACTATCATTTTAATGAAATTATTGAAAGCGAGGTAATCCAATGCCGGCGAATGCTTAACTTGACCAATTTAATATGAACTGAACAAAGCAGTATCATACCCTTTAAGGATTTTGTTGTTATGCTTTTTTTCAGTTTTATCAAGTTAAGAATAGCGGTATTTTCAACCTTGCTGATGTAATAATGCTAATCTAAGAAGACTTACCAAAGGAATATAGGTGATTCCTTTTAGATGTCGTTGCATGTACGATATAAGAATATAAAGCGATACCGTGCTTAACTGCACGGTAATTTTGTATTTTATTTTATTAAGTCAAAATTAGTACATGGGAACATATAGAAAGGGTATTTTTGGGTAAAATTTGCTGTAAAATTTGCTCTCAAAGATATGTTATTGACACATTAGGTCTAACGTGATAGACTTAATCAAGTCTACCAGAATAAACCTACGGAGTAAACTATATGGAAAGATATAAGCTGTTTGATGCGGAATATAAATAGTATTCATAGATGTTGAAACGGAACGTCTCATTTTACGGCAGATTTGCATGGAAGATAAGGAGAAAATATATAAACATTTTAGCGATAGCGAAGTATGCAGGTTTTTAGTGGATGCTGAACCTTTTATAAGCATAGAGGAAGCGGAATAACTTATTAATTGGTATATTAGTCCTGAAACCAAGGATTGTCATAGATGGGCAATCATAAGAAAATCCGACAGAATAAAATTGCCGCCGGTTAATGGGGAAAGTCTTCTTAACCGGCGGCGCTTTTGCTTTATACAAGTGTATAATCAAATATATAGACAAATTAATGATTTCCATATATAATTGTTATGAAATGGAAATTTATGGATATCAGAACAGGCAGTATAATTCCATTTGAGGTTCAAAAACCAATATAGACTAAGTGTTTTTTGTTGTTGATACTTTTTCTGAATATATCGGATTGGGGGAGATGAGATGAGCAGGTTAGAAGTAAAGCATAGCAATCCGGAAGGATTATTCGATTCTAAGTTTTATAGCCAGGTTGTTACAGTCAGCGGCCGTGCAAAGACAATCTATATCGGCGGGCAAAACGCTATTAACTCTGAAGGTGAATTGATAGGGCGGGATAATTTTGAGCTTCAGACAAAACAAGCCCTGCAGAATATTAAAATAGCCCTGGCTTCCGAAAATGCTACCTTTGATGATGTGATAAAGCTCAATATTTACATGGTTGACGGATGCGATCCGGCAATCGGTTTAAAGGTTTTCCAGGAAACTGTAGGTTATATGGAAAAGCCTCCTTTGATTACAGTCCCAAAAGTAGCCGGTTTTGCTAATCCTTCATGTATGATTGAAATTGACGCGATAGCCGTAGTCGAAGATAAAGGAGAGTAAAAGAAAAATGGATACCTCAAGGTTAAAAAGAAAGATCAATCCCGTGCCCGAGGATATTGAGAAAAGGCTTATTAAGGAAAACTTGATGGAGGCATATAAGAATAGGCCTCCATACCAGCAGAATGATTATTTGGGCTGGATACTGAAAGCCAGGAGACCGGAGACAAGGGAAAAGCGTATAGTCCAGATGATTGAAGAATTAAGGAGCGGGGACAGGTATATGGGGATGAAATACCGGGTGAGATAGCAAGTCTATCAGATCGGCTTTAAGTGTGATAGAATAGACTAAATGTTGTAATTGCTGACAGAGCAGGTCCGGATATTATAACCGCACGACTATCAAAACACAACATAGCTGAAGAGGCTAGAAATTTTTGAGGTTTATCGTTCCGCTTCACGTCTATACCGTACTGACGTTACCGCCGCTTTTCCTTCTGACCGTTCTGTATCTGTTTGGTGTGGGCTGGCGCGAAAAGCGGTAATTTGAAAGTATATGAAAGCGGCCGGCGCGGCATGAATCTGTTTGAAAATGTAGGTTGACAGAAACAGCACCATACTGTAAACTTTTTATATACAATTTAATAAGAACTCACTTCTATAGGCGAGGTAGAGGTGTGATATTAACAGTCCTTGTGGAGTATGGGAAAGCATTAAGGATGGAGAGAAGGAACTATAAATATTGCACCTGAGGACACGTTAGGTGTTTATAGCTTACCAGGATACTTAAAAGACAAGCCACCCGGATTGAATGGTGGTTTTTTAATATATACGAAAGGAAGGGTTTTAAATAATGAAAAAAATATTTTTAATGTTAATTGCAATGTCTTTATTAGTAGTTATGTTATTGTCAGGCTGCGGAAAAAAGCCAGATGCAGCGGATACTTATACCTCGGCAGAAAATAAAGACAATACCTCTGATGTGGCAGATACTTCAGCAGAAAAGGAAGACAATACCTTTAAGGTAGGGATGGAAGCAGGTTATCCACCTTTCAACTGGACCCAGCTGGATGACTCCAATGGCGCGGTTAAAATTCAGAATTCGGCAGAATATGCCGGAGGCTATGATGTTGAAATTGCTAAGATAATTGCAGAACACCTTGGTAAAGAGTTGGTTATAGTAAAAACAGAGTGGGGAGGATTAATACCGGCTCTGACCTCCGGTAAAATTGATGCAATTATTGCCGGTATGTCACCAACTGCAGAGCGTGCGGAGAGCATCGACTTTTCAGACCACTACTATACGTCAGACCTGGTAATGGTAGTCAAAAAGGGCGGCAAGTATGATGGAGCTACTTCTATACAGGATTTCAAGGGAGCGAAGATAACAGCTCAGTTAAACACCTTCCATTACACCGTTATAGATCAGATAGAAGGTGTTTTAAAGCAAACAGCAATGGATGATTTCCCGGCTATGAGGGTTGCTCTTGAATCAGGTATTATAGACGGATATATATCAGAGCGTCCTGAAGGCATCAGTGCGGAAGCCGCTAATAGTAATTTCAAAATGATAGAGTTTACGGATGGTTTTAAGACTTCACCTGAAGATACTGCAATTGCTGTAGGTCTTAGAAAGGGAAGCGAGCTGACAGCGAAGATAAATGAAGCATTGGCAAAGGTTTCGGAAGAACGGCGCAAGGAACTTATGGATAACGCTATAAAGAATCAGCCGGCATCCGAGTAAGCATTCAAGTGAAATTTACTCTGCTCGCTTTATATTTTAGGAGGAAATTAAAAGGTGGAGTTAAATGTTATAATAAAGACCATTTCGAAATATTGGCCTATGTTCTTGCGTGGAGCCGGAGTAACCCTTTTGATATCAACAATTGGTACAATTATAGGCTTTATAATTGGCTTATTGATAGGGATAATACGTACCGTTCCTTTGCCGGAAAAAGGGATAAAAAAATCCATATTGAAGATTATAAATTCAATTCTTTCCGTATATGTTGAAGTATTCCGCGGAACACCTATGATTGTACAGGCTATGGTAATTTACTACGGCTCTAAACAAGCTTTTGATATAGATATGTCCCCTCTGTTTGCCGGAATATTCATAGTTTCAATAAATACCGGCGCTTATATGGCGGAAATTGTTCGCGGGGGTATTGTATCTATAGATAAAGGCCAGTTCGAAGCGGCTTACGCAATTGGAATGAGTCATAGTCAGACCATGATAAATGTTGTATTGCCGCAGGCAATTCGTAATATTTTACCTGCAACCGGCAATGAATTTGTAATTAATATTAAGGATACTTCAGTACTTAATGTAATTGCTGTAACAGAGTTGTTCTTCCAGACGAAATCAGTTTCGGGAATTAATTATAAATATTTCGAGAC
>JAAYXD010000200.1 GCA_012516065.1 Clostridiaceae bacterium
ATATAATCCTACGGATTTTGAAAGGTATTTTTTCAAATATAAATTCAATCGCTATATGAGCATTCTGCAGAGCGCAGTATGCAATTGAAAACGCGATAACTCCGGCAGTTAAGTATCCGACGTATTCATAAACGCCCAATATCGGGCTGTTGAAAAAAACTCTCAAGAGAACATTTACAACGACAAGAGCCATGATCGCCGCAATTCCCCAGCCTGCAATTACGTCCATCAGATTGCTTGCCTTTTTGACCAGTTCCGCTATTTTTTGCATAATCTCCCTCCAAAATAATTTTGCCGCTCCATAGCGCAGTTTAAGCCTTATATAGGCAAAAACGGGCTTTTTCTCCTGCCGGCGCCCTTTCCATTTATACCGTATAGAAAGCGGATTTACGTAATAATGAAGTGCAAATAAGCCCGGTAATATAAAATAACTGCCTGCAGCAGTGTCCTTTCCTGCGCCGTCAGAATTAAGGCCGGGGCCGTAATGCCCCAGCCTTCCGTACCATGATTGGAATTTATATACTAATAAATTTCATTATATTTTTCGGCCAGTCTTTTCGCCGTATCGATTGCCCTTCGCCCCGCTTCTCCGGTCTGCTGAATATATTTTTCGATCATCGGCTCAACTGACTTTATCCATTTTTCGGTTTCTTCCTGCGTCAGTTCGATAATTTCCATATTCTGCTCATTAACAGCCCATTCAAGAGCTTCTTCATTCTGCATGTCCCAAAGCCCAATTCCTACTTCTTCATGGAATTTCTCGGTTACTTCGATTATTGTTTCCTGTATGTCGGCAGGAAGCGAATTCCATTTATCAAGATTCATTGTAACATAAAACAGAGTATTGTACAGGAACGGTGTTCTTGTAAGATAATCCGTTACTTCCGCATGCTTCCATGTTTTTAAAACCTCAACCGGAGCAAGGTTTCCCGCGGCAATGCCTTTCGATAATGCTTCATATGCCTCGGACTGGGGCATTCCGACCGGCACCGCCTCTATCAATTCGAGAGTTTCCGCGGTAATCCCGGTTGCCCTAATCTGCATGCCCTTAATGTCTTCAATGCTTGCAACACGTTTTTTTGTGAAAAGATCACCCGGACCTGTGGCAATTACCATTAACAGTTTAGTATCCTGTACACATTTCGGGTTTAGTTCTTTAATTCCTTCCCACGCTACTTTGCTGGCAACCTTTGAGTTTTTATAAACGATACCGGGTTGTTCAAAAGCTTCCATTTCCGGGAAACGTCCCTTGTTATATGAAAAACATGATATGCCGATATCCGCTACGCCCTGAGTAACACCGTTGTAAATATCTGCGGCTTTTTGAAGTGTTTCATTCGGGTAACTTGTAATTACTACCTTTCCTCCCGTCGCTTCGTTAATTGCTTTGGCCCATCCCTGAACCAATACGGTTTCAGCCGGATGCGTCGCCGGGAAAAAATGCGCGAGCTTTAATTCAACTTTGCCTGTCCCGGCTGCCGAAGCCGTACCCGCACATGCCGATTGTATTGTCATGACCGCAATCAATACGATCACAAGCAATACCTTCGTCAACAGCATCAACATTCCATTTCCTTGATTTCCCACGGTTTTTCCCTCCTTAATTACTGAAAAAAGCAATAAAAAAACCCGTAGGGGGCTCTCAGGAAACAAATATAGAATTTTCCGCACAATAACAGTTATGAAGTTTGCTTCCATCTTACCATCCTACACTTTTATTATATTTGCCGAAACCTTTCATGTCAAGGCAATTTTTATATTGCCTTGACTTCAAATATGACAGGACGGAACGTTTCTCCTTCCTTTAGCAAGGGGCAGGGACCAACTCACCCTTTATAAACAAAATATGACGATTTATTCCTGTATTTTATCTTACAGGAAAAATCCGTCATATTCAACGAGGCAGGCGAATACACAACAGGTGATTACGCGGGCTGAGGCACTGCTGCCGCGTTCCGGCAGGTATACGGCATTATTTTATCCGAAGGGGCGTTCGGGCAAATACATCTCATAATTCAAATTGTTCTCAAACCTTCTGTTGTTATCCCACGGACTTATAGCGTTATCCCTCGGATCTATATATATATAGTTTACGGAGTCACAAAAAGGATTCTTTATGCCGTAACCGCTGTATATGTTTTCGTTCGGGTACAGATTGCTGTGGCCGTATTCTTCAAAACCGCCGCTTGTATATTGATTAGCCGGCATTTGTATTTCTTCGCGGTATTCGTTATCTGCGCCGGTACCGCGATAATAAACCGTTTCCTGCGGAGCGAATTGTTCCTCGCGGTGCGGGCATACCGGGCATTGGTTTCTCATCGGGCACGAATAAGCATACGGGCATTGGGTCATATATGAGTATTGCTGCGTTTGGCAAAAATATCCGTTCATCGGTTCACTCCCTGTCAGAAATATTTTTCCGGTATCATCTTATGTTTACGATTAACGGATTGTGCCCTGTTTTATGAACCGCATATGAATTCATAAAACCTTTGCAGCAATCATTTCAACGATTTGCTCCATTGTTTTTCCCGAACAATTTATCGTTATTTCAGCGTATTTTTCATACAGCGGGGTTCTTTCCTTATACACATCATAAAATGTCTGGCCTTTTTTCATTACAATGCCGCGTGTTGTAATGTTTTTTACGCGCTTTTCAAGTTCCGGATATGGAAGCTCAAGATAAACAACAGTGCCGATACGTTTTAAATGAGCCATCGCTGTTTCTTTTAAAACGATACTGCCTCCCGTGGCAATAACGCTTTGAGAGGCTTCAAGGCAAATGATTTCCCGTTCTTCTATCGAAAGGAATTCTTCCATACCGTACTCGGTTATTATATCCTTCAACAGCATTCCGTATTTGCGCTGTATAATCAAATCCGTATCTATAAAACGGTAATTTATTGTTTTTGCGAGCAAAACGCCTATTGTGCTTTTGCCTGCTCCCGGCATACCGATTAATACTACGTTCTTCATTTAATCAAGCCTTTCGGAATATACAATATCAATTTAAAACAACGCCGCATAGGCATGCGGCGCAGCGAAACGGATTGTCAAACCATGATTAATCGTTGGAAAAACTTTTACGAAAGAAGAGCGGTATCGTTGTTAAATTCTTCGCCGCTGGCTTTTCCGAAACGCTTCAGCAAATCTTCTATGGTAAGCTTCTGCTTGTCTTCATCCCTGATATCGAGTATGATTCGGCCGTTATGCATCATTATTAACCGGTTGCCGTATTTTATAGCATCGCGCATATTATGCGTAACCATAAGGGTTGTAATACGGCTTTCTCGGATAAACTGATCGCTGATGTCAAGGACCATCTGCGCAGTCTTCGGATCAAGGGCGGATGTATGTTCATCGAGAAGCAAAAGCCGCGGTTTTTTCAATGTTGCCATTACCAAAGTAAGAGCCTGCCGCTGCCCGCCTGAAAGCAGCCCGACTTTTGTTCCTAACCTGTCTTCCAGGCCAAGGTCCAGTTTTTTCAGCAGCTTCCTGTATAATTCACGTTCCTTGTTGCTTATTCCCCATCTCAATGTCCGGCGCTGCCCTCTTCTGAGTGCAAGCGCAAGGTTTTCTTCTATCCCCATATTTGACGCCGTTCCAAGCATCGGGTCCTGGAAAACACGCCCAAGCATCGCTGCGCGTTTATGCTCGTTCAGTTTTGTAACATCCACTCCGTCTATTATTATTGAACCGCTCTCAACAGGATACACGCCCGCTATGCAGTTAAGCAGGGTGGACTTTCCCGATCCGTTCCCGCCTATCAGCGTGACGAAATCGCCCTCGTTAAGCGAAAAACTTACGTCTCTCAGCGCTATATTTTCATTTACCGTACCAATATTGAATATTTTCGTCAAACCATTTACGATAAGCATTTATTCATCCTCCCTGATTGATCTTTTTACAGGGGATAGATATGCTCTGAACATCGGCAGTGAGAGAGCAACCGCAACCGTTATTGCCGTAAAAAGCTTCAAATCGTTTGCGGGCATTCCCATTTTCAAAACAAGCGCAATGATAATTCGGTAAGTAATCGCGCCGAGAGCCAAAGATATAAGTATGCTGTAAAAGCTTGTTCTGCTGAAAAGCACCTCCCCGATAATAACGGAAGCAAGGCCTATGACAATCGAGCCTATGCCCATCTGAACATCGGCGAAACTCTGGCTTTGCGAAATAAGCGCGCCGCTCAGCGCAACAAGACCGTTGCTGATAATAAGTCCGAGTATTATCATGCTCTTTGTATTAATTCCCTGTGCCCTGGCCATCTGCGGGTTATTACCCGTAGCTCGGACCGCGCAGCCGATTTCCGTTCCGAAAAACCAGTACAATATGCAAATCAGGCTGATAACACATATGAGCCCAAGCACCAGAACCGCTGATGTACGGTTAAGTCCCAGGTTCATAAATACGGTATATACCGTGTCAACCCTTAAAAGTGAAATGTTTGCCCTTCCCATGATGCGCAGGTTTACCGAATAAAGGGCTATCATCGTTAAAATACCGGACAAAAGAGGCGGTATACGAAGCTTCGTATGCAGAAGCCCCGTAACAAGCCCTGCGGCCATTCCGCCTAACAACGCCAGCAATGTGGCCAAATACGGATTTATTCCTTTTGATATAAGCGATGCGGCGATGGCAGCACCCATCGTGATGCTGCCTTCAACTGTCAGATCGGCAATGTTCAGTATCCTGTATGTGATATATACTCCTATTGTCATTACAGCCCATAAAAGACCAAGCGTGACCGCCCCTAAAAGTATCTCCGGCATATGATTCAAACCACTTCCTAACACTGTCTATTCATAGAATACGTATTCCTTAAGTTCTTCAGGTATTTCTATACCTATTTCTTCGGCGACTTTGCCGTTTATTGCAAAATCAAAACCGCTTGCCGATTCGATTGGCATAGTAGCGGGTTCGGCTTCCCCTTTCAGGATTTTTATCGCCATGAGTCCTGTCTGGTAACCGAGATCGTAATAATTTATACCAAGTGTTGCGAGCCCTCCGCTTCTGACCATTCCCGCCTCACCGCATATGACTGGTGTCTTAGACTGCGACGTGACACCGTGGACAACGGGCATCGACGATGCGATTGTATTATCGGTGGGAATGTATATTGCGTCGCATTTTTCGACTATCGACTGTGTTACCTGCTGTACTTCATTGGTATTCGTAACGGTTACTTCTACATATGTAAGGCCGAGCGCTTCAATCGCTTCTTTTGCGAGCTTCGCCTGCAGAATCGAGTTGTCTTCGCTTGAATTGTACAGCACTCCGACTGTTTTCGCATCAGGAACAAGCTTGACAAGCAAATCTATTTGTTCCTTTACGGGGTTCATATCGGTTGTCCCGCTCACATTTCCTCCGGGAGCTTCATTTGAATCCACAAGCTTTGCTACAACGTAGTCAGTAACGGCTGTTCCAAGTATGGGAATTTCCGTCGTTTTTCCCGCAATAGCCTGTACCGCAGGCGTGGCAATGGCCAATACAAGGTCTACCTTATTGCTTACAAACTGGTCGCTTATAGTTGACAGGTTGCTTTGATCACCCTGGGCATTCTGGAAATCGACAGTGATATTTTGACCGTCAACATAGCCGTTATCCTTCAGCGCATCGATGAAACCTTCCCTTGCGGAATCAAGGGCGACATGCTCAACAAGCTGGATTATGCCTATCGTATGCGTTTTCTTATCCGTGCTCCCCGTCTTTCCGGTTGCGCAGCCTGAAATGATTAATACAAAGCATAAAATGACAATGATGAAAAGCTTTTTCATACTACCATCCTCCCATGCTAATAAATAAAATATTAAAATAATAATAGCTTATCAATTTCCGTTTGTAAATTTATCCTATTCATTTACAAACGGATTGTTTCTCTTTTCATATCCGATTTGGGTAGATTCTCCGTGTCCGGGATAAACTGTCGTTTCTTCCGGAAGCGTAAAAAGCCTGTTTTTGATCGATTTTATAATATCTTTATGGGAACCGCCCGGAAAATCCGTCCTGCCGATTGAAGTATGGAAAAGAGTATCGCCGGTAAATACACAGTTTCCAACCGCAACCGAGATGCTTCCCGGCGTGTGGCCTGGCGTATGCAGGATTTTAAGCTCGAGATCGCCGATTTTAAGGATATCCCCGTCATCAAGCAGATTATCGGCCGGTTTGAAACCCTGTACGCCGCGCCTGTGATAAAACATAAGCCCGCTTTTTACGGGGTCCGTTAAAAAATCCGCATCATTTTTATGAATATGGATTTTCATTCCGGCTAACTCCCTTATTGAATCCGCATAATAAACATGATCGAAATGGCCGTGCGTAAGAATTACATCTTTTATATCAATCCCGAACCTGTTAACCGTTTCTATTATTTTCTCGGCCGGGCATCCGCAGTCGATTATCACTCCGCCTTCGTTTCCGGCCACAACGTATACATTGGAATTTATAAGCCCGCCTGAAATGCACTCTATAATCATAATTCCTCACCCGTTTTCATTTTTTTGTTTAAAATGTTTTCCTGCTGTCAAGCAAAATAGTTACCGGACCGTCGTTATGGATCTCCACAAGCATCGACGCCTGGAAAACCCCTTCTTCCACGTTTATAGGGTAGTTTTGCCTTAAATAATTAACAAATTCCCTATACATGCGGTTTGCTTCATCCGGCGCGGCAGCGCTCGTGAAACTCGGGCGGTTGCCTTTCCTGCAGTCCCCGAATAAAGTAAATTGGGAAACAACAAGCAGTTCGCCTTTTATATCCAAAACGGAAAGATTCATTTTTCCGTTTTCATCTTCAAACACCCTGAGGTTTGCTATTTTGTTCGCGAGATATTCAATATCGCTTTGCGTGTCTTCCCTGCCAATTCCGAGCAGAACCACAAGCCCTTTTTGAATGCTCCCCGCAGTTTCCTGTCCAACCGTCACTTTTGATTGTGTAACTCTCTGAACAACAGCTCTCAAATATATCCTCTCCTAACAGTTGATATAAATCCTCTTTATCCCACGCATACCGATAAACATAAAACAAGGCTAAAAACTATCCCTTGCAAGATCTTTCAGATACCCGGTGCGGGACATTGTTTCAGCCATTACCTGTTATTTCTTGTAATTTCAAAAACATTCTGAACGCGTTTTATCTTGTTTATTATTTTTTCAAGCTGTTCCGTATCGGTTATTTCCACGGTAAGGTGCATCATAGCGACATTATCCTTTGTTGTCCTTGCGTTAATGGCTTTAAGCGGTATTCCCGCATCGCCTATCACATTCGTGATTTCCATCAAAAGCTGGGTTCGGTCGTGGGCTTTGACCGTAAGTTCGGCCTGATATGACGCGGATTTTCCTTTATACCAGCTAACCTCAATGAGCCTTGTATCGGCATCGGGCGTATTTTTAACATTAATACAGTCGTCCCGGTGAACCGAAACACCTCTTCCTCTGGTAATATACCCGATTATTCTGTCGCCCGGAACCGGGTTGCAGCATTTGGACAGCCGGACGAGGCAGTTGTCGACTCCCTTTACTATTACGCCGCTTTCAGGATTTTTCGTCTCCCTTTTCTTTTTTTCCTTCTCCTGATCTTTTCCTGTTTCGAGCAGCAATTTCTTCTGCTCTTCGAGGGGGAGAGTTTTACGGTATTCATCCTGAAGTTTTGTAATAATTTTCCGGCTTGATATAGCATCAAGGCCTATTGCGGCATACATATCATCAAGGTTATGAAAATTATACTTTTTAAGCGCCGTTTCGATAATCTCCTGTTTCAGCAGCTGCTGCGGCGAAATCCGCATCTTTTTAAGCTCTTTATCAAAAAGCTCTTTTCCTCGTTCTATGTTCTCTTCGCGTTTTTCCTTTTTAAACCACTGCTTTATTTTGTTCCTCGCCTGGGATGTTTTTACTTTTTTAAGCCAGTCACGGCTCGGACCTTTGCTTGCGGAAGAAGTGATAATTTCTACAATGTCCCCGTTATTCAATTCATAATCCAGGGATTCTATTCTTCCGTTTACCTTTGCGCCTATCATGCTGTTTCCGATTGCGCTGTGTATCGAGTAAGCGAAATCAATCGGTGTGGACCCGGCTTTAAGGCACTTTACATCACCTTTCGGAGTAAATACGAACACTTCGTCGGTAAACAAGTCAATCTTCAGGTTTTCCATGAATTCATCAGGGTCCTGCGTTTCTTTCTGCCAGTCAAGCAGCTGGCGCAGCCAGGCCAGTTTACTGTCGAGTTCGTAATCCTGCTTTCCACCCTCTTTATATCTCCAATGTGCCGCTATACCTACTTCCGCTACTCTATGCATCTCCCACGTTCTTATCTGCACTTCGAACGGAATCCCTTCCGGACCGATAAGGGTTGAATGCAGCGACTGGTACATATTCGGCTTTGGCATTGAAATATAATCCTTGAACCTTCCCGGTATCGGTTTATACAATTCATGCACAAGCCCGAGAACCGCGTAACAGTCTTTAACCGTATCGACAATTACGCGTATTGCGAACAAATCATATATCTGTTCCAAATCCTTGTGCTGGTTGATCATTTTGTTGTATATACTGTAGAAATGCTTCGGCCTTCCTTCAATATGAGCCTCGATTCCAAGTTCTTTCGCTTTTTCGGAAACGGTATTTATTATCCTGTCAATGTATTCTTCGCGTTCCTTTCGCTTTTTCGCTATCTTTTCGACAAGATCATAATACATTTTCTCGTCGAGGTAACGTAAGCTCAGATCCTCGAGTTCCCATTTTATTTTGTAGATACCCAGGCGGTGCGCCAGCGGAGCGTAAATATCAAGCGTCTCGCGCGCTATCTCAAGCTGTTTTTCCTTCGGCTTGTATTTCAGTGTGCGCATATTGTGAAGGCGGTCTGCGAGCTTAATGATAATGACGCGTATGTCTTTCGACATCGCTAGGAACATTTTGCGAAAGTTTTCGGCCTGGACTTCCTGTTTTGTCGTATATGGAAGCTTTGTCAGCTTCGTGACTCCTTCAACCAGATCGGCAACTTCCCGCCCGAATTGATTCAGCGTTTCTTCATAGGTCAGGTTCGTGTCCTCAACGGTATCATGCAGTATTCCAGCTACAATCGTGGTAATGTCCATTTCCATATCCGCAAGTATTATGGCAACTTCAAGCGGATGCGTAACAAAAGGGTCACCGGAACTTCTTTTTTGACCCTTGTGGGCTTCCATCGCAATCTGATACGCCTTATCAATCAATTCCAGATTCAAACCATTACCAAGATAATCAAGTTTTTTCAATAGCTTATTATACTGCTCAATCATGAAATCACCGTCATTCATTCACCGCCTGCTGCAAAGACTGTAAATACGAATATAGCGCCGAATCCTCCAGTGAAGCCTTTTGAGTTGATTCAAGAATACGCACGCCGTATTCCCCGCCTGCCAAACAGGAAAAACCGATGATGCCCAATTGATCAAGCACATGCATTCCTGCCAGCAGCTTGAAGTAGTTCATTCTTATTTCGCCCCGGCTCAGTTCTTCGGCGAGGTAAAACAACTGGCCGTCGGTATATGTCCCCGAACCCGACTTGCAAAGGAAACGGTACAAGCTTATAAGGTCTTCCCTTGAAAGCCTTATGTCATCACGGTTTACCATTTGGTTATTGATAACATTATAAATCCAATCGCGGTTATAATCAAGACATTCGACTTTCTCCGCCGCTTTCAGCAGTATTTTGTTCCTGTTAAGAATGTTTTCCGTTGTCCTTACGGCCTTGACAAAAAGGCGAAGAGCGGTTTTGCCCATAAAACTGTCAATCCCGACCGTAAAAACCAGATCTATGGCCTTATTCAAACGGATACAAGGCTCGAGTTCCCCCATCCCAAAGCATACGGCATTGAATTTATAACCCTTCGAATAAAGGTTAAGCACTAAATGCTCGCCGTTTTCGCCAACGCGTTTTTTATTTATGACCGTCATGCCTTTCATGCTGAACACGGGAGGCTCGTTTCCTTCACCGAAGGGAGCCAGTGCAGTTATTGCTTTTGCGGCTTCAATGTTTAATTCGTGAGGTTCGGCCTCGGCATCTATTTCGATCGTCGGAATCAATGACAAACCCGTACTTTCGGCATAAATGTTAACCCTTCGGCGGAATTCGTTTATATCGGCTGTCTTCATCGTTATACCGCCAGCCTGTTTATGTCCTCCGTACTTGATAAATAAATCAGCGCAGTATTCCATAGCCGAGTATATATTAAACCCGTCGATGCTTCTTGCCGATCCTTTGGCAATATCACCCGATACCGAAAGGACAAAACAAGGTTTATAATACCGGTCGGCGATCATTGAAGCGACAATTCCGATAACTCCGTGATGCCAGTCTTCGCCGTAAACTACCAATACTTTCTCGGAAGAATATTTGCTGTCGGACTCTATAGCTTCCAACGCCTTTTTGTATATTTCCTCCTGGATTTTCTGGCGCGTTATATTATCATTATTCAGATCTTTTGCGAGCTTTTCTATAAGCAGCGTGTCACTTTCCGTTAAGAGTCTCACAGCCCTCGAAGCGTCGCCCATCCTGCCCGCCGCATTAAGCCTTGGGGCAAGTATAAACGCGAGCTTTCTTGAATCGACGTCGTTCACTGCGGCTATCTTCATAAGTGCGAGAATTCCGGGATTTGGGCAGCGTTTTATTTTTTCAATGCCCGCCCATACTATTATCCTGTTCTCGTCCGTAAGGCTGACAATGTCGGCTACCGTACCCAGCGCTGCGAGATCAACATAATTAAAATACCTGTCACCCATATCTAGTTTTTTACACAGCGCCTGCACAATTTTGAAAGCAACCCCGGCTCCGCAGAGATGTTTAAACGGGTAGCTGCTGTTTTCGAGATTCGGGTTTATAACCGCGGCAGCTTCCGGAATCATACCCGGAACAGGCAAATGATGATCGGTTATTATAAAATCCATTTTCAAATTTTTATCCGCGAGCTTGTTGCATATGTATTCTATCCTGTCTTTTGCCGATATACCGCAGTCAACCGTGATCATCAAGTCATAACCGCCGTTGGAAAGATATTCGGCCGCAGTTTCTGAAATTCCGTATCCTTCGTCAACCCTGTCGGGGATATAATAAGTCACATAAACCCCAATTGAACATAAAAAGCCGAACAGTATTGATACGGCGGTAACCCCGTCCACATCATAGTCTCCGTATATTATAACTTTTTCTTTTTTTTCCTTCGCCTCAATAATCCTTGATACCGCTTTGTCCATGTCCGGAAGCAGCAAAGGATCGTACAGGTTTTTGGCTGCGGGTTTTAAAAATGAGATTATCTGTTCGGTATCGTATAGTCCCCTTTTTACAAGCACTTTTGAAAGCAATGACGGCAGACCCAGCCGCCTTGATATTTCATTAACGGCTTCCTTTTCTATGCTGGCTGTATTCCAGAATGCTTTACTGCCAATATAAAAATCTTCCCACATACGGCTCCTCGAAATGAACAGATATATTTAAACTTTTGATTTCAAATCGTATATTCACATTTTACGTAAAAGCCCGAAGGATTTCCTTCGGGCTTCTATGATTCTTTTTATCAGGGCTTTTTTTCTTATCACGAGTTTAAACCGATATCTATAATTTTCTTAACTGATATATATCTGCTGAAGTTGAGATCGGCAATAGTGTCCAAATGTGCCCTTTTCTTACTTGGACTTTCTCTTTCTTGCAGCCTCGGATTTTTTCTTGCGCCTAACACTCGGCTTAATGTAATGCTCTCTTTTCCTGACTTCCGCAAGTACACCTGCCTTCGCGCACTGCCGCTTAAATCTCCTGAGCGCACTATCAAGGGACTCATTCTCTTTAACTCTCACTTCGGACACATCTTTCCCTCCCCTCTGTAACATACAGTTGTGCCGGGGATTTTCTCCAGTATGCAGGAAAAAAGCATTTCCTGCATGAAGCACATATATTATTATATAATAGAGCCTGAAACCGAGTCAACTTTTTTCTCGCAGCACAGTACTTTAACGGCTTATTAGCGACTTTTGTATAGTTGCCTGCATGCAGCATTGCACCGGACATGTCGCATTGCTTAACTGAAAAAACTCGATAAAGAACCGCAAGCCAACCGTAATGCGAAGGCAATGCCCGGACCTGCAAAGCAGAACCCGCGGAAGTTACTTTTAAACTATTGTACAATAGTTTTCACAACTGTCTTGCTGTACCCGCAATTATGCAGAAATCCAGGCGGGTGGCTCTGGCGATTTCGGTGACGATGGGTGACATGCGTTATTACAATAGTTTTTCGTTCATTGCGGTTCCGCCGAGGACATGGTAATGAAGGTGAGGAACGGTCTGTCCCCCGTCTTTCCCGCAGTTTACGATAACACGATACCCTTTGCTGTTTATATTCATAATTTTGGCCACTTCAAGGATTGCCTGATGAACTTTCACAACAACATCAATATTCCGGCTGTCCAGCGCTTCAAGACTTTCAATGTGAACCTTCGGAACAACGAGCACATGCACGGGCGCAGCAGGGTTAATATCATGAAATGCAATGATATCGTCGTTTTCAAGAACCTTTTTAGACGGTATCGATCCTTCTATTATCTTGCAGAAAATACAGTCCGGCATAACAAAATCCTCCTTTTCGGATTTAAATAATATCCTCATCCGGGAGTTGAAGCATACCTTATGCGGTATCAATAACTTCCGGCTTATAAACCGATTCAGCCCGACAAGCTTTCCTTTACTTTATTCAGCGCAATTTCAACCGCTTTGTCTATTCCGTTGACATCTTTTCCTCCGGCCTGCGCCATATCCGGCCTGCCGCCGCCGCCTCCACCTGCGGCCTTTGCCGCTTCACCAACAATTTTACCGCAGTGTATTCCTCTCTCAACAGCGTCCTTTGTAGCCGAAATAATAAGACTTACCTTGCCGTCCGAACCCGAAGCAAGAATAACAACGGACGATCCGAGCTTGCTTTTCAGCATGTCCGCAGTGTTTCTCAGTTCGTTGATATCAAGCCCGTCCATTCTTTCAGCAAGCACTTTTATTCCGGAAACATCAATTGCTTTCTGTATCATGTCATTAACCGAGTTTTTTAACGCTTTTGCCTTAAGTTCCTCAAGCTCCCTTCGCGTCTTTTTCAGTTCATCTGCAATTTCGGTTATTTTGAAAGATATTTCTTCAGGAGTGGTTTTTGCCGCCATCGACGCTTCATTGAGAAGCCTCTCGCGTTCCCTGTACCACTCAATCGCGCCCGTTCCCGTCAGTGCTTCAATACGGCGTATACCGGACGCAATGCTGCTTTCACTTATTATTTTTATAAGCCCGGCTTCGCCTGTAGCGGAAATATGCGTTCCGCCGCACAGTTCCATACTGTAGTCATCAACCATTACTACCCTTACAGTGTCCGCGTATTTTTCTCCGAACAGGGCGGTCGCGCCTTTTTTCTTAGCTTCATCGAGCGACATTTCTTCAATATATACGGGATAGTTTGACAGTATTACATCATTTACCTGTCTCTCGATTTCCTCAAGCTGTTCGGCGCTTAAAGCCGTAAAATGCGTAAAGTCGAACCTTAACCTGTCGGGCGTAACGAGCGAACCGGCCTGGTTTACATGATCGCCGAGCACATTTTTCAATGCTTTATGCAGTATATGTGTCGTGGTGTGATTTCTCGCCGTGCTCTTTCTTTTAGCTATATCAATTTTTAATTCAACAGCGTCCTCAACCTGTACCATTCCAGTTTCAACTTTTCCGAAATGGAGGTACTTCCCGTCGGAATTCTTCTTGCAATCGGTGACAACCATCTTAAAATTCTCACCGGAAATAATTCCCGTATCACCGACCTGGCCTCCGCTTTCAGCATAGAAAGGAGTCACATCGGTAACTATCGCGACTTCCTCGCCTTCCATCGCGTTTTCCGCAAGTTTTCCATCCGAGATAATGTATTTAACCGTTGCTTTTGCCTCATACTGAGTATATCCGATAAATTTCGTCGCAAAATGCTTGTGCTCCCCTGTAAAAAGATCTTTTTCCCATGCAGAGCCTTCTTTCCTGAAATGAGCTTCACGCGCTTTTTCTTTTTGATTCTTCATCTCAGCAAGAAAGCCTTCTTCATCAATTTTCAGATCATATTCCTTAGCAATCTCACGGGTCAGATCAATCGGAAAACCGTATGTGTCATGAAGCTTGAACACCATTTCTCCGTCGATGGTGTCACTGCCTTTTTGCTTTACCGAATCTATAAATTCTTCCAATATGCTCATTCCCTGATCGAGCGTATTGTTAAACTTCTCTTCCTCGACTGAAATAAGCTTTTTGATGTAATCTCTTTTTTGTTCCATATGCGGATATGCATCCTTGAAGGTATTTATGACGGTATCAGCCAAACCGGCAAGGAACAGTCCGTCAATGCCTAAAAGCCTTCCATGCCGCGCGGCGCGCCTTATCACCCTTCGAAGCACGTATCCGCGGCCTTCATTAGACGGCACGACACCATCTGAAACCATCATTGTCGCGCTTCTTGCATGATCGGTTATAACCCTTATCGAAACGTCTTTTTTGTAATCCTTTCCGTATTTTACTCCTGCTATGTCACATACTTGGTCAAGAAGGCTTCTTATTGTATCAACCTCAAAAATATTATCAACCTGCTGCACGACGCACGCTAAGCGTTCAAGCCCCATTCCTGTGTCAATATTCTTTGATTTCAGCTGTAAATACGTCATGTCTTCCTGACGATCGTACTGGGTAAATACAAGATTCCAAACCTCGATAAACCTGTCGCAGTCACAGCCGACGGTGCAGCTTTCTCTCCCGCAGCCCTTGTCCGCTCCGCGGTCATAATATATCTCCGAACACGGCCCGCACGGACCTGTTCCGTGTTCCCAGAAATTATCTTCCTTTCCGAACCTGAATATTTTCTCCTTCGGCAGACCGACATCGTTGTGCCATATATCAAAAGCCTCGTCGTCATCGAGATATACCGACACATACAGCCTGTCTTCCGGGATTCCGAGAACCTCGGTCATAAATTCCCATGCCCACGGAATTGCTTCTTTCTTGAAATAATCGCCGAATGAAAAGTTCCCGAGCATTTCAAAGAAAGTCCCATGCCTCGACGTTTTCCCTACATTGTCTATGTCCGGCGTACGGATGCATTTCTGGCATGTAGCCACTCTTTTCGAAGGAGGAACTTTCAACCCTGTAAAATATGGTTTTAAAGGCGTCATTCCGGCATTAATCAAAAGTATGCTCGGATCATTTTCAGGAACCAGTGAAAAACTTGGCAATATTAAATGGCCTTTGCTTTCAAAAAATGATAGGAATTTTTCTCTTAACTCATTCAACCCGTATGGATGCATCAGTAAACCCTCGCATTTCAGAGTATATTATTATTTTAGCGCAGAAAGTATTTTTCTGCCTGAACTGTCGCTTACTAAAGTATACTAAACTGGTTTGAACAACGTCAAGAGAGAGCTTAATTCTTAAAGCAACTGTGCATCCGAACGTTATTCCATCGGTAGCCATGCCCACAAAAAGAATATATTTATACAGCAAACAGATTCTGAACGAATCATTGAAATGGCCATTTGATTGCTTTACCCGGATATAATCCTCAGCGCTCTTTTGCCCGTTATTTTCAGCATTGCCGCAGCCGGAACGCCGAACAGAAGACCCGGAATGCCGAACAACCGCCCGCCTACAATCACCGCCATTATTGTTGTCACCGGATGAAGCCCGAGGTTTCCTTTCATTACTTTAGGAGACAGGAAAATATTATCAAGCTGCTGGGCTGCAATAAATACTACAGCCGCCCACAACGCCTTCCACGGGGATGTTGCCAGTGCGACCGTAATTGCCGGAACAGCCCCGATATACGGTCCGAAATAAGGGATAATATTCGATACTCCCCCGATAAACCCCAAAAGCGGCGCATACGGCATACCTATAATATAAAGACCTATTGTTTCAATAACGGCAAGTATTAATGCTATAAAGACCTGTCCCTGTATGAATCTTACGGCAACCCTGTGGATATCGCGGAAAAAACATACCGCATCGTCCCTGTATTGTTCGGGGAACAAATATCTGATACTTCCGATAACCCTGTCCCTGTCTTTTAGTATATAAAACGAAATTATCCAGGCAAGGAGTATATCTATAATAATCGATACTGTCCCTGGTAGCGCAGATATTAAATCATAGATCGATTCGGTTATTTTTTCGCTTAAAAGCTCGGAATTTTTGTCAATTTCCTTTAACACCGTTCCTCGCCATTGTTCGGGCATGTTTCTTTCAACGAACGCTTTAATATTATGCAATGTCTTGCTGCACAAGTCGGGAATCACTTCGGTCAAATCCTTAATGTTGTCTATCAGTATCGGGACAAGCCACAGCAATATAACGAGCAATACCGTTATGCTTAACGTATATGCGGCAATTATGCTTGTGTTTTTTGACAGTTTATGTTTTTCAAACCATTCCGTAATGGGAAGCAGAAAATACGCAGCGGCTATCCCCAGCCATAAAGGTGTTGCCGCTCTTAATACCTGCCTTGCATACCGCATGAGCAAAAAAAGAAGCCCTGCAACAAGGGCTGCCAATATACCGATACATATCCATTTACCAGCCTTCATCAGGAGCCTCCAAAGCCATTGAATTATCTGAGCAGCTTTTTTATGTACCTTTTCTCAAACCCGAACGGGTATGCTTATTGAGAAAAGGTTTTCAAAAGGGAAGATTTAACCTGCGCTGTCAGCGCATCATTCCGGCTATGCTTGCCGCAAGCCTTCTTGATTTTTTGAACATGTTCCTTTTTGCGCGCATAATGCGTTTTATTGTCCTATTTACATCGATATCGTGATTAATGACCATAGACATCACGGCTCCGACAATACCGCCGAAAACCATTCCTTTTGCAAATCCGACGCGCATATCAATAACAACCTCCTTTGCTGATTACAACTCTTTTACGTCCAAACGGCATTTTCCGCAGAAACATCGTCCCGCCTCACAGCCGTTCATATCGGCGGAGTATTGATCCTTATCCATCTCTTAAGGCCTTTGTTCATGCTGTATATTTCCTCACGCGCATCCCTGTTTATTTGTATAAACTCGCCCGAAAATTCCACCCGGCCCAGTACGGGAAGCTTTTTTCTCCCTGACCATAAATCTCCTAACAGACTGTTTGATATAATGATTTCGCGTACAATGCCGTTTGCCGGTTCAAAACAAAAGTCTGCCACACGTCCTACATACTCATCCCTGTTATCGAAAACCGGATGGTTAATTAAGTTTTCGGCAAATACCATTTTGCGTTTTTGCGCCTTTTTCAATATTCTGATATCTGACGGTTCCTTTACAACGATCCTGTCTTTTCCTGCATGCAATATACTATTGAATGTGAAATAGCGTCTGTGCAAGTCAAGATTACGTTTTTCCAGCAAAAACCCGGCAACTATTTTTTCATTTGTATTCAGAATCATGTCTTCAACATGACCTGCTTTTTTATTTCCCGCATAAACCGGAGTACCGATTAATTCGGACCAATATACCATATTTATCCTTAAAACTGTAATTCGTTAATTCACAATCTTATTATGTCAAAATTCCAAATAAAGAATGCGTGAAATTCCATTTGACTAAAATTACATATTTTATTAAAATTGTCCTGAATGATCTTAAACCGGCTATAGGGGATGTTGAAAATGAATAAACATTTTAAGCAGGAACTTGGCATTGATATTTCATCAATACTGCTTCCGAAAAATGGTACTGACATGAAAAAATGGGCCGTTGTCGCCTGTGATCAATACACTTCGGAACCGGATTACTGGAAAAACGTAGAAGACTATGTAGGGGAATCACCTTCAACGCTTCATCTTATCTTTCCCGAAGTATATCTTGAAAAGGAAAACGAAAAAGAAAAACAGGAAAGAATCGCATTGTTAAATGATACAATGCGCAGTTATTTGGAAAACGGTTATTTTACCGAAATAACCGACTCCATGATTTATGTTGAAAGGACGATCTACGGCCAAAAAGCGGGTGCGCCTATTTCAAAAACAAGAAAAGGGCTTGTGCTTGCGGTAGATCTTGAGCAGTATGATTTTTCGAAAGGCTCGCAGTCATTGATAAGAGCTACGGAAGGAACGATCCTTGACCGGCTGCCCCCGCGTATCCGAATACGCGAAAATGCGTGCATCGAACTGCCCCATATTATGCTTCTTATAGACGACCCCGGCCGGACTGTAATTGAGCCCTTGTCACGGCATATAGACAAAATGGAAAAGCTTTACTCGTTCGATTTGATGATGGACGGCGGCCGGGTTGAAGGCTACCGCGTAAATAGTCAGGACCTTTTGCAAAAGGTTTTCCAAGCCCTCGTTGATCTTAAATCAACCGAAACTTTCATGAAAAAATACAATGTCGACGAATCGTACGGGACTTTGCTTTTCGCCGTCGGGGACGGAAACCACTCGCTTGCCGCCGCAAAATCCTGGTGGGACAAGCTGAAAACAAATCTTACGGAAGAACAGCAAAAAATTCATCCCGCAAGATATGCACTGGTCGAAATTGTTAATGTTCACGACCGTGCACTTGAATTTGAACCTATACACCGTGTGCTCTTTAATGTGGACCCCGGTGATCTGCTGTCTTCATTCAAGGAATTTTATTCTTCACAGGGAATAAAATGCGGTTATGAATATGTAAGCCATATGAATAACGTACCGATAAATATGGTTTCAAAACATATTATTGCGTTCCTGCACGACGATAAAACCGGGTACATTTGGGCATGCAACCCGCCGTATAATCTTGATACCGCTACACTGCAGCATTTCCTTGATCATTATTTGGATAAAAACCCCGGCGTTGTAATTGACTATGTTCACGGTACGGATGTAGCTGAAAAACTTGGCCGTCAAAAAGGCAATATCAGTTTCTTCCTCTCTCCGATGAAGAAGGAAGATTTATTCAAGACGGTTATTCTTGACGGCGTTCTTCCGAGAAAATCATTTTCAATGGGCGAAGCAAGGGAGAAGCGTTATTATCTTGAAGCAAGAAAAATAATATTATAAAAGTGCATGAAGCTTTATTTATTTCCTGAATCCTTCTATATGAAGGCAGCGGTATTTGCTGTATAGATAATTGTCCAAAGCGTAATTGTCCCTGTCAAATGTATGTGTCGCTATTTTTACATTATGCGGGTTCGCCACTTTGCCCGTTTCGACAACAAGCAGTGAGTGCCGGAATACCAAGCCGTCAAATGAAAGCTGGATTACGTCCCCGGGTTCTATTTCCGATAGCGGGATCTCTCTTGCAAACGGTCCCGTCCCTTTGTTTCTTACAAGGAAATTATACAGGTATTGAACTCCGGTCCATGAGGCCGACCTGTTTGAGCTGCTGAAATAATACCAGCCGAACACGGGTTCCGTGTTCATCGTTTTGCAGCCGCTGTAAATGCACTGCGACACAAAATTTGTGCAGTCCCCGCCGAGATTGCTGAAATCCAGGTATGCCGGGTTCCGTCCGAATGCCCATTTATGTGCGTATTCTACGGCTTTTTCCCTTTCGTATCGGTATGTCTTCATACCGGCGCTCCCGAATAAGCTCCCGTAAATATTCTATTCCATTCGCGGCAATCGCGTTACCGGCGCTTCTGTTACCAGGGCCGCCCGGAAAGTAAGCGGGCTTCAATTTCGTTCATGTTACGTGAACAGGCTTCTTAATTCCTTCATGATCTTCTTTTCGAGCCTGGAAACCTGTACCTGTGATATTCCCATTCTGTCTGCCACCATTTGCTGGGTTTCTTCCTTAAAATACCGCAGATATATAATTTCTCTCGATCTTTTGTCGAGATTTTGCAAAGCTTTGTTTAAAGACAGGCGTTCAAGTATGTGCGATTCGTTCATGCTCTCCTGTGAGCTAATTCTGTCGATTAAATAAACAGTATTGTTTTCATTATCCCCAACCGTCTGGTAAAGCGATTCGGGCTGATACCCGGCTTCAAGAGCCTGAACCAGTTCTTCCGGCTCAACGTCAAGTTTTTCGGCCAATTCATGCACAGTAGGGCTTTGACCTGTTTGTTTCTCAATAGATTCTGTTAAAGCACGGGCTTTCTGCCCAAGCTCCTTAAGAGCCCTGCTTACCTTAACGGTACCGTCGTCGCGCAGAAATCGTTTTATCTCTCCGAGAATCATAGGAACGGCATATGTTGAAAAACGGACATCAAAACCGGAGTCGAATTTTTTTATTGCTTTTATCAGTCCAATGCAGCCGATTTGAAACAAGTCTTCCGTTTCGGCTTCACGCCCTTTGAAGCGCTTTACGATGCTCCAGACCAATCCTATGTTCTCCTGGACCAATATGTTCTGCGCTTCGGAATCTCCGTTTTGGGCTTTTTGTATTAACTCCATTGTTCTTTTATCTTTGGTGTCGTAATCAAACACTTTATCGTTCACGAGTAAGTACAACTCCCGTTTCTTCAGCGTTTTTTGAACTTTTTCGTCATCGTTATCTTAGTTCCTGCTCCTTTTTGCGATTCTATGTCAAGGCTGTCCATAAAACTTTCCATTATCGCAAAGCCCATTCCCGCCCTTTCCAGTTCGGGCTTTGACGTGAATGCGGGAATTCTTGCTTTTTCAATGTCTTCAATACCTACACCGTGATCTTCGATTATCACCGTGATGCTGTCCTCGTACAGGATACATTCCATATATATTGTTCCTTCTTTTTGTTCATATCCATGTATTATTGCGTTTGTAACCGCCTCCGATACAGCGGTTTTTAAATCGGCAAGTTCCTCAAGCGTCGGATCCAACTGCGACGCGAATGCCGCCGCAACGATTCTCGCAAACGATTCATTTACCGATTTGCTTTCGAATTCGATTTTCATCCTGTTTATTGGCTGCATATTCAAAACCTCTCAATACAATTTGTTTAATATACGAAAAAGCATACCGGATATCAACTGATTTCCATAAGCCTTGACAAACCCGACATCTTTAATACCTTTAATATATTCAATCCGGGATTTGCTATCTTCATACTGCCCCCCAAAGATTTCATCTTGTTATACCTGCCCACAATAAGGCCTACGCCTGAACTGTCCATAAACGTGACGGCGCTCATGTCAAGTATTAACAGGGCAACCGGCGATTTAACAAGCTGAAGGTCAATTGTTTCCTTTACTTTCAGTACTGCGTGGTGATCCAGTTCTCCTTTAAGATACACCGTAAGAATGCGATTCTGCCGCTTAAATGTAATTTCCAACATCATCACTCCATTCTTACGGTTTATATTCTTTATTTCCCGAAAAAATCCTGTTTTGCTTGAACTGCAAATATCCCGGTTTATTGTTCTTTCTGCTTCAGATCCTCCGCGATTTTCTCAAGCTTCCTTAACCTGTGATTGACTCCCGATTTGCTTAATTCCGGAGACAGCATTTTACCGAGCTCAGACAGGCTCGCGTGCGTGTTTTCAAGTCTTAACCTCGCTATTTCCTTAAGGGCCGGAGGAAGGTTTTCCAGTCCAATTGCGCCATCTATGTATTTTATATATTCAACCTGGTTAACCGCGGCGTTAACCGTCTTTTCGAGGTTTGCCGTTTCACAGTTCACTATGCGGTTCACCTGGTTCCTCATTTCCTTCATTATTCTTACATTCTCCATTTCCATAAGCGCGTTGTGCGCCCCGATAACGTTCAAATAGTCGACTATATCCTGCCCTTCTTTTAGATATACAATCTCATAGTTTTTTCTTGTTATATGCTTCGGTTTGAGGTTAAAGTATTCCATGTAACCCATGTATTCGGTTTGTATCATTTTATCCTGGAAATTCAGTTCCAGGTGATATGATTTATCGGGATTTGTCAGTGAACCGACCGACAGGAAACCTCCCCTCAGATAAGAGCGTATGCAGCACCTGTCTTTTATGTCGTATTTTCTATACTCTATGATTTCCTTATCGACATCGAAAATGATCCCGATGCCTTCCAGGAATGACCTCTGCTCGCTGCTTTCCAAAAAATTGTTGAAGTCTATCCTGTATACCACATGTTTTTTTAATCGGGGTGTTTTTTCGCCGTAAATTTCAGGCCCTTTTTTGACAATATGCTTTATCTGCGTATATAAATACCTCGACAGCGGCCCGTGTTCGGTAATAAATGTCAATGACTTATTTTTTTTGGTTTTGCGGAATATAAGGCCTGTCCTCAGTATTGCTGCAATTTCAGCTTTCCTGCAGCATTCCCTGCCGTAATCGACTCTGATTAATTCGTCCTTGATATCCGAAGAAAATGACATTTGATATATCCCCCTGTGCGGTACGGTTTTAATTTGCCGTTATGTCGTTTATTTGCATTTATTCTCCCGAATCTTCAATTCAACAGCGGCATATAGTCTTCAACATAGGATCTGAGTATTTCGGCCACACTCCATGCCTGTGCGAAACAGCCTCTTGGTATAAGCGGCTCGTTTCCGTCAAAAATTTCCGATATGCTGCCGATACATGCGTCGCGCAGGTGATCATGGAACGGAAGATAAAAAGATTCCAACTGTTTCTTAATATTGTCTTTATCTTTATACACGCGCGCATATGCCGTAATAAACCGGCCGAGCAGCCATGTCCATACGGTCCCCTGGTGGTACGCTCCATCCCTCGCGAACTGGTCCCCGGCGTAAATTCCCCTGTACTGCGGATCGCTGCGGCTTAATGATAAAAGGCCCATTGATGTGTAAAGGTGTTCATGAACGGAATCAACTACACACCTGGCCATTGTGCCGTCCAGAACCGGGAATGAAAGGCTTACGGCAATAATCTGGTTCGGCCTCATTTTATCGTCCTTTTCATGATCACCCACAACATCAAACAGGCAATTGCCGTGTTCATTCCAGAACTGCTCAATAAAAGCCTTTTTAACTTTAGCGGCAAGAGCGCTGAATTCGTCTCCGTTCCGTTCCGTCAATCGCATAATTTCGGCCATTACCATCAGCGCGTTATACCATAACGCATTTATTTCTACGGCTTTGCCGTGCCGCGGTGTTACAACCCAGTTACCGGCTTTCGCATCCATCCATGTTAGCTGGGTTTCGGAGTTTCCCGCTGAAATAAGGCAGTCTTTTTCCATTCTTATGTTGAATAAAGTTCCGTTTTTATAGCTGTTTATTATGTTAAGCATTGTTTTAAGCAAATGATTATCAATAAAATCGATATCATTCGTGTACAGATAATATTTGTAGACTGCCTCGAAAAACCACAATGACGCGTCGACGGTATTATATGCCGGATCCCCTGTTCCGTCGGGAAAAACGTTCGGCAGAAGGCCGTCTTTTTCATATGACGCGAATGTTCGGAGAATATTGCGTGCATCGTCATACCGCCCGGTCGTGAGCGTAAGTCCCGGCAGCGCAATCATAGTGTCCCTGCCCCAGTCGGTAAACCATGGATACCCCGCTATAACCGACTTTGAATTTGTTGACCGGCGGTACACGATAAACTTATCCGCCGCCGATACAAGCATTCTTAAAAACTGATCCTCGGGAAAGCCATTTAATAACGCTTTTTGTCTCTTTATTTCATCATTTATAAAACTTTCCCCGTCCAGCGAAGTAATCGGGTCAACAATGCTGCATACGACGGTTATTGTTTTTTCATCGCCCGCGTCAAGCCCGATTTCATAGAAACCCGGGATAAAATGGTCTTCCGTACCGTTCAATCCGCGTTCATGCTCATAGTAATAATCCATGTTATGAAAAAAACACTGGTTTTTTATAAAAACCTTGCCCTCGGAACAGTCGATCGATATTTTCGTATCCATGTCGTACGGCGTGATTTCAATTTTTCTTCCGTCCGCATCGGCGGTAAATGTCATGTACTGGTGAAAAGAAAGATAATGGTAGTTTCTGAAGTTGACGAGCGGCATAAGCTGGATAATGCCTTTTTTCCCCGGGTTAGATATATTGTAAACTATGACGACCTGGTTCATCCCGTACCTTAAGCATATTCTTTTTTTTATTGTCGTGGAACCTATGCGGTAGTGAAATTCCGGCAGTCCGTTGTTTAAGTGAAAAGCTTCGAGGTGATATTCACCGTGCCCCGCAAAATCATGTGTTCTGAAAGAATGAAGATAATACTCCTCTCCATCCAGCACTACCCTCTCGCTTATCTGCGATAAAATCAAATGCCTCTCCACGGGCGGGGTCAGCGATGCGACAAGGAGTCCATGATATCGCCTTGCATTCATGCCGATTATCGTGCCGCTTGAAAAGCCTCCTATCCCGTTCGCCAGTAGCCATTCCTTTTGGATTCCCTGCTCCTGTGTCTTCCAGTATGACTTGCCGAAATACATCCTAATATTACCTGCCGATACGTTCTATATCACTGCAAATACTCATAACCGCATCCGCCAGCTTTGCAGGATCATGGCGGATATATAGTCCGTCCTTGAGTTGAACCAATTCCCTTTCGATTAGTTTTATTCCGAGCTTTTTAATTCTGGCCGCGTCAATTTTAACCGCTTCGGCGCCGTCGTCTTTATAGCGCTGATAAACCGACTCGGGTATTTTCTGTGTATTGACTATGCAGTAATCGAACAGCCTTTCGTTGTTCGCGTGCCTGTAAATCGCCTCTATATGATCGCAAACGGTGTATCCTTCCGTTTCACCGGGCTGGGTCATAATATTCGCGACGTATATCTTTATTGCTTTGGATTTTACAATCCTGTCAACTACATTATTCACAAGAAGATTCGGAATTATGCTTGTATATAAGCTCCCGGGGCCTATAATTATGACCTCGGCATTATCAATCGCAGCTAAAGCGCTTTCAAGAGGCTTTACATTAGTTTTATCCAAATAAAGCCTTTTTATGCGTCCGGGGTGGAATAAATGGTGCTCGCCGATGCGCGATTCTCCTTTTATAATTGTGTTGTCTTCAAGCTCGGCAATAAGATTTATGTTCTCGCTTGTCACGGGCAGAACCGTTCCCGTAACCGCAAGAACCTGGCTCATGTTCTTTACGGCAGTTTCAAAGTTTTCACTGATCCCGCTCATCGCTGCAAGAAAAAGGTTCCCGAAAGACTGGCCTTTTAAATCGCCGTCCTTGAACCGGTACTGCAGCAGTTTTTCCATCTGCGGTTCGGTTTCTGCAAGCGCGAGTATGCAGTTCCTTATGTCCCCGGGTGGAAGCATACCGAGGTTTCTCCTGAGCATGCCCGAAGATCCGCCGTCATCAGCTACTGTTATTATCGCCGATATGTTTGACGTATGCGTCTTCAGGCCCCTTAACATCGTCGATATGCCCGTCCCGCCGCCAATAACCGCAATTCTCGGGCCCTCTCTCAGTTGAGAGCGGCGGTATATGTTTCTTCCTATATCAAGCATATTGTTCGACAGCGGCATTTGACCGTTTTTTGTCAGTTGAAGAAGCGCGAGGATTATTCTCCTGAAACAGTTGAAACAAAGAACAATACCTGCGCCGCAAAACAGCAGCGCAGCGATTAGTTTAGCCGTTTCAATTTTCGTACCGTATACAAATACCGCAATGCCCGTAAATATCAGCAGCAATCCGAATAATCCGCTTGAAAGCCACTTTCTGTATTTATATGTTGCCGAAAGCAACCTAAAAGGCTTCATTTTTAAATCTCCTGTCTTTTTCAATATCCCTGTGTTCCAATATTACACTGCTGTTTTTTGACTTCAGTATATCGAACAGTTTGTTTGCGATTGCGACAGAACGATGCTTGCCTCCGGTGCAGCCAATGCCGATTACGAGCTGGTTTTTGCCTTCCTTCACATAATATGGGATTAAATAATCGAGCATGTCCACGAGTTTGGATAAAAAAGCGCGGCTTTCATGAAAACCAAGCACATAATCGCTTACCTCCCGATCATTACCGGTAAGCATTTTCAGTGAATCAATATAATACGGGTTCGGAATAAAACGGACGTCAAACACAAGGTCGCAGTCTATAGGAAGCCCGTATTTAAACCCAAACGATATTATGCTTATAATAAGGCTTGTAAAAGGTTTCCCTTCAACGAACAAATCGAGTATTTCCTGCTTTAGCTGCCGCGGTGTCAGGTTTGATGTGTCTATTATGTAATGCGCTTTTTCTTTTACGGGCTGCAGTATTTTTCTTTCCTCGGCAATACCGTCGTTTATGCGCCCTTCCGGAGAAAGCGGGTGCATCCTTCGCGTTTCCTTGAATCTTTTCACAAGGATGTTGTCCTGCGCGTCCAGGAACAGTATTTTATACGATATACCGTACGCGGCAAGCGACTCCAATGCCGGGAAAAGATCGAGAAACATCGATCCGCCCCTGATATCCATGATAAGAGCTATTTTTTCCATTTTATTGTTGCTTTGGAGGCAGATTTCGGCAAACTTCGGAATCAGTGAAGGCGGCAGATTATCGACACAAAAGTAGCCGATATCTTCAAAGTACTTGACACACAGGCTTTTCCCGGCGCCTGACATCCCTGTAATAATAAGAAACTGCACTGTCTTATCCCCCAAGTATTTTCACTTCATGCTCGAGCATGACGCCCGAATTTTGAAAAACACGTTCCTTTACATATTCTATAAGTTTTATAACATCGTTCGCCGTGGCGTTTCCGGTATTAACAATGAAACCGCAGTGTTTTTCGGAAACCATTGCGCCGCCTATGCGGTATCCCTTAAGGCCCGCATCCTCAATAAGCCTGCCGGCGTAAAACCCGCGCGGCCTTTTGAATACGCTTCCCGCGCTTGGCATATCGAGCGGCTGCTTCTCCCTCCGGCAAGCGTTAAAATACATCATTTTTTCTTTTATATCGCTGATATTTCCTCTCTGAAGCCTCATTTTCACTTCAACGACAATCAGCTTTTCTTTCTGTATGCGGCTCGACCTGTATCCGAAATCATGTTCGTCACCTTTCAGAAGCAGTTCGTTCCCGTGTTCGTCAATACACGATGTTTCGATGACAACATCCTTCATTTCACAGTTATACGCACCTGCGTTCATCGTGACGGCTCCACCGATAGTTCCCGGGATGCCCGATGCAAACTCCAGGCCGGAAAGCGAGTTCCGCATCGCTGCATTCGATACCGAAGCCAGTGATGCCCCTGCCAGTGCCGTGATTTCACAGCCGTCAACATGAATATCAGAATAGTTTTCTGCGAACTTTATTATAACTCCCGGATACCCTTCATCGGACACAATAAGGTTTGTGCCGTTACCAACGACATAATACGGGATATCCATGCTGTGAAGCATTTTTACCGCTTCAACTATTTCTTCCCTGTTTGACGGCAAAATGAGCATCCTCGCCGCACCGCCTACTCGCATCGACGTATGCTCTTTCATCGGCACGCTGTAAAGAATCCTGTCCTCACTTACCACATTTTTAAGTTTTTCTATCAAATCATACCAATTGTCTTTCATATAAACGCTCCCGAATTACCGCCGGTTTCGGGCCTGGTTCCGGTTAGTACCGTGAAGCATAATACCGCCCATATTATTATTGTATTATCGCACCGGCCCGTTATACCTGGCCGTAAATCTTTTGCGCCCGGCATCCGGTTTATGCTTCGCTGTTGGACATTGAGTTTTTCTCTATTTCGCTCATTACCCTTTGACTTAAAACTTTAGCCGCATTATAGCCCATTTTTTTCTGCCGGTGGTTTATAGCCGCAACTTCAATGATTATCGCGAGGTTTCTTCCCGGCCTAACCGGTATCGTCAAAGAAGGTATCCTTATACCAAGTATTTCCGTATATTCATCATGTATTCCAAGGCGGTCGTACTGCTTTTTCGTATCCCAAAGTTCCATATTAACAACGAGATTAATGGATTCGGTCATTTTGACCGAGCCTACACCGTAAAGGTTTTTAACATCCAGAATTCCTACGCCTCTTATTTCTATAAAATGCCGTATTATATCGGGTGAGCTTCCGACAAGGGTTCTATTCGAAACTTTTCTTATTTCGACAACGTCATCGGCGACCAGGCGGTGCCCGCGTTTTACAAGCTCAAGAGCCGTTTCGCTTTTTCCAACCCCGCTTTCCCCAAGCATCAAAATACCTTCACCGTAAACCTCTACGAGTACGCCGTGCCTTGTGCATCGCGGAGCCAGTTCTACGTTCAGATAAGTAATAAGATAACTTGCGAAACGGGACGTCTCTTCATCCGTTCTCAGCAAAGGCTTTCCGTATTTATTAGCAAGTTCGATCATTTCAGGGAAAGGTTCTTTTCCCCTTGCGATAATTACGCATGGGAATTCATGGCTGAAATACCTGTCAAGGCTTGCATATCTCTCATCAAATGATAAATTCTGCAAATAAGCCATTTCAACGGTTCCAATCAGTTGAATCCTGTCGGAACCGAAATATTCAAAGAAACCGGCAAGCTGCAAGCCCGGACGGTTAATATCCGAAGTGGTTACCGGTATATCATGAGCCCCGGGGACATTATTCAACACTTCAAGACGAAATTCGCTTATGATTTTGCCTAACGGAACAGTGTATGACGGTTTCGTCATAACATTCACCACCT
The DNA here is from genome assembly GCA_012516065.1 of Clostridiaceae bacterium. Taxonomy (GTDB): domain Bacteria; phylum Bacillota; class Clostridia; order DSM-8532; family DSM-8532; genus DTU069. The sequence continues at coordinate 28,503 of JAAYXD010000200.1, forward strand.
ACAAGCCTAAAATATCCATCACGGTTTTCTGCATTTCGTCCTTTTCGCATACGATTTTGTGCAGTATTTCTTTTTTGTCGAGGTTTTTTAAACCTGTCGGTATTTCCCATCCCGTCCTTTCGGACAGAAGTTCCAAAAGTTCAAACTCGTCTTTTCCGCCTACTTCATCTTCAAAAAGCGCTTTCGCGACGCTGCTGTTAAATTTGAACGGGCTTGCGGTTGAAACAATCACCGTCTGCGTCATGTCGGTGGTATAAATCACATACTTGTCATAAACATCAACCGCTACGGCCGTATGCGTATCAAGCAGATATCCGCAGTCCTCGTACACGCATTTTATGCTTGCGATAGTTTCGGCATCGGTAGACGAATCGCCCCAAAAGACTTTCCGTATCCGCTCTTTTGTTTCATAATCAACAGAGTAGATTCCTTTCTCGGCAAGATCCTTCATCCATCCTCTGATTATTCCGGCATCCCTGCCGTTCATTTCATAGAGCAAACGCTCGAGATTGCTCGATATCAGAATGTCCATCGATGGTGAAAGGGTTCTGTAGAACTCCCTGCGCCTGTCATATACGCCTTTAATAATAAAGTCGGTTAAAACATTGTTTTCGTTCGACGCACATATGAGCCGGTTAACAGGAAGTCCCATGTCGTATGCGTACCAGGCTGCAAGTATGTTCCCGAAGTTTCCCGTCGGTACAACAAAATTAATTTTATCGCCAAGCCTGATAATTTTTCTCTTAACAAGATCGGCATATGCGGAAAAATAATAAACGATTTGAGGCACAAGCCTTCCCCAGTTTATTGAATTCGCCGATGAAAACCTCATACCGGCCTGATTTAAACATTTTATTACCGTATCGTCTGTAAAGATTTTTTTCACACCGCTTTGCGTATCGTCAAAATTCCCGTTCACTCCCACCGCATAAGTGTTCTTTCCTTCCTGGGTAATCATCTGCAGTTTCTGCACATCGCTAACTCCTTTATCGGGGTAAAAAACAATTATACGTGTGCCGTCAACATCCGCAAAGCCGTCAAGGGCCGCTTTTCCGGTATCCCCTGACGTAGCCACGAGAATGACAATCTCGGATTTTTCACCCGTCTTTTGAATTGCTTTTACCATAAAATGCGGCAGTATCTGAAGCGCAATATCTTTAAACGCGCATGTAGGCCCATGCCATAATTCCAAAACATGAAGCTGATCGTTTAATTTAACTACCGGCGTTATTTCCGAGCTTGAAAAATTACTTCCGTACGCTTTGTCTACACATTCCGAAATCTCTTCATATGTATAATCGGACAAAAAAAGTGACAAAATCTTTTTTGCCCTTTCCTGGTATGTGTCATTATCCAAATCCCCTATAAAATTCAAATCTACAGACACTTTTTCTTTCGGAACATAAAGGCCTCCGTCCGGCGCTATCCCGGTTATTATCGCCTCTGCGGAAAAAACATCTTTCGAACCGCCCCGGGTGCTTTCATATTTCATATATATCTTCCTTTCAAAGCAAATAGCTAATTCGCCGCTGTTTGCAATCACATTGCAGTTATCCATCTGTTTAATTATTCTTATAATAATATAATTCATATAAAAAATCAAAGTTAATTTGCCGGGAGACATGGCCGTCTTTAGTCTTTTACACAATGATTTTTGAGCATAAACTAATTTCAAGAT
>JAAYXD010000201.1 GCA_012516065.1 Clostridiaceae bacterium
TAAAGGCGGAGGACATCTATACCTCGATTCTTAATTATTTTATATAAAATTAATCAAATTTATAACAAAACGCAAAAAGGGTCTTCCGTATCACCTTTATGGGTCATGGTGTATAAAATCGTTTTGTTTTACTCTGAAGGAGTAAAAACACTATTACTTGTGTAAAGGAGTGAGAGCTGAGGTGCCCGGGACCTGAATACAACGGATAGCATTTTATTAAAAAACAATTTAAATAAACGAGACAGGAGGTATCCATATGAAGGCATTATTCCTTGCTGGCGGTTTTGGTAACCGTTTGAGACCAATTACAAACGACTTGCCCAAACCGATGGTGCCGGTTATGGGCAAGCCTCTGCTCGAAAGAAATATCGAAAGGTTAAAAAACTACGGTGTTGATGAAATTGTACTTAGTACCTGCTACAAGCCTGAAAAAATCGAGAATTATTTTAAAGACGGCAGGGATTTCGGAGTAAAAATAAGTTACATATCTGAAGACATGCCGTTGGGTACGGCAGGCGCAATAAAAAACGCGCAGAGCTTTTTTGACGAAACTTTTCTCGTGTTTAACGCGGACATATTAAGTGATATCGATATTTCCGACATGGTACGTTTCCATAAGGAAAAAGGAGCGCTTGCAACAATTGCCGTGACACTGGTCGATAATCCTTCGGACTATGGAGTAATTGAGTATGACGAAGAAGGATATATTACAGCGTTTAAGGAAAAACCAAAACCCGGTGAAACCGACTCTAACCTCATTAATGCCGGTATATATATATTCGAACCGCAACTGTTCGATGAAATTCCGCTGGGAAGGCCCGTGTCGATTGAACGCGAAACATACCCGCTTCTGCTCGAAAAGGGCTATAAGCTCGCGGTTTACAGCAGATGCTCGTACTGGCTTGACCTCGGCACCCCGAAAAAATATCTTAAGGCTCATAAGGATATTCTTTCCGGAGCATTCAGGATAACAAATCATAATTTTAGCAGATATCCGCAGTATATAAGCAGGACGGCAAAGATAAGCCCGAATGTGAAAATTAACGGGCCTGTATATATAGGCGACAATGTTGAAATTGATTCGTTTTCGGTTATAGGTCCCGGAACTGTCCTGTGCGAATACTCTTCGGTAGGAAAAGGCGTGAAAATCATGGGAAGCGTCGTTTGGGACAATGTTCATGTCGGAAGCGGATCATCGATTATAAACTCTGTGGTTATGTCAAAATGTAAAGTCAGTAAAAACAGCGAAGAAAGAAACGCCGTTCTTACAGGCAGCTTAAGCCACCCGATGGCGGGATAATGGCTAAAAATTAACTGTGCCTGAAAAACGGAATAGACATTTGTCCAGGGAGGATGATTTAACATGGTATTGAATAAAACGCGAAATGTGGCATTTTTAAGCACATATCCTTCAAGGGAATGCGGACTTGCGACTTTTACACAGGACCTTGTAAGGGAACTTGATAAAATAAAAATATTGAACAAACCTAAAGTAATCGCAGTGAGCGACAATGATTATGAGTACAGCGACAGGGTTATTATGGAGCTCATGCAGCATGACAGGAAAAGCTACGCTGCTATTGCAGAAGCTGTAAATAATTCGGATATAGAGCTTCTTGTGATAGAGCATGAATACGGAATATTCGGCGGGGAGGCGGGGGAATACATACTTGATCTCGCCGATAACCTGCAAATCCCGTTTATAACTACACTGCATACCGTACTTCCGAATCCGACCGTAAAGCAGAAAAACATATTGGAGCGGTTAGGCGAAAAGAGCGTAAAAATCGTTACAATGGCGAAAAACACAAAACCGGTTCTTCAAAGCGTCTACGGCATTGATGCATCTAAAATAGAAGTAATACACCACGGAGTGCCGTACAGAACTTTGGAATCAAGGGATAAGCTGAAGAAAAAATTCGGGCTTGCGGGCAGGAATGTTGTGAGCACATTTGGCCTGTTAAGTCCCGGGAAGGGCCTTGAATACGGAATTGAAGCCATTGCGAAGGTTGCCGAGCGTCATAAAGATATAGTTTACCTGATACTCGGACAGACGCACCCTCAAATTAAAAAGCAGTACGGTGAAGCGTACAGGGAAAAGCTCGTAAAAATGGTCGACGAACTGGGAATCAGGGAGCATGTATGGTTTGTAGACAAATACCTTACGAAAGATGAAATAATTCATTATCTGCAGTTGTCGGATATTTACATGACTCCATACCTTGGAAAGGACCAGGCGGTCAGCGGAACACTCGCTTATGCCGTAGGATATGGAAGGGTTATCGTATCTACGCCGTACAGTTACGCGAAAGAAATGCTTGCTGAAGGCAGAGGGCTCCTGGCGGAGTTTAACGATTCCGATTCGCTGGCACGGCTTATTATGTATGTGCTTGATAACCCGGAAGCAAAAAAAGAAATGGAAGAACGGACATTCAACCTCGGCCGGACAATGATGTGGAAGAACGTTGCGGCTTGTTATACAAAGCTTTTTATCAATACGCTTGACAAAATGAAGGCACAGGCAATGTGAAGTGATGGAGTAATGGGAATACTGTATTTCAGCGGTTATATAAAAGACGACCACATCTTCCGGCTTACAGATGATACCGGGATTATGCAGCACTCTAAATACTCTTTGCCCGATCCGAAACACGGATATACGACCGATGACAATGCCAGGGCTTTGATTATGGCGCTTATGCTTTATGAAAGATATCAAAAGGAAAAATATCTTAATCTTGTTTACCGGTATGCTTCATTTTTATTGAACGCCCAGAATGAGAAAGGCAGATTTAAAAACTTTATGAGTTATGACAGGAAATGGCTTGAAGAGGAAGGTTCCGAGGACAGTTTCGGGAGATCGCTCTGGGCGCTCTGCTTTGCCGTTTCTAACAAACATACTCCGAACGGCCTTAAATGCGCTCTTGCGCATATGCTGAAAAATGCAATGCCGAATGTGGCTGCGCTTAATTCTCCGAGAGCGAAAGCGTATTTAATTATTGGCCTTTCGCATCTCGGCGATGAAGAAATTTATTATGATTACAGAAATATAAGAGAGCTTATTGTTAAAACCGCTGATACGATATACGGTCAATATTATGACAACGAAGACGAGGAATGGAAGTGGCCTGAAAATATCATATCATACAGCAATCATGTCATTCCGTGGTCGTTGGCGGCGGCTTACAGGGCTACGGGTGAAAAGAAATTCCTTGACGTGGCGGAGGAGAGCCTTGATTTTCTCGGCAGTATAACGTTTAAGGAAGGATACTTCAAGCCCGTAGGCTGCAACGGGTGGTTTGTCAGAAACGGTAAACCGTCGGAGTTCGATGAACAGCCCGTAGAGGCATGCGAAGGAGTTTTGACATATCTCGAGGTCTATGAGGCGACAGGTGATGTAAAATACCTGAAAAGGGCAGAAAAATGCCACCAGTGGTATGAGGGCCTGAATTCAAAGGGAATAAGCCTTATAGACATTGAAACGGGAGGATGTTATGACGCACTGACAAAGCATGGGTTAAATCTGAACATGGGAGCCGAAAGCCTTGTTTCGTATATCATATCGTATTTAAAAATATCGGAGCTTGAAGATAAAAAGTTTTCGGTAACTGCATACGGACATATGAAAAATCAATATTGATTTTTATCTAAGTTAGTGACTGCCGGACTCCATTATGCTTTAATGCATTTATTGTTACGGGTCCGGCAGGACACTTTTCCCATAATTACACATTTTTACAGCGATATAAAGAAATAATATATATTTATCGCTTTTATTAAAGCCGATAACATCAATAACGAAGTTAATAAACTAATAAAAATGTTGCGGGTGAAAAATGGATCAGAAGGAATGTCTATGGAAATCAAACGAAATATTGAATAAAACAGGCACGGAAGAATTAAGGCGCTTTGCTGCGTATCAGCATGTTACGGAAGATTTATTGAATACAGTACTGGAAATACTGAATTCAAATACACATTATAATATTCTTGAGAACGGTAATCCTTTAAGAACAATAGATGAAGCGAGAAATGAGTTCCTTAACCAAAATACCGAAAGCTATCTTATATATCTGGAAAATAAGTATATAGGGATTATTGACTTTATGAAAAATAATCCTAATGACAATTGTCCCTGGATAGGTTTACTGATGATTCATGGGAAATATCACTCCAAAGGATATGGCAGATTAGTGTATAACCAGTTTGAGGAAAAGCTTAAACAGCGGGGCTTTAACAAGGTTCGAATTGGCATATTGACGGAAAACACCGCTGCTAAGAAATTTTGGACTTCGTTAGGATTTAAGTTTTACGCGAATAAACAGTGGCGTGGAAAGGCAATTGAATGTTTTGAAAAACAATTGATTTGATATTCGCAAATACGCATCCATAGTCTGCAGTTTATTCAGACACTTTAAAGTTTGACAGAGGATTGCTTTCCACTGCGTTTCTTAATTGCTGTGAATCAAGATGCGTATATATTTCCGTCGTTGAAATACTTTCATGGCCCAATAGCTCCTGAAGGGCCCTGATATCAACATGACCGTATTTATACATCAGAGTCGCGGCTGTATGCCTGAGTTTATGCGTTGAATATTTTCTCGGGTCAAGCCCGGCCGACACAATATATTTTTTTACAAGGTGCTGTACGGTTGCTTTGCTTATACGCTGCTTGCGTTCGCTTAAGAACAGCGCGTTTTTGTCTTTGACGCCGTCTACCGGCCTTACTTTAAGGTATTCATTAATGGCAGAAATACAGGCTGAATTAAGTGGAATAATTCGTTCTTTGTCGCCTTTTCCGATCACGGATAATGTATTATTCTTGATGCTTTTTAAATTTAAGCCTACAAGTTCGGATAAACGAATACCGCAATTCAGGAACAGGGTAAGGATGGCATAATCCCTGGCGCTGTGTTCGCCTTCCACGGAAGTAAGAAGCTGCTTGCTTTCTTCAATATTCAGGTACCTGGGAAGCCTTTTAACAATTTTTGGAGATTCAAGCTCCGCAGCCGGGTTTTTATCAATTAATTTAGCCTTATTCGTAAGGTAATTAAAGAAGGATTTAAGGCTTGCGACTTTTCGGGCCCTTGCATAAGCCGAATTTGAACGTTTGTTGCTTACAAATGACATATACGCATATAAATCGCTTAATGTAACGGTTTTTATAAATGAAATATCAATGTCGGAGATATCGATTTCGTCAAATTCAACTGTTTTAGGAATTATATTCTTATGCAGTTTCAAAAAGCGTAAAAAAA
>JAAYXD010000202.1 GCA_012516065.1 Clostridiaceae bacterium
AGTATCCACTGATATATGAATATACTACCATAAAGCGGGATACATTCAGAAACGGCACCTTCGGACTTGATAATACAAACCATCTGATAGGGAAATACAGGGGTATGACAGGCCTGAAAACGGGAGTGACTGATGCTGCGGGCTTCTGTCTGGCAGCCACGGCGTCACGCGACGGCCTGGATTTAATATCAGTCGTGCTTGGAGTGGAAAGCAACGATATGCGGTTTTCAGAAACGACAAAGATACTCGATTACGGCTTTTCAAATTTTGAGGTTGTAAACATTAACAAAAAGGGTGCCTGCGCGGGAATTGTAAACGTGAAAAAAGGTCTTAAAGTTTCCGTACCCGTAGCATATGAAGATAATATGTCGCTTCTTCTGAAAAGAGGGCTAAAGGATAAAATTAAAGAGGAAATCAGGATGCCCGATTTTATAAAGGCGCCTGTAAATGCAGGAGACAAGGCGGGGGAAGCTGTCGTTACGCTTGAAAACGATGTTCTGTTAAGAATTCCGCTTGTCACTATGGAAGAAGTTAAAAAGGCAACCTGGCTGAAAATATTCTGGAGACTTGTAACATATTGGTTCTGCCTTGCAAGGAATTAGAATCGAAAGCACCCGAACCACCCGCTGTGTTTAGGCAATTATTGTACAATGGTTCAAAAGTATTATTTCCGCGGGCTCTGGTTCGGGTGTTTTTGTATGTATAAATTGACAGATCCTGCTTGTTATTATATTATTAGTCACAGATAATATCCCGACGGATGGCATACGGAGGACATATGGAAACATTGAGGCCCTTGCGCAATGCAAGGTTTACCGATATTATCGACTATGGGTTTTTTTTATATAAGAAGCATTTCCGGAAGATTTTTCTGCTGGATCTGATGTTTTATCTGCCCTTTATGGTCTTGTATACAATAATAAACCCTGTTTTTACGGACAATTACCTGAATATTTTCAATATGTCAGATAACATGGCGATAGAACCTGCGGATTTTATTTCATCAATAATGACGCTTTACGCGATGCTTTTCGGAAGCCTTTTAATTTACATGATTTATTGGGCTACATTGAATAATGTTTTTGATGGCTCAATAGTAAAAATACTGTACGCGGATGTTGTTTTAAACAGGGAAAAGACAATAGGGCAGGTTGTTCGCGAATGTTTCAGGCAGTTCGGAACGCTCGTCCTGGGGAAGGTTTTATATGGGATGATTATGTCCGCTGTTGGAATAGCCGTATACTTTATTATGTTTATTGTTATTTTTGCCGGAACTTTTTCACTTTTTGGACTTACCTCTGCAGTTTTGCCGCAGTGGGGAAGAACTGTTCTGATTATTGCCGCGGTTGTAATCCTTTTTTTAATTTTTATTATTATTGCCTGGACGGTAGGATATTTCAGCGGTATGTTCTGGATGTTTCTGCCCGCAGTATGCATAGAGAATAAAAAAGCCGGCCAAAGCATAGGAAGGTGCGGCAACCTTGGAAAGAAGAACTTTGTCTTAATAGGGCTGTCATATATTGCGGGAACTGTTATTGTTGCGCTGTTTCCCGGTATAATAAACACGGTTGTAATCGTTTTCAGTTCGGTAACGGGCAGTATCGATGTAACTCTTTTAAAGATTGGCTCGGTTGTTTCGCAGCTTTTTGCCGCGATACTCCAGCCTCTTTTTGTATGCATTATGACGGCGCTCTATATTACCCTTAGAGTAAAGCGCGAAGGTTTGGACATTGAGGTTGCGCTGTGGAAAATTATCGATGATAATATTGATAAAGCAAAGCGTTGGACAGCGGAGGGCACGAATGTTGAATGATGAACAGAATGCGAAAATTATTAAGGAAAAAATAAATGAAATCCTGTCAAGACGCGAGTTCCAGAATCCCAATAAAAAAAATCCGCTTTCCGAGATGATAAACCGGTTGTGGGAAAGCATAAAAGAGTGGATTTACAATATTTTGTTTAAAGACGGGAGACCTGAAAGGGATTTCGGTATTGAGATTGATACCGTACCCGTATGGATTCAAAACGTTATAAAAATCTTATTAATTGCGGCTGCGGTTATTGTTATATTTATTATAACCAGGGCGGTAATAAGAAGAATGTACTTTAAGGCCGGAATGAAAGAGCGCCAAAACCCGAAGGCTGCCGATTTTCTTGATAATCCCGGCCGGGCTTTTGAAAAGGTTAAAGAGCTGATAGAAAAAAGAGATTATACAAATGCCTTTCGTTATCTTTTCATTTGCGTTCTGTTGAAGTTCCATGAAAGAAAAATTATCCGTATTGAGAAATGGAAAACAAACCGGGCATATGTACGGGAGATAAACGCGACGGATAGTAAACTTGCCGATCAAATGAACGAGTTTTCGTTATTATTTAATGCCTGCCGCTATGGCGGGCGGGTTATCAGCGAAAATCAGTTAAATGTATGGCTTGGTTTTTTTGAAAGCCTCGGGGAGGATGAAAAATGGCAAAAAAAATAAAAAGCATTGTCAGGTTCATCCTTATCGCTTTCATGATTTTTTTGGCCGCCCTCGTTTTATATTCCGTAACGCTGTACAGAGGAAATTATCCCGAATACAGCACATATAACGCCGGAGAATATGGAATTAAAGCGATATACCTTCTTGCCGGGGAAATGGGATTTGCGCCGAAGCGTTTTCATTATCCCGCCAAATTTTTATCCGATGAAGCGTTAATTATAGCGTACAGGCCGGATATTACGATATTCAATAAAGATGAAGAACAGCTTAATATAAAGCAATGGCTTTTAAAAGGCAATACGCTTATTCTGATACCCGACAGGGAAACTGTTGGCTCGCTTTGGATTTTTGACATGATCAGCGAAATGAAGGATTGGCATGAGGTTTTAAATATAGGAAAGATTACGGTTACATGGTATGGCGTCGGAGGAGGCAGGATCTGCGTCATGGATCAGGAGGACTATTTTTTAAACGTGAATCTTCGGGATTCTGACGCGGGGGTAGCTTTCATCGGGGCTTTAGACAGGGCCGGAGTCAGAGAAGTATATTTTAACGAGTATTATCACAATATTCAAAAACCGGCTCCGGGTGTTTGGGAGTTGATTGGAGCCGCAGGCCAGCTTGTTCTGATTCAGCTTGTTCTGGTGCTGATTCTTGCAGTTGTTAGAGGATGGAAGCCTTTCGGGCGCGATAACCGTGAAAATTACTGGAACAAGCGCCCGGAGAACGAGCTCCTGCTTGCTTTGTCAAATCTTTCCGCGCGCATGAGATCGTATCCCCTTGTACTCGCGAACTACTACGGGTATTTCAGGCATAGGTACGGCCGGTTTCTTTCAATGCCCGGACCACTGCAACACAGGGCAGTTCGAACTCTTGCCGCATGTGAAAGGTATATCGAAGGCGGATATCGAAACAAAAAACAATTGATAAACCTTATGCGCGATTTGGATAAAATTGAAGAGGAAATAAAGAAAGGAATGAAAAAGATATGGAATTAGACCTTATGTTTGTAAAGAAAAAATATACCGAATTGATGGATGAAATGAAAAAGGTAATTGTCGGACAGGAGCAGTTTCTATCCCTTCTTGCCGCTGCGCTTTTCACAGGCGGGAATGTTTTGATGGAGGGTTTTCCCGGCCTTGGAAAAACACTGACCGCAAGAACTCTTGCAAAAGCTCTGGATGTACGATTCTCGAGGATACAGTTCACACCGGATCTTATGCCGTCCGACGTTACGGGAACAAAGGTATTTGATGTTAAAAACGGTACGTTTTATATGAAAAAGGGTCCCGTTTTTACAAATATACTTTTAGCCGACGAAATTAACAGGGCTACGCCGAAAACGCAGTCGGCTCTTCTTGAATGCATGGAAGAAAGAAGTGTTACGATTGACGGTGAAACCTACCTGCTCGACGAGCCGTTTTTGGTAATTGCAACTATGAACCCGATTGAATTCGAGGGGACATATCCGCTTCCTGAAGCGCAGTTGGACCGGTTTTTAATGAAACTGGAAGTGAATCATCTTCCTCCCGAAAAGGAAGAAGAGCTTCTTTACAGGGTTAACGAAGCAGGCGGGGCTTTGTCGCCGGAACAGGTCACGGCTGTTATAACTCCTGACGAATGGAGGGCGGCAAGAAATGAAATTGCCGGCGTAAAAGTAAGCGAAGGGATAATGAAGTATATAACGTCGATCATATATGCTACAAGGAATACGCCTGCTGTTTTGCTCGGGGCAAGCTCACGCGCTTCGATAGACCTTATGAAATGCGCAAAAACACTTGCTGCTTTTGACGGAAGGGATTATATAATACCTGAAGATGTGGTAGAGGTAGTCCATCCTGTTATCAGGCACCGGATTATTGTCAGACCCGAAGCGCAGCTTGACAATGTAACAGTTGACGATATCCTGTCGGGTATAATCAAGACTGTTGAGATTCCAAGGTAGAATGGGGAATGGAACATGTTTTTTGGCAAAAGATTCATAATTCTTGTGCTGGCCGGAACAATCCCCGCTTTATTGTCGCTTATACCCGGAGCAGGAGCATTTCCGGTTCTGGTATATAATATACTTTTGTTTCTCTTTTATGCCATTGATTATTCGATCACTCCGTCGCCGCATGAATTTGATATCAGAAGGGAAACTGAAAAAAAACTCTCCCTTAATGTATGGAACGATGTTTGCCTGGTTGTCAGAAACCCGGCAAAAACTTCATTGATGATAATGATAAGGGACAGCATACCGGAAAGTTTCGAAACCGATAATGAGATAATATCCTTCAAGGCAGGCGCAGGGGAGTCAAAGACCGTATTATACAAGGTAAAACCGAAAAAAAGAGGGGAATATGCCTTTTCGGATCTGCATCTGCGCTATACCGGGGTTCTTGGATTATGCGTCAAATCGAAGACTTTTAATATTGCCGGAAAAGTAAAGGTATATCCGAATCTGGAAGATATGCGGAATAAAAACCTTATAATTGCAAGCAGAAAGAAACTCACTGCCGGGCTCCGAAAAATCCGCAGGCTTGGAACAGGCACCGAATTTGAAAGCATCCGCGATTACACTCCCGCCGATGATTACAGGCATATAAACTGGAATGCCACCGCAAGGGAAGGCCGCCTTTTTGTGAACCAGTATGAGCCGGAGCGCAACCGGCACATATACCTGATGATAGATACAAGCCGCGTGATGGCGGAGGAAATCGACGGTATCTCAAGGCTTGATTACGCGGTTAATACTGCCTTTTTGGTTGCCGAAACCATTCTTTACCGCGGAGATAATATCGGGCTTATTGCGTTTGACAGCGAGATTCGCCGCGTTGTGAAAACAGGGAAGGGAATGCCGCATTTCCAAAAACTCGCGGACAGCATGTACAATATTGAAGTTCATGAAACTGCCGCGGACTACGATGAGGCGTTTTCAACACTGCAGAAAACACAGAGCCGCAGGAGTCTCGTGCTGTTATTCACAAACCCTGCGGGCATTGAGCATGCGCGCGAAATTGTTACTGCCTGGCAGAATTACGCTCCGGGTCATAAAGTTGTAGTGCTGACAATTAAAAATCCGGCATTGACAAATGAAGCAGGCAAAAGGATCGAAAAACCCGATGATGCGTTCATTAAAAGCGCCGCAATAAAACTGATCGATGATCGAAGGCGTACTTTTTCCGTTCTTGAAATGTCCGGAATACCTGTAATGGAATCTTCTCCCGACACATTCGTTGTCGATGCCGTAAACCGCAGCCTGACTGCGATAGGCAGCAGGTCTTTCTGATCGTCGTTACTCTTTGCCATTCCAGCAATACGTGCACAGGTTCTCATGCGGGAGGCCGACCGCATCAAGCATGTCATGCAGATTTTGATACTTCAGCGAAGTAAAATTCAGGTTCTTTCTTATACACTCAATCATGCGGCAGTATTTTTCACTTTCCGGATTGCTGTACTCATCGAGCGAAGCTTCACTGTTTCCTTCCAGGTAGCGAATTGCGCGCCTTGCGGCAAGATCCAGTTCGGAACCGGACCTTGAAAAGTTCAGGTATTTGCAGGTATATAAAAGCGGAGGGCAGGCAGAACGGACATGTACTTCTTTTGCGTCGTAATTGTACAGCAAGTCGACGGTTTCGCTAAGCTGTGTGCCGCGTACGATCGAGTCGTCGCAGAATAAAAGCCGTTTGCCTTTTATAAGGTCGATAACGGGCATAAGCTTCATTTTTGCAACGAGAGCTCTTACTTCCTGGCTCTGCGGCAAGTAGCTTCTTGACCATGTAGGGGTATATTTTACAAACGGCCTGCCGAACGGAATTTTTGCTTCGTTTGAATACCCTATAGCATGAGCAACGCCGGAATCGGGAATACCCGCAACGAGATCAATTTCAACATTGTCGTTCCTCGCAAGGGCAGCGCCGTTGCGGTAGCGCATAGCCTCAACGTTAATGCCTTCGTACGATGAGGACGGGTAACCGTAATAAACCCATAAAAACGTGCAAATCTTCATTTTGCTGCGAGGCGGTGAGATTTTCTCAATTCCGTCGGAATTTATCAGAACGATTTCTCCCGGTCCGAGTTCATATATTTGCTTGTAGCCGAGGTTTATAAATGCGCTGGATTCAAACGATACGCAGTATGCATCGTCTTTTTCGCCGATAATCAGAGGAGTTCTGCCCAATCTGTCCCTCGATGCGTAAATTCCGTCTTTGGTAAGAACAAGCATCGTGCAGGACCCTGAAATTTCCTGCTGGGCATTAAGAATCCCGTCCTTGAATGTCTTTTCCTGGTCAATAAGTGCGGCTACAACTTCCGTGGGATTTATTTCCCCCTTGCTCATCTCAAGAAAATGTATAAAATTTTTTTCAAGGCATTTTTCAACAAGTTCATTAATATTGTTTATGCGCCCCACCGTAGTTATCGCGTAATGACCAAGATGGGAACAGACCGTTAATGGCTGCGCTTCGGTATCGCTTATGCATCCTATCCCCATGTTCCCGTGCATTTCCGACATATCCGGTTCAAATATGGAACGAAACTGGATGTTTTCAATATTGTGTATAGCCGATGTGAAAGATTTGCCGTTCCAAACCGCCATACCGCCGCGGCTTGTTCCAAGGTGCGAATGATAATCCGTACCGAAATACAAATCCGTAATGCAGTCGTTTTTTGATACTACACCAAATAAACCTCCCACAGGCGATCACTCTCCTTTATTATTCCGTCAATTGCTGCAGCCATGGTATTCCTGCAGAGACTTAAGAGAATCCTGTTTTAACCTGTTTGCTTTATACGCGGCAATGCCTTTGACGCTTGCAAGAGCTGCTGTTATGGTTGTTATATAAGGTATCCTGTATTTTATAGCGGCTTTTCGTATATATGAATCATCAGTCTGGCTTTGCTTTCCTATCGGGGTATTGACAATAAGCTGTATTTCCTTGTTAAGTATACTGTCTATAATGTTCGGGCGCCCTTCGAACAGCTTTTTCACCGGTTCGGAAGGTATGCCGTTTTCTGAAAGGAACTTATGGGTGCCTTCGGTAGCCTTTATTTTAAAACCGAGCTCGATAAATTTTCCGGCGATTTCAACAAGCTTTGGTTTGTCCTTGTCCGCTATGCTCATTAAGACTGTGCCCGATACAGGCAGCGCGGCCTGCGTGGCTTCCTGCGCCTTAAAATACGCAAGCCCGAAAGAATTCGCCATTCCGAGCACTTCCCCGGTTGAACGCATCTCCGGGCCCAGCACGGGGTCGACATCATGGAACATGTTAAACGGGAATACGGCTTCCTTTACCCCGAAATGGGTTATTTTTATGTTTTTAAACCCTGATAACGGTGTTTTTCTGCCTGAACAAGAAAGCAGTATAACCTCTGTGGCCATCCTTGCCATCGATATGCCGCACACCTTTGAAACGAGCGGCACCGTACGGGAAGCGCGCGGGTTCGCTTCAAGGACATAGACGCGGTCGTCCGCTATTGCGTACTGGATGTTCATGAGCCCTACAACCTTCAATTCGTTCGCGATCTTTTTCGTATATTCAAAGATTGTTCGTAAATGTTCTTCATTTATTGTAATCGGCGGGATTACACAGGCGGAATCACCCGAATGTATGCCTGCCAGCTCTATATGTTCCATGACCGCGGGCACGAAAGTATCTTTCCCGTCCGAAATGGCGTCGGCTTCCGCTTCAACAGCGTTTTCAAGGAATTTGTCAATCAGAAGCGGGCGGTCGGGCGTTACGCCTGATGCGGCTTCTACATATGTTCTAAGCATTTCCTCATCGTAAATTATTTCCATACCCCGTCCGCCAAGCACATATGACGGCCTTACCATTAACGGATACCCGATTCTTCCGGCAATTGATTTCGCCTCTTCAAACGTGCTTGCCATCCCCGATTCGGGCATTGGAATACCGAGCTTATCCATCATTTTCCGGAACCTGTCGCGATCTTCCGCGAGGTCAACGGTTTCGGGCGTCGTTCCTAGGATTCTTACCCCTGCCTTTGCAAGCTCGCCGGCTATGTTAAGAGGCGTCTGACCTCCGAACTGGATAATCACGCCCAATGGTTTTTCCTTGTTGTATATGCTCAGTACATCTTCAACGGTAAGGGGCTCGAAATACAGCCTGTCGGAAGTATCATAATCGGTTGATACCGTTTCCGGGTTACAATTTACCATAATTGTTTCATACCCTATGTCCCTTAGCGCAAATGCGGCGTGGACACAGCAGTAATCAAATTCTATGCCCTGTCCTATACGGTTCGGGCCTCCTCCCAGGATCATCACTTTTTGTTTTCCGGATATGTTGGGTTCATACTGTTTGACTTCATTATATGATGAGTAATAATAATAGGCGTTTTCAACACCGCTGACGGGGATTGATTCCCACTGTTCAACTACTCCCAATCCGATGCGGCGGTTTCTTATTTTTTCTTCCGTTGTTTTTAAAAGCATCGCAAGATATTTGTCGGCAAAGCCGTCTTTTTTCGCCCGAATAAGCAGTTCGTCCGGCAGGGAGGAAAAGTCGTGTTTCAATATCTCTTCCTCAAGTTCCACAAGTTCTTTCATCTGTTCGATAAACCAGTGTTTAATGCTCGTTAAGCGGTGAAGCTCGTCAACGCTTACGCCCTTTCTGAGGGCTTCATACATTATGAACTGGCGTTCGCTTGAAGGTTCGACGAGCAGTTCAAGAAGCTCTTTTGCCGACATTTCATGGAAGTTTTTCGCAAAACCGAGCCCGTAGCGCCCTATTTCAAGGGAACGGATGGCCTTATGGAACGCTTCCTTGTATGTTTTGCCTATGCTCATGACTTCGCCGACAGCGAGCATCTGGGTTCCAAGCCTGTCCTTTGAACCTTTGAATTTCTCAAAAGCCCACCTGGGGAATTTTACTACGACGTATTCTCCCGAAGGGGTATATTTGTCAAGCGTTCCATCGCGCCAGTACGGTATTTCGTCGAGTGTAATGCCGACAGCGAGCAGTGAAGAAATATAAGCTATCGGGAATCCCGTAGCTTTTGAAGCAAGCGCTGATGAGCGCGAAGTTCTCGGGTTTATTTCAATAATAACGACTCTGTCGGTTTTCGGATCGTGTGCAAACTGTACGTTTGTTCCTCCTATAACCTGTATTGCTTCGACAATTTTGTATGCATAGTCCTGCAGCCGTTTTTGAAGCTCTTTGCTTATTGTCAGCATCGGTGCCGCACAAAACGAGTCACCGGTATGTATTCCCATCGGATCAATGTTTTCAATAAAGCAGACGGTAATCATCTGGTTCTTCGAATCACGGACAACCTCAAGCTCAAGTTCTTCCCAACCGAGTACCGATTCTTCTATAAGTACCTGACCGATTAGGCTTGCTGAAATTCCGCGGTTTACTACAACGCGCAGTTCCTCGATATTATACACAAGCCCGCCTCCGGTGCCACCTAATGTATATGCCGGACGGACAACTACCGGGAAACCGAGCTCGGCGGCGATTTTTTCGGCTTCTTCGACACTGTATGCCGGGCTGCTGCGCGGCATTTCGATTCCAAGGTTTTTCATTGTTTCTTTAAATGCAATCCTGTCTTCCCCGCGTTCTATTGCTTCAGGCTGGACTCCTATAACTTTAACGCCGTATTTATCAAGAATTCCTGCCTTGTACAGTTCGGAGCAAAGGTTAAGCGCAGATTGGCCGCCCAGGTTCGGAAGCAGCGCATCAGGTCTTTCCTTTTCAATAATCCGAGTAAGGCTTTCGGTATTCAATGGCTCAATATAAGTTGCGTCTGCCATGACAGGATCAGTCATAATTGTGGCCGGGTTTGAATTTACCAGGACTATATCATACCCAAGTTTTTTAAGGGCTTTACAGGCCTGGGTTCCCGAATAGTCGAATTCGCAGGCCTGCCCTATAATGATAGGGCCGGAACCTATAATAAGTATCTTTTTTATGTCAGTCCTTTTCGGCATAAACTATCCCCTTCGTATAATAATGAATAAATATGCAAATAATTGACTTCCGTTATTTTAACACAATGAAATGAAACTCACAATTAATTTCAGTTAAAATTTCTATTTGGACCCGCGTAAGTTACCTTTTGAACTAATATGCAATAACGTCAACAAGAGGATTCATTTGCTAATCATGAAAAAACGCAGCGGGTGGCTCGGGTGTTTTCGGTGACGCCGGGCGACAGGCTTCAGTGCCCTGCTGCTTTCAGGCAAATGTGGAGCGGGTTGATGAGAGACCCGGGATATGGAGACCACTGTGTGAAAACAGTATAGAAACGGAAGCGTGGTATCGGTATGTGATTTGTCGCCCAAGGAAACGAAACACCCGAAGCTAAGCCGCGTACCCACCGGAACGCGGCAGCAATGGCTCGACCCGCGAAGTAGGACCCGCGGGAATAATATTATAACCCTGCGTGTAAATGGGATGCATTTGGCAGCAACATATCGGTTATTTGTTTTTTCCGGACTTGTAATATGAGAAAATGATTGATTCAAAGACCCTTCCGGGCAGTATCCGCTTAAGAAGAACCGAGAGCTTCTGATCAAATTTGCCTGATTTGTAGCGAAGGCGCGGATTTCTTTTTTGTATAATTTTTGCCACGAATTTTGCCAGTTGATCCGGATCACTGCCATGCGATTCATCATAATCGATTTTTTCCGTTACCGTTAAAAACAGATCACGATACGGTGATGAATCGTAATCGGCACGAAGAGCATGCTGCCTGTATTTCTGAGAGCCTGACCGGTGATCGGTCGGTTCAATCAGAACGGCTTTTATGCCGTAATCTTTTACTTCCATGCTTAGTGCTTCCGTGAAGCCTTCTATTGCAAATTTTGACGAAGTATATGCGCTTTGGAACGGAATGGCAAGCAAACCCGTTATTGAGCTGAAATTTATAATGTACCCGGATCGCTGTTCTCGCATATATGGAATAACGGCTTTGCACATCCTGATTGTGCCGAAAAGGTTGGTGTTTATTACTTTTTCATACTCTTCTACCGATGTATCTTCAACGGAACCAAGAACCAATACGGCCGCGCAGTTAATCAGTACATCAATCCTGCCTTCGTTTTGTATCGCTGTTTTTACAAAACTCTCAATTGAAGATGGCTCGTTAACATCCAAATAGATTTCATGCAAACCGGCAGATGTTTCTGTGCGTTCAACACCGAATGATCTCGCTCCGGCATACACGGTATGCCCTATATCTGACAAGTGCCGGGCAACGGCCAGACCTAAACCCGAAGAAGCTCCTGTTACAAGTATGATTTTTTTCGATTTACCCATTTGATATTTCCTCCCGAACGGAATCTGATACCGAACTGCCGCTTCAGAAATATGCGGCATAAGAGTAAATACTGCAAAGAGCTATTGCGCCGTAATTTATACGTCCGGATAACAACACTATTTTAATACAGTGAATAAAAAAAATCAAAAATAAGTGGATATTTTATTAAAGTGTGATACAATTATTTTGTATTACTTCTTTATAGGTATTATGACCAGGTGTTAAAAAATGCTCAAAAAATACACCCGTAGCTAAATAAGGAGATGTTAAGTATGGATCTGTTTCAGAAATGCTATGAATACACGACAGCTAAAGAAGCTATGGCAGCAGGTATTTATCCATATTTTCATTATTTGGAGACCGGGCAGGATACCGAAGTGATAATGGAAGGTCGCCATATCATAATGATAGGATCAAATAATTACCAGGGACTCACTTCCGACAAAAGGGTTGTGGAAGCGGCAAAAGAGGCATTGCTCCGGTATGGTACCGGTTGCTCGGGTTCCCGGTTCTTGAATGGGACATTGAAACTGCATTTAGAACTTGAGGAGAAACTCGCCAAATTTTTACACAAGGAAGCTGCACTTACCTTCAGTACGGGGTTTCAGAGCAATCTCGGAATTATATCAGCTCTTGCCGGCAGAAATGACTATGTGGTATGCGATAAGGAAAATCACGCGAGCATTTATGACGCATGCAGGCTGAGCTATGCGAAAATGGTGAGATATGAACACAGCGATATGGAAGACCTTGAAAGAGTGCTTTCGGAAATTCCCGAAAACAAAGGAATCCTTATTGTAACAGACGGTGTATTCAGCATGGGCGGAGATATATGCAAGCTTCCCGAGATAGTAAGGCTTGCTGAAAAATACAACGCAAGGGTTATGGTAGATGACGCGCACGGCCTTGGAGTTATAGGAGAAGGCGGGCGCGGAACGGCGTCGTATTTTGGTCTTGAAGATAAAGTAGACATAATTATGGGAACATTCAGCAAATCTCTTGCGAGCCTCGGCGGATTTATGGCCGCCAGCGAGGATGTTATTCATTATGTCAAACATAATTCGCGCCCGTTCATATTCAGCGCTTCGATTCCGCCGTCTAATGCGGCTGCGGCATTAAAAGCACTTGAAATTATAGAGCAGGAACCGTGGCGTGTCGAAAACCTTAACAGGATTGCCGATTATATGAGAAACGGGCTTAGAAAAATGGGAATCCCCATTTTGGAATCGCAAACTCCGATTATACCTATCATGACATATGATAATGAAAGAACATTTTTAGCCACGAAAATGCTTTTCGAAGAAGGTGTATATGTAAATCCAGTAATAGTTCCTGCCGTGGCGCCGGGTCAATGTCTGCTCCGCACAAGTTACACGGCAACCCATACCGAAGAGCAGATGGACAGGGCAATGAAGGCTATCGGCAAGGTATTTTCGCAATTACCCCCAAGAAAAGCCAAGGATTAACGAAAATGATATATGGCTTATATATCGCTCTACTGAACCTATTGCCCGTGAAGCGCATGCTTCCGGGCAATTTTTGCATTGTTTCAGTAACAGGCGTTATATTTCTATGATCTTGATGGGTTTATCCTTCAAAATACTGCGCAGTTGTTTTAAGTACTTGTTTTCATTCTCATTGGAGGATGCACCGAGGACTATAAGATCAATTTCCTGCTGTAATGCGAATGCGGCAATAGTTTCCGAAATGTTGTCATTTCTCAGCACAGTCATTTCGGCTCCATACGATTTTGAAATTCTGAACAGGTATTCCAGAGCTTCACTTTCACGTGAATTATCAAGAATATTCCATGTATTTTTTGCAACGTGGAGCACATGCAGAATTCCTTGATCCAAGAGGTACCCGGACGCGGCTTTAATAAGCCGTTCACAGTTTTTTTGCTTCGTTACGCATACCAATATGTTTTTATATAAATCCAATTCAATCTACCTCGTTAACCAGTGGATATTCATAAGTTTACCGGTTGACCCGGTTATTCCGCCTTACCGTACTTCCCGTCAACAGCCAGGTACGCCGGAATTGCTGATCGGTTTTTCTATCCTTTTATTATTATATCAGATAACTTGTACGAATTCCTGAACTAATTGTAAATTGATTGTTACCAAAATGTATCAATAAAACTTATCCTTTATGAAACGGTTATACTACATAAGTTTATGAACAGGCATAACGAAGCAGGTAAAAGATAAACTTAAGTATATTGAACAAGTCATATGAAGGTTGCATAATAATGCAAAAAAATCGGGAAATTGACGTTCGGACATCGGCTGTGGTAAAATATACCCACGGACAAATGAATATGCTTAATTCACAGTTGTGAAGCGGGGGACCCAAATCAGGGG
>JAAYXD010000203.1 GCA_012516065.1 Clostridiaceae bacterium
CTGTTCGTATGTGCTTTGTCGCACAAGGAAACGAAACGCCCGAGCCAGGACCCGCGGGA
The DNA here is from genome assembly GCA_012516065.1 of Clostridiaceae bacterium. GTDB lineage: Bacteria > Bacillota > Clostridia > DSM-8532 > DSM-8532 > DTU069. Next base: position 60 of record JAAYXD010000203.1, read on the forward strand.
ATTTTGTGCAAACACTGCTCATTAAACTATTGTACAATAACGTCAACAGGGAGCTTCATTTGCAAGAGCTATACAGTTCAGCTCGGGCAAGTCGAAACTCACAAAAATGCTTTAAATAATTATTGCAGGAAGCATTTTTGCTCAGACAGTCGACTTGCTTATCCTCGCTCTGACTGAATATCTCTAAGCTTCATTCCGCTATAGTTTCCGTTATTGTACAATAGTTCTTTTTACGTTTATTCAGTGTTCTATGAATTTATGCCATAGCTAGCGGGTGGCTCGGGTGCTTTCGGTGACGACGGGCGACACACTCTAACGCTCTGCTGCCTACAAGCAACTGTGGAGCGGGATAATGAGCGGCCCGGGATATGGAGACCTCTGTGTGAAAACAGTACAGGAAAGGAAGCGTGCTGTTCGTATGTGCTTTGTCGCACAAGGAAACGAAACGCCCGAGCCAGGACCCGCGGGGATAATGCAAAAAACAGCGGGTGGCTAACGGGTCGAGGCATTGCTGCCGCGTTCCGGTTGGTACGCGACTCTGGCCCGGGCTAATTATTCAGCTTGTTTATCCTTGATTGTATAGTGCTGATCTGATTTTTATCGGAGCTGCATTGCAGCGCTTTTTCATAACACTTGCGGGCGTTGACGTCATCCTGTATCTGGTAATGCGCGTATACATCGCCGAGGGCTATCCAATAAGCGGCCGCGTTCGGGACTTTGTTCGTAAGCTTGGCGAATACTTCTTTGGCATCCGAAAGGCGGTTCATTTTATAATAAACCCAGCCGAGAGAATTCCATGCATCATAGTTTTCAGGCTGAATAGCAAGGAACCTTTCGTAGTATTCGCACGCTTTTTCATTGTTCCCTTCTTTATCGTAATGCCTTGCCAGTTTTAAGAGCGTTCCGGCATGTTTCGGCATAATATCAAGAACCTTTTGGAAAAGCTCGACCGCTTTGTCAATGTTGCCGCTTGCATATGCATTTACCGCGTCTTCGTAAAGATCGTCAGGATCGGTGTAGTCAAGATTCATTACAACCATATTCTTTTCACTGTCAAACGATACTGTCCCGCTGAACAATTCGGCAAGAAATTCCGCGGGAATATGCGTCCTGTTGTAACGTACAAGAACCGGGGAAGGCAATCTCTGATAAGTGCCGTTTACTTTTACAAAGCTGTTTCCATTCCACATTTCAATTTTTGTATTTCCAATGCAGGCCCAAAGCGTACCCGTTGCAGGATCCCATCCCGCTTCGGCTCCCATTGACTCTACGATTCCCCTCATCGGTACCATCACAATACCGTTTTCAACAAAAGCGTCCGTATCAAAAAACAATTCCTTTCCGTTTAGTACCAGCCTAACGGGATTTGTTTTTTTCCTCGTAATAACAATGGCATTGCTTATATTCCTTCCGGTATTTTTAATTACCTCTCCTTTGTAAAACAGACCGGAAGAAGCTCCACCGTCAAGATTCATCGCATTTACAAGGTTCATATTCATTAAAATTGCGGCCAGCTCACTGATCGTAACATCCGGCACGGTACCGATAACAAGAATTCTATCTGCAGTTTCGCCGATAAAACTCCTCTGCGACCTCGACGTAAATTTTTCGCCTGTAAAACCTTCCTTAACGGCATCAAGCACAAGCTTCCCGTTTTTGATAAGCATCGGTCCGGCGCCGATTGCCGTGCGTATATGCGTCCATTCCATCGGCGCTCCTTTTTTATCCTTTGCCGAAAAGTCTATGTTCGAATATTGAATTTTATAATCGACCGTATCCCCGATTTTAAACATTGAAGCATAGGACTGAGCGCCGAAGACAAGGGTATACCCGTCGCTGTATATAGGGCTGATTCCCTTGCGTATATCAACCACTTTATTGTTCCTGACAACTATTGCTGTCTTGCTGCCCGCATTTATCTGGCTGCCGAAATGAGGAGTATAAAGAGCATTCGCATCGGCTCTGTAATAAACCTGGTTTATCCCCCAGACTTCCCAGTTATATGGGTATTCCCAGTTGCCGTTTATCGAACCTTTTACGCTTGTGTGAAGATAGGTTAATTCGATCCTGTTATCCGCGGTAAACCCGATGGTTGTGCCGCTGTTGCTTATATATACGGGTTTTCCGTCAATAAATATATTCCCGGCAGGCTGCAAATCCGAATACGCGTTAAAAAACGTCCCGTTAATTGCAGCAATAACTTCGGTTTCGTCATCTGCAAGCTGCATTGCAATCCCAGGAAGGGAATCCACTTTTCCAACCTGGCCTTTCGCTACCGCGGCCTCGATCCGGTAAGCCGGGTCCTTCAAATCAACCCTGACAAGATTTATTTCACGCGTAATTCCGTTAAGCTGAACAGTAATTGTTTCAGCAGACGAACTGTCCTCGGAAAAGGCGCTGCATGGAAATGCCGTTATTAAAATGCCCAATAAACATAAGACTATAAGTCCGTATTTTTTCAAATTTTTATTCACCCAAAGATACAGATTAAGCAGCATTAAAGCCTGTCCGGCCCAAACCCACTATAACATTTTTTTCATACAGCGGCAATATTCATCTATTTACAAAATCATTACATGTTTTTGACAAGTAATCTATCTGACAGGACATAAAATGAAAATACCGTTCTTTGCGAAAACGGCATATGGACAATGCGGCAATTTATACCGCTGTTTTGAGAAATGCCCGGCAATTGCTCCTATTTACCGGCTTACCCGGATATCAGTATTTTTCATAATGTACTTTTTCCATTAAGAGATCATCCTGGCTGTACGGCTTTTTACGCTCCGCCGGATATCCTGCGGCAATAATGCACTCGACCCTGTAATGGAACGGAATATCCAATACTTTTTTTACATATGATTCGGAAGATTCACCGTTGGCCGTCTTTCTGTTTCTAATCTGGACCCAGCATGATCCGAGACCTAATTTTTCCGCTTCGAGCTGGATAATTACAGAACTGATTGCGGCGTCTTCAATCCAAACATCGCTTTTCGTTTCATCGGCAATCACAACTACCGCAAAAGGCGCATCGGCCAAAAATTCCGAACCGCTTTCCTTCGCTTCCGAAAGCAGTTTCAGCGTCTGTTTCGATTCTACGATTATAAACTCCCAGGGCCGTATCCCCCGCGATGACGGGGCAAGCAGAGCGGCTTTAATTAATTTTTCTATCCGTTCCCTTTCCAGCGGTATATTTTTATATTTCCTGATGCTTCGCCGCCTGAACAGCATCTCCAACATACGCATTCTCCTTTTCCAACCGGAAGAAATCACAATAACTCGACTACCATTGCCGGTCTCGTGAAACCTTTTTCTCTCTCATATTTGGATAAATATGCCGCTGTTACGGAATTATAAGCCATTCTCGATGCAAACGCGTAATCAAACCTTTCCGGTATGCTGCCTTCTCCTTTTTCTTTATGATTTTTCCGCTCGTGCTCCCGGATCAAATCAACCCATCCGGTCCTGGTTATTTCATTTATCGGCTGAAGATATTTATATTCCGGCATTTCATTATCCGAATGAAGTGTGCTTATTATCAGGCAATCGTCCACAGTTTTTATCCTTGAGTATTCCAGCAGCCGTTCCCAGTATTCGTCTTTATTCATATAACGGTCGTCATTCGGGATATTAACCGCGAGAATGCTTATTCTGCAGTCGTCAAAAAGTATGTCAAGCCAGCCGTAGCTTTTTGAAGGTTTTTTATAATTACACCTGCTTGGAGAAAAATTTTTCCTGGATAATATCAATATTCCGCTCATTGTTCCGATTCCGGTGAAATACTGGTATTTCCAGCCCAATTCATCCATTGTGTTTCGCAGGATCTGGCCATACCGGTTATTTACGAACTCATGCAAAAAAATA
>JAAYXD010000291.1 GCA_012516065.1 Clostridiaceae bacterium
CCCTACGGTTGTTATGAGGGAAGCCATTGTAAACTCGCTGGTGCACAGAAATTACAGCATCAGCGGGTCTAAAATAAGGGTATTTATGTTTGGCGACCGTATTGAATTTAGAAGTCCTGGAAGACTGCCAAACACAGTAACAATAGAGAAGATGAAGGTAGGTGTGTCCTATGCCCGTAACCCTTTCCTTGTTAAGTACATGGAAAATATGAGATATATTGACCAGTTGGGAAGAGGCATACCAATGATACTTAAAAAAATGAAAGAAGCAGGGGCAAAAGAACCATTGCTCATGGAGCAGGGGGAAGAGTTTGTTTTGACAATATATAAAGCATGAATGCGTGTTTGCAGATGAAGCCATGAATTATTAAATTTAGAAATAGCCAGGTGATTTTAATGGATTTAACTCAGATAAAAACGCTTCTTGAAGATACGTTTAATAAGGAATTAAGCGAAGGCAAGAAACGCCATATCGTTTTCTGGTATGACGATGACGGAGAATTCAAGGAAAATATAGACACACTAGACCTTGAAAATGCAAAGGTACTTAAATTAAGCAAAAACAATTATTTTTACGTGAAGTACCAATTAGAGAAGGTGGATACAGAGTCTAACTATCTTCTTTATGCTCCTTTTCCTAAACCCCAGTCAAAGGAAAACTACCTGCTGGATGTATTAAAGTACAGCATAGAGTTTTTTACTGATAAGGCTTCTGTTATTATGGGGGATTTGGGAATAGGGGATAATGACGCCTTGAAAAATACATTTAGAAATTACATGAAATTCTTTAACAACAAGGACAGGTATAAAATTTTTAAAGGATATGAAATAGAAAGGTACACAGAAGAAACAGTGGATGTGGCTGTGCTATCGGCATTATGCAGACTGCCTTATCCGGATTTTGATGAAGTTTTAAGGGTACTTTTGACGGAAGAAGATTTGGAGAACAACAAGTACCTGGGGGCTATCGAGAAGTTTGGAAGATTAGACGTACTCTGGAAATATGCTGATAAGTACTATGGGTATAGTGATAAGGAACCTACTCTCGAAAAACTGGCCGTATTCATGCTGGTTACAAATGTTGCATATTGCCTTAACGGTGAATTGCCTGATACATGGAGAAAATATGTTTCTTCAAGGAAGACTGATTGTGTAGTATTCTTGAGCAACTTCATGAACCATTCCCTTTACTTTGCTGCTTATGACAGATTGGCATACAGCATGGAATGGAAACTAAAAGTACATGAGTACATCGATAAATGGGAAATAGAGGAATATATCAACTGTGACACTTTCAAAGCCTTTGACGAAGCAATTATAAAGAAACTCAAAGAGCAACTGATTTCTGATATAGGAGAATTTGAAAGGTACAGGGATATTATTCAAGCCAGAAGGACAAAGCACTGGTACAATTTGTTTAAATCGGAATATGAATGTATCTACTGGGCTATCGAATTATTTGACTGCTGGAAGGATGTTAGCCAGGATATACGGCAGTATACCCCTTTAGAGTTTATTAAAAAATATGCGGAGCAGTATTATAAACTGGATACTGCCTACAGAAAATTCTATATTTCTTTCGACAGACTGCAAAACAAGGAACTGCTGATGGAATTAAGGGATAAGGTTGAAAATACCTATGTTAACGGTTATCTCAATTCACTCTCTATTAAGTGGTCCGATAGTTTGGAAACTTTAAATGGAAATTGGACAATTCCCGGTATGATTATGCAGAAGGACTTTTATAATGCGTACATAAAACCATTTAAAAATCGTAGAGAAAGGGTATTTGTTATTATTTCAGATGCGCTTAGATATGAGGTGGCCAAAGAGTTTTGTGACTTGCTTAATAAAGAAAGGAAAGGGTCTACTGAGATTGTATATATGCAAGGTTGTATACCATCCAGCACCCGTCTAGGTATGGCATCCCTTTTACCGCATAAGGCTATTACAATAGACGAGGATTATAAAGTATATGTGGACAGTATATCTTCAGAAGGAACGGATAACAGGAATAAAATTTTAAATAATTACAGCCAGGAATCAATAGCCGTACAGTTTACGGATGTTATTGATATGAAGCGGGATGATATGCGTAAAACTTTTGGCGGAAAAGAATTGATATATATATATCATAATACTATTGATGCCAGAGGGGACAATAACAAAACCGAAAGAGAGGTTTTTGATGCGGTAGAAGAAGCATTTAAAGAATTAATGCTGTTAATAAATAATCTTGTAAATAATGTTACGGCAACAAATATCATTATTACCGCCGACCACGGATTTATATATAAACGTGGAAACCTTATGGAAAGCGATAAAATATCAAAAGGTTCTATCGAAGATGCTTATGAAAACAGACGGTTTGTATTGAGTACGAAGACTTTAGAGTTGGATGGCACTTTAACCTTTGATATGGAGTATTTACTTGGACCTGGCACCAGCCTTAAATATATTTCTCCAAGGGGAGTAAACAGGTTTAAGGTGCAGGGTACAGGAGCCAACTATGTGCATGGTGGTACATCTTTGCAGGAGATTCTTATTCCTGTTATTAAGTTTAAGAATGATAGGAGTAAGGATAGTAAAAATGAAGTGACAAAAGTCGATGTGAAACTTACAAGCATAACA
>JAAYXD010000204.1 GCA_012516065.1 Clostridiaceae bacterium
TCAAAACAGGAATCGATCGCAGGAAACGCCTGAAAATGCGGGATTTCGCCCCTATTGCAAAGGTGATTTTGACGGTTTTCCGCTTTTTCTCGGATACATAGTCGGTGTTTGTCGAATCTTTTTTATTAAAATTAAATGTCTTTTTATGTCCGTGCCGGGCAATAAAAAATTTTTCACGTCTTCTACCGATCCTCCAAGAATGTCCACCGCTTTTTCGGATGCTTTCAGTTCGTCCTGAATATCGCTTCCCTTCATCGCGATAAAGTATCCGCCGACCTTAACAAACGGAATAACATACTCACACAATACGGGCAGAGGAGCAACAGCGCGGGATATCCCAACATCGTAAGCCTCCCTGTGTTCCCGCACGTGCGCAAGCTCTTCGGCTCTTTTATGGATTGCCGTCATGTTATCATAACAATGGCTCAGTATTATATGGTTTAAAAACCTGACCCTTTTCTCAAGTGAATCGAGAAGAGTGACGGTTAAATCCTTAAGTACGATTTTTATCGGTATACCCGGAAACCCCGCTCCCGTTCCGACATCAATCATGCTTATTGAGTTTTTGGGTAAAAAGGGAACCGCGGAAATGGAATCAATAAAATGCTTTAGCACTATTTCTTTTTCTTCCTCTATCGCAGTTAAGTTGAATTTTTTATTCCATTCCGTCAGCTCGGACAAGTACCGGTCAAATAAATCTATCTGCGCGTCCGATAATATAATGCCCAGAGACTTAGAGCAATTCTTCAAAAGTTTAACATTTTCACCGGTCACTGTTTCCCGCCTCTTTTCCGTTTTGCGTCAAGGTAAATCAACAGGACCGATATATCCGCGGGAGATACGCCGGATATTCTTGAAGCCTGACCTATCGACGCGGGCCTTTGCCTTGCGAGTTTCTGCCTTGCTTCAATTCTGAGTCCCGGTATTTTTTCATAATCAATATCTTCGGGGATCAATCTCTGCTCCATTTTTTTAAACTGCTCAATCTGCTGCAGCTGCTTTGCTATATATCCCTCATATTTTACGGAAACCGAAACCTGTTCAGCAAAAGACCTCGGAAGATCCGGCATCCCGTCATCAATCTCCTTCAGCGCTTCGTAAGTAATTTCCGGACGCTTAAGCAGATCATACAGTTTTATTCCGGTACTGATCGGCGAACTCGAATGCCTTTTCAAAAATTCATTGACCTTGTCCGACGGAGGAACCGTTTTTGATTTAAGTCTTTTTATTTCGTTTGATATGCTTTGCTGCTTTATTAAAAATTTTTTATAGCGGTCCTCCTTTATAAGACCGATTTTGTATCCTATCGGCGTCAGCCTTGCGTCGGCATTGTCCTGCCTTAAGTGGAGCCGGTACTCCGCCCTTGATGTCATCATGCGGTAAGGTTCATTCGTTCCTTTCGTAACAAGATCGTCTATAAGCACGCCTATATAAGCCTGCGATCTGTCAAGTATCAAAGGCTGCTCGCCTTTTATTTTCAATACTGCGTTAATGCCGGCGATAAGGCCCTGCGCCGCCGCTTCCTCATACCCGGAGCTGCCGTTTATCTGGCCTGCCGAAAAAAGCCCATCGATATTCTTAAACTCAAGGGACAGTTTCAGATCAAGCGGATTTATGCAATCATACTCTATCGCGTACGCATATCTCATAATACGCGCATTTTCAAGCCCGGGAAGGCTCCTTATCATTTCAATCTGCACATCTACGGGCATGCTTGTTGAAAACCCCTGTAGATAGAATTCCTCGGTATCCAGTCCCATCGGCTCGACAAATACCTGGTGCCGCTCCTTGTCGGCAAAACGCACGATTTTATCCTCAATCGACGGACAGTAGCGGGGCCCGATCCCCTCGATAATTCCTCCAAACAGCGCGGAACGGTGCAGGTTTTCACGTATGATGCGGTGCGTTTTTTCGGTGGTGTATGTCAGATAACAGGGCACCTGTTCCCTTTCTATTGTTTCATGCTCGAAGGAAAACGGTACAATAGGGTTGTCTCCATGCTGTATTTCCATCCTGGAGAAGTCTATGCTCCTTCGGTTTATCCTTGCCGGTGTTCCCGTTTTAAATCTCAATAATTCAATTCCGAATTTTTTCAAACTTTCCGACAGGCGATTCGCCGGGAGAAGACCGTCAGGACCACCGCTGTATACAACATCGCCAACTACGATTCTTCCCTTGAGATAGGTGCCCGTGGTCAGGATTACCGCTTTTGCGTTAAATACGGTGCCTAAATGGGAACGAACGCCGGTAACTCTGTTGTTTTCAACAAGAATATCCGTTATTTCCGCCTGGATTAAATCAAGGTTCTCCTGTAGTTCGAGGGTGTGCTTCATCTCGCGCTGATACGAACGCCTGTCTATTTGCGCCCTGAGCGAGTAAACGGCCGGACCTTTTGCCGTATTGAGCATCCTTGACTGTATCAGCGTTTTATCCGCGCATTTTCCCATTTCTCCGCCTAGAGCGTCAATTTCCCGCACAAGGTGCCCTTTGGCCGTTCCGCCGATATTCGGGTTGCAGGGCATATTTGCCACGCTGTCAAGGTTCATCGAGAATATCGCGGTTTGAGCACCCATGCGCGCCGCAGCGAGCGCCGCTTCACAACCCGCGTGCCCGGCTCCTATTACAATAACATCATACGAGTTCTGATTACTGCAGTTACGTGACATAATTTCCTTTCCCTATATATTAAAGAAGAATTTATTTTCCGATGCAAAATCTTTCAAATATATTGGCAACTACTTCCTCCGACACCTGGTGTCCTGTAATATACCCGAGATTTTCCGCAGCGCTTTTAATGTCTATCGAAACAACATCCATTGTCATTCCGGCCTCTATCGCAGCCAAAGCTTTTTCGAGGTCCGCAAGCGAAAGCTGTAAATGTTTTTTATGCCGCGCGTTTGTCACCAGTATCTGGTTATCGGTATCAATATTGTTTTTATTGACGTATTGATAAATTTCTCTTTCGAGAATATTAATGCCCGAATCTTCAAGCACGGAAATTTCCAGGACATTAGGAATTCTTTCCTTAATTTCGTTCAGTTTACCCTCATCTTTCTTATCGGTTTTGTTCACTACAAATATGGTTTTTTCACGGTATTTTTCAACTTTTTCAAGGATATCCGCGTCTTCCTGTTCAAAACCGCTGTTAGCGTCAAGAATGAACAGAATCAAGTCCGAAGAATCCATAACTTCTATTGCCTTGTTAACGCCTATTTTCTCCACTGCGTTCTCAGTCTCCCTGAGTCCGGCCGTGTCAATAAGTTTTATCGGCATTCCCAGAATATTTACGTATTCTTCAAGTATATCGCGTGTTGTTCCGGGTATATCTGTAACTATTGCCCTGTTTCTTCCTGAAAGACGGTTTAAAAGCGAAGATTTTCCCGCATTCGGTTTTCCGATGATTGCCACTTCCATGCCTTCGCGCAGTATTTTCCCATAGTGAAATCCTTCAATCAGGTTCTTAAGCTCATCATATACCGATCTGATTTTCATTGATAATGTATCGGCGGCAACCTCTTCAAAATCGTATTCAGGATAATCAAGGTTAACTTCAATTGACGCAAGCATTTCAACAAGCCGGGTTCTCAAACTGTTAATCTTATCCGACAGCCTTCCTTCAAGCTGTGATACCGCAACTTTTGAACTTTTTTCCGTCCTGGAAGCGATTATATCCATAACGGCTTCGGCCTGAGCCAAATCAATCCTTCCGTTAAGAAACGCCCGCTTTGTAAACTCTCCGGGCTCAGCCGGCCTAACCCCGTTCCGGTATAACAAATCAAGAATTCTCGAAGCGGTGACATATCCGCCGTGACAGCTTATTTCAACCGTATCCTCGCGTGTATACGTCCTCGGCGCAGCCATTTTTGTAATGAGAACCTCGTCAATAACATCATTATTATCGGGATCTATTATTTTTCCATAGTGAACCGTATGGGAACGATATTCGTAAAAATTGCCCTTACCCCTGAATATTTTTGAAGCAACCGAAAAGGCTTCGGGACCGCTCATCCTTATGATAGAAATCCCGGCGTTGCCAACGGCCGTCGAAATAGCGCCGATTGTATCCGTCAACAATCCATCCATAAAAATTTTCCTTTCCGGGTAATTTCATTTTTCTTTATCAGGCAAGTAAAAAAACGGACAATGGTAAACCATTATCCGGGCAGAGCTTATAAATTTAATTTAATTCTATGCTTTTCTGTATTCCCTTTTATACCTGATTACTACCTTTCTGTTCGGCTCGTCGCCTATACTGTAGGTTTCAACATGGCCGTAATCCTGCAGTGTTGCGTGTATAATCCTTCTTTCATATGGGTTCATAGGCTCAAGGGTAATATTCTTCTTTGTCCTTTCAACTTTATCTGCAAGCTTTTTAGCAAGTCTTATAAGTGTTTCCTCTCTCTTTTCCCGGTAATTGCACACATCAAGCGTTACACGCATAAATTTGTCGCTTCGCTTGTTAACGGCAAGACCCAGCAGATACTGCAGCGCATCAAGCGTTTCGCCCCTGCGCCCGATTATTATGCCTATGTTCTCGGCTGACAATTTTACGTTTAAAGTATTGTTTTCAGCAGTAATATCAATATCCCCGTCAATACCTAACATGTCAAATACGGGATAAAGAAAACTCTTTATTATTTCTTCATAGTCGACTTTTTTATAGACACGAACCAGAGCGTTTCTTCCGCCTATTAAACCAAACAGCCCCTTGCTTCCTTCGTCCAATATCTCAATGTCTGCGTCTTCTTTATCAATATTCATCTCGTTCAAAGCTTCTTCTATCGCTACCTCAACTGATTTTGACTCTTTTTCGACATAGTCGGCCACCGGTTATCCCTCCTTTTTTTTCTGCATAAATTTATCGGTAATAATCTGTTGAACTATCTGAAAAACATTGCTTATAGTCCAGTAAAAAGACAGGCCCAGCGGAGCCTGAAAACTTATCAGCAGCGTCATAACAGGACCAAAATACATCATGGATTTATTAGTTTGATTCGCCTGGCTGTTTTTGTCATTCTGCGAAGCAGTTTTGTCCATCGAAATTTTAGAGGATAAATAGGTTGTAACTACTGCTAATATCACCATAATCAAAGCAGGAATATACAATCCAGGCTTTTCCATTATCAGATTCAACTGATAAGTAGGTTTTACGCCGAGATTGAAAATCTTCAAAAACGTAAGGTTTATCATTTCCGTACCTTCTTCAATCAACGAGGGAATCTCGTTAATTGCCCCGATTATATTAACTTCGTGGTACGGATTCCTTTCAAAAAGTTTTGCAACTTCTACCGCATTGTTCTTTACGGCCTCGAAACCGTCAAGAAACGGAAATTCCTTTGCGGGAAAAAATTCAGGCTTTATTTCCATAATTTTGATAATAACATTGCCGATTACTTCTTTTGTCCATCCAAGCATGTATGTAAGCGGCTTCCTTATTACATAAAACAACGCAAACAGTATCGGCAGCTGAAAGAGCATCGGAAGACAGCCGCCCATAGGGTTTACCCCTTTTTCCTGATATAGTTTCATCATCTCCTGGTTCAGCTTTTCCTTATCGTTTTTGTAGCGCTGCTGTATTTTTTGAAGTTCAGGCTGGATCTCCTGCATTTTTTGCATGGATTTTAACTGCTTGATTGTTAAAGGGAACAATAACAGCTTGGTAATAAGGGTAAATAATATAAGGGCTATTCCATAATTATGAAAAGCTATCGTGTTGTATATCAAATAGAGCAATTGACCAAGTATTCTTGCGATAAAATCAAACATTCTTACTCTCCTTCTCGCTTTAAGGGATCATACCCGCCCGGATGAAAAGGGTGGCACTTTAATATTCTTTTCATTGCAAAAAACAACCCCTTACTTATCCCGTACGTGTTTATCGCATCATAGGCATATGCGGAACATGTTGGGTAAAACCTGCAAGTGTTCATTCCCTTAAGCGGTGATATATACTTCCGGTACAATTCAATTAAAAACAGTAAAATTGATTTCATTTCGGTTCCTTTTCAAGTACATTCAGTTTATCAAGCATATAAGACATTACGGCCATTACACTGCTTAATCCGGCATCTTCGTAAGTATCGGTCTTTCTTGCCACAAACACGATATCATATCCGGGTTTTACCTTATCCTTCAACAATCTGAAACTTTCCGATATCAGTCTTCTAATCCTGTTTCTTTTTACGCTCTTTCCATACTTTTTACTCACCGTAATGCCGATTCTTGTTTCTTTTAAATTATTCGGCTTAATATAAGCAACAAGAGTCTTTGTTGCTATATATGAACCCTTCCGGTATATTCTTTGGAATTCGGCATTTTTTTTCAGTCTGTGAATTTTTTTCATTTTCCATTTCCGATTCAGGATAAAGCATTTTTTTACCGATTAAATTATCTCCATCATATTATTATCTTAATACCTTTTATCTATTTTACCAAAATAAAACCCATGTGAAAACCTGAATGTACAATCAAACAAACAGCGTATTTTAAACCGGTAAACCAAGCTAAATAAAAAAAGCCAAAGGGTTTATAAATGCTGAACGATTGCCGGGCAATCCCGACGCACCCGTTCCGTTTAAACAGGAAGGCTGCACGGCAGAAAATAAAAACCTCAGTCATGTAAAAAGACCACATGTAAGCGGTCTTATGCAGTTAGTCTTTTTCTACCCTTAAGTCTTCTTCTTCTTAAAACTTGTCTTCCGCTTCTTGTTTTCATCCTTTTGCGGAAACCATGTTCAACTTTCCTCTGCCTTTTTTTAGGCTGATATGTTCTAAGCACTTTTCGCACCTCCAATCAAAGCCAAAATTATGCCGTATAGAATTATTCTCTTACAACGGCATCAGACCTATTATATATGAAACAATAAAATTCAGTCAATACGCGAATAAACATAATCCTGTTTTTTACATCCCTGTTCTATATTTAGAATATTTGGACCAAAATTTATACAACATATTGTATAACGCAGAATCCGTGCATTCTTCAGCGATCATTTTATTGAAACCTTAATAGAAGTTTGATATAGTTAATTATACTGGTTGATCATATGCCTGGAGTAATAAAAATGTATTTATCTGCACAGGATATTTGGGAAAAAGTTGAAGAACTCCTTGACGGCGAACTAACCAAAATCAGTCTGGATACCTGGATAAAAACAGTCAGGCCTTTACATATCAATAATGATACTATTACTATCGAAGCTCCTTCGGAGTTCAACAGGGACATACTGAAAAACAGGTATATGACTCTTATATCAAATACCATTAAAGCTATCACAAACAAGGAATATAACATTGAAATTACAATTAAAGACACAAACAACTCATCATACGGGATTAATAACGAAGGCAGGATTTCGCCGTATTCGTCACTTTTAAATCCAAAATATACTTTCGACACTTTCGTACGCGGCAGCGGAAACCAGTTTGCTCACGCCGGCGCGGTCGCAGTTGCGGAATTCCCGGCAAAAAGATATAATCCGTATTTTATATACGGCGGTGTCGGCCTAGGCAAAACTCATCTAATGCATGCAATTGGCCATTATATCCTCGAACAGAACCCAAAAGCAAAGGTATTATACGTTACATCGGAGAAGTTTACGAATGAACTGATAAATTCGATACGCGATGACAAAAACGAAGAGTTCAGAAACAAATACAGAAATATCGATGTTCTCCTTATTGACGATATCCAATTTATTGTAGGAAAGGAAAGAACACAGGAAGAGTTTTTCCATACATTCAATTCTTTATATGAAGCGCAAAAGCAGATAATAATATCAAGCGATAAAGCTCCTAAAGAAATAGACACTCTGGAGGAGAGGCTTCGTTCGCGTTTTGAATGGGGTCTCATTGCCGATATACAACCTCCGGACCTGGAAACGCGAATTGCTATATTGAAGAAAAAAGCACAGCTGGAAAAATTCGAAGTACCTGATGATGTGCTGAATTACATAGCCGACAATATCGTTTCGAATATCAGAGAGCTTGAAGGTGCACTAAACAGGGTGGTTGCCTATGCTTCACTGACAAACAGCCCTATGACCGTTGAGCTAACACAGGAATGCCTTAAACAGATGATTACTAACTCGGGGCCCAAAGAAATTACGCCCGCTATTATTATGAAAACCGTAAGCCGTTATTTTGATGTTAATCCGGAACACCTCACCGGAAAGAAAAGATCACGCGATGTTGCATTTCCGCGGCAGCTCGCAATGTACCTGTGCCGTGAATTAACCGACCTTTCGCTGCCGAAGATAGGACAAGCATTTGGCGGAAGAGATCATACGACAGTTCTGCATGCGTGCGATAAAATACTTGAAGAAATGCAAAACAATTCCGAAATAAAACGTGCTGTTACTGAAATTAAGAAAAACATTCTTGGGAAATGAAAAATATTATTAACAATTTCCTGTGGACGGTTTGTTCTCTTTTTGTTGATAAATGAAAAAATGTGTCATTTTTTATGATAATGTTAATAAGAAAAACTCGTTATTCACAAAACAAACTACAGGCAATAACCGGGAAATAACTGTATTTAACAAGGTTATCAACAGCATTAACAGCTATTACTATTATTATTATTACATCTTAAAATATATTAATATTATAAAAAGGGGAGATTTAGAACATGAAATTCGTATGTTCAAAACAAGATCTGGTTGAAGCCGTTACAATAGTTCAAAAAGCAGTCATGGCAAAAGTAACGCTTCCCGTACTTGAGGGAATTTATATTGAAGCCGGAGAAAAAGTAAAACTGGTGGGAAATTGTTTCGACCTTGGAATAGAATATACTTTACAGGCAGATGACATAGAGAAAGGATCAATAGTCGTAAACTCAAGGATATTCGGTGATATCGTAAGAAGGCTTCCTGATTCGGAGGTATTTATACAGGTAAAAGATAATTTTGTTGTTGCTATTGAATGCCTTAATTCATATTTTGAAATAAAAGGTCTGTCTGCCGAAGGATATCCGATGCTTCCCGAAGTTGATGAGGAAAGCAAGATCAGCATATCCCAGAATACACTGCGGGATATGATAAGAAAAACAATATATGCGATTAGCGACGACGAAAACAGAAGAATATTAACAGGTTCTCTTATGGAAGCGGCCGCCGGCGATTTTAACATAGTTTCGCTTGACGGTTTTCGCCTGGCTTCGGCAAAAACAATGATAAAAGAAAACGTGAGCTTTAAGGCTGTCATTCCCGGAAAAAATCTTAACGAAATACAAAAAATACTGGAAACAACTGATGATGAAATTAAAATAACTTTGTCAAAAAATCAGGCATTGTTCGAAATGGAAAACTGCAGGATTATTTCGAGCCTGCTGGACGGTGAATATATGAATTACCGCAGTTTTATCCCAGAGCAGTATGAAACCGTAATTGAAGTTAATGTTAAAGATATAACCCAGGGAATTGAAAGAGCTTCGTTAATAACAAGCGATGATAAAAGATTTCCGGTTAAACTGAACATAGCTGACAATAAACTGCTGATTACGACAAATGCCGAAGTTGGGATTTCAAAAGAAGAAATTGAAGTGGAAATGGACGGAAACGATTTGACAATAGGTTTTAATCCCAGGTATTTGCTCGATTCGTTAAAAGTTATTGACGATGAGAATATAGTGATATCATTCAGTTCATCAATCGGGCCGAGCGTGATAAGGCCCGTATCAGGCGACAAGTATCTGTTTATGGTGTTGCCGGTTAGAATGTCGAATTAATAATTTACGGAAGAGGATATCCTTCACCTGAAAAGGTGAAGGATACCTTTTATTGTTACGAATCCCCTGTTGAGACAAAACGGCAGGATGGTGGTTTTTTTGAGAATAAAACGTCTGTACCTCAGGAATTTCAGAAACTACAGCGAAGACAGCATAGATTTCGCATATAATACAAGTCTTATATACGGTGATAATGCACAGGGCAAGACAAATATAATTGAAGCGTTGTTTATGATCTCAACAGGAAAATCCCACAGGACAAATAACTTGAATGAATTGGTAAAACACGGTGAAAATTACTTCAGGATTCTGCTTGATTTTGAGGATAACGGATACGATCAGAATATAGAAATAAAATACGTAAAAGGGAAAAGGAAAGAACTTTTCATAAACGGTGTAAAAAAGGACAGAATTTCCGATATGCTCGGCGTTGTGCCTTCTGTTTTGTTTTCTCCGGAAAGTATTCTTTATATTAAAGGATCTCCCGGTGAAAGAAGAAGAATTATGGATATTGTTCTGTGCCAGGTAAACAAGGATTATCTAATTAATCTGCAAAGATATAACAGGATCATAAAAAACAAAAACATCGTTCTGAAACAGTTACAGGTAGGGAGAAACGAAAAAGAGCAGCTCGATATATGGGACGAAGAAGCTGCTTTAACCGGATTTAAAATAATAAAAGAGAGGCATATACTGGCGGAAGAACTTGAAAACAGAATGAACGAAATAATGGAAGGAATATCGGAGGGAAGGGAAAGAATAAAAATACAATATAAGACATTTAAAGAAATTGATAAAATACAAAACGGATACAAAGATTTACTTGAAACAATAACGAATAACAGGGAAAAAGAAATTGAAACCGGAATCAGCATGTATGGACCCCATAGAGACGACATGGAAATACTGCTTAATGGAAAAAGCGCAAGGACTTATTGTTCACAGGGGCAGCAGAGGTCCATCGCACTGTCTTTATGTGTTGCGGTAATGGGCCTGATGGAGGAAAAGCTTGGTAAAAAAACTCTGCTGCTATTTGATGATGTAATGTCGGAACTTGACGAAAAAAGGCAGAAATTTTTGCTTGAATTAATTGGAAACAGTCAAACCGTTATAACTACGACGGAAAAAACAAAGTACAACGCGCTTTTAAATAATATTTCGTTTATAAAGGTATGCAGCGGAAAAATAATTAAAGAAAAAGAATGATGATTAGGTACAAAA
>JAAYXD010000205.1 GCA_012516065.1 Clostridiaceae bacterium
AAATGAATGTATGCGTTTACATTCGATAATTTTGCAGAGTCTTTATTATACAGACCCAGATCAAACAGTACCTGTTTTTATATGGGAGATAATAAAAGGCTAATATCCGTGACCAATATACTGCTTTATTTTACAAGTGTTTTTTAATGCATTCCCGGTGCTTTTCAGTTCTCCTGTAATTTTCCCGCTTTCATCCTCCCCTTTTTCTTCAAATCTGAATAATGGATTGAGATTTACATCCCCGTCTTCGTAATCAAGCACTTCGCATATCTCGACGACCTTCCGGGTTCCGTCGCGGAAACGCGATAAAAAGATTATGATATCAAGGCTTGAAGCAATTTGTTTGCGAATTGCTTCCAATGGCATCGGAACAGCCATCAGTACCATTGTTTCAAGCCGCGTAAGCATATCCTTCACCGAGTTCGCATGGCCTGTCGACATCGAGCCTTCATGGCCCGTGTTCATTGCCTGGAGCATATCAAGGGCTTCCGCTCCGCGGACCTCACCGACGATTATCCTTTCCGGCCGCATCCTTAGTGATGTTTTTATTAAAGTCCTGATAGGTATTTCTCCAATCCCTTCGGTATTCGCGTTTCGCGTTTCCATCTGCGCAAGATTGTTTACGCTTGAAAGTCTTAATTCCGCAGAATCTTCTATCGTAATAATGCGCTCGTTCGACGGAATAAAATTTGAAAGGACATTGAGAAAAGTTGTCTTGCCGGAACCCGCGCCACCACATATGAACATATTATACTTTGCCCGTACAAGTTTTTCGAGAAAATCGGAGGCTTTTTTTGTTATGCTTCCCATTTTTATTAAATTTTCAATTGTAAGCGGGGTTTCGGAAAATTTTCGTATTGTAACAAGCGGTCCGTTCAATGCGACAGGGCTTAATACAACATTGACCCTTGAGCCGTCGGGAAGCCTTGCGTCCACTATGGGCTCGGCTTCGTTAACGCTGCGGTTCACGCGCGATACAATACGCTGTATAATATCCTCCAGTTGTTCCCTGCTCTCAAATTTCAGCGGTATCTGTAGCGAGATCCCGTTTTTTTCAATGAAAATTTTATCCGGTCCGTTTATCATTATTTCAGTAATTTCGGGATCCTGAAGCAGCGGTTCAAGGATGTCATGACGCCTTAATGAGTTGAAAACCGAGTCAACCAGCTGTTTTTTATCGCTGATTTTCAGGTGCAGGTCCCTGACTCTTTCAAACACAGCCTCTTCAACAAGCGAGTACAGCTTATCATCCATCTCGGCTTCCGATATTCCTGATAATTCGGTTTTTCTTAAAACGCTCTGTCGTATTTCTCTTAATAAATCCGGGCTTTTAATTGAATTCATGGCTCTTCCTCTATAAAGACACCGGCTGTAAACATTTAATTATCACGGGAAACAATAGCGCGTATCCTGTCCAGGACAGGACTATTCCGAACGTATGGTTTCCAATCTTCCGGCAAAGCCTTTAGTTCCGGAATGTAACAAATACGATCCGGTTCTTCGAATGATTCACTATCAAAAGGCATCGTCTGTATCCACTTAACCTTTTCAGACTCGGTGCCTGAAAGGCTGTTAATCATGTTATTGACACGCTGCTTTTGATGCATAAGAAACGGGCTTATCGGGACAAAAACCGTTGAAGCGGCATCAAGCCATTTCGCGGTATAAGGTCCGGCGTTAAGTTCAATATCGGCTATAACGGTTTTAAAATGTCCCCAAGACTTAAGAGAATTAATAAGCGCATCCATTTCATTTTCAGTCAGTTCCCAAATGTCATTGGGATTATCAATCGGCGGTATAATATTTAATCCCGTATAATCGGTATATACCGCACTGTCCAGCGCAATACCGGTGTTTCCTTTTGACGATTTTATATTATAAAGGATATCAGACAGGTTTTTATTTGCGAAACTCTTTTCCGGAAGAAGCCTGTAAAACGGGAAAGATTCAAAATTTAAATATACGGCATCCTTACACGCGTAGGCAAGATATAATGCGAACGTTGTCTTTAGTGCCTGATCGGGCGATAAACATACGATTATTTCGCTTTTACCCGGTTTGTTCCATCCTGAAACTTTCCCATATTCGGACATGATTGTAAGAATTGACGACGCAATGCCCGGGGCGGGCTGATACTTTTCTATGTGTTTCAGTTTGATGTATTTTTCGCTGCGTGATTCTCCGAGAATAATAATATTATTGTTAGTTTCAAGATCAGCGCATAAAAAAGCTTCATCAGCCAATATTATATCCGGCGTTTCATTTTCGTTCCGGCAAAAGTTCTCAAAACTCTCTTTTTCCGTGAATACCGATATACGGAACTGATGCGTCCTGTGTTCCATGAACCAGTTGGCAAGGTTTTTTACATATTCTTCATCCCTGCCCGCAATTATCATATTAATCTGCGGCATTATTTTACCCCCGAAACATAAAATATAAGCACGCTTCTCCCGGCATAAAAATGACATATCGCTGAAAAGATTCGTCTTCCGACAGGTGTTTTGATAATATTCTACCATTTTTTGCATATATATTGCAACATTTGTATGATATACTTATAATTTATAAAATTAGTGTATTTAGAAAAATAGATAAAAATGATGAATAGAAACAATTAGATTAACCGCCGTCTCAAAAACAATGTTATTGTTTATTGGATATTTTCATGGAATTGGAAGGTATAAACCCGCTAGACAACTATTATTTCAGATATGAGGATATCCCTTGTTATTTCTTCTTCCTTGTAAAGGAGCGGAAATAGTATTTTTATCCTTATATTTACTTTCATATTGAGCCTGTGCACAGTCTTGTCCATTTCATTACATTCGAATACCGATTCCGGCTTTACCGTAGCCGTTCCAACGGGCTCAACCTTGATCGGTATAGAAAGTCCGTGCGGTATAAGAAAACTTCGGCCTGTAATCTCCTGAATTGATATTTCAATTCTCCGGTTCTGTTTTTTCGAAATTTCTTCATTAATATTATTGCAAACGTAAGCCGTGTAATTATTTATATAAATCGCAGAAGTTTTAATGGATGCCACTCCGCCTTTGTTTGTTCTTTCTAATTGTAAAAAACCGTCGGCGGGATATTTTGCGCTTGCAGACATGATGCTGTTATCAATGCATTCATTGACCAGTCGTATTGCTTTTTCGCTGCCGGCATTCTCCAGCGCTTTGTAAAATTTTACGGCTGCGCTGCTGATAAATGCAATAAAACAAACAATAAACGCAAAAAGCCTTGTGATAACGGAAAAACGCGGAAAATACGCATTACATGATCTGTGATATCTTGTTCTAAGGTAAGGAACATATCTAGGTTCCATACACCTGCGCATAAAAATACCCCCATACATCCAATATACTGTATGGGGGTCATTAAGGTGCAAGTTTATATTTCTTGTTTTAATCTAGTCAAGGTAATCTTTCAGCTTTTTGCTCCTGCTTGGATGACGAAGCTTTCTTAATGCTTTTGCTTCTATCTGCCTTATTCTTTCGCGTGTCACATTGAATTCCTTGCCTACTTCTTCAAGCGTACGCGCTCTTCCGTCATCAAGCCCGAATCTAAGACGAAGAACCTTTTCTTCACGCGGTGTGAGGGTATCAAGCACATCTATAAGCTGTTCCTTAAGAAGCGTAAATGCTGCTGATTCGGCAGGAGCCGGAGCATCATCATCGGGAATGAAATCTCCAAGATGACTGTCTTCCTCTTCACCAATAGGCGTTTCAAGCGAAACAGGTTCCTGCGATATTTTCATTATCTCCCTTACCTTATCCTCTGACATTCCCATTTCTTTCGCGATTTCCTCGGGCAGAGGTTCCCTGCCGAGCTCCTGGAGAAGCTGGCGCGAAACGCGAATAAGCTTGTTTATTGTCTCAACCATATGCACAGGTATACGGATTGTTCTTGCCTGATCCGCGATTGCTCTCGTAATTGCCTGGCGTATCCACCATGTAGCGTAGGTGCTGAATTTAAAACCTTTTTTGTAATCAAATTTTTCAACGGCTTTTATAAGCCCAAGATTACCTTCCTGGATTAAATCAAGAAACAGCATTCCACGGCCAACATATCTTTTTGCTATGCTGACAACCAGACGTAAATTAGCTTCAGCAAGGCGCTTTTTAGGTTCTTCCTCACCGGCCTCCATCCTCTTCGCAAGTTCGATTTCCTCTTCAGGCGTAAGAAGCGGAACTTTTCCGATTTCCTTTAAATACATTCTTACGGGATCATCGACAGTAACGCCTTCCGGTATGCTTAACTCGGGATCTTCGTCGATATTGATATCTTCCAAATCATCATCAATCTCAGGCACTACCTCTATGCCCATATGTTCAAGCGTATCATATATTTTTTCAATTTGCTCCGGAGGCATTTCAATCTTTTCAAAGGCATCCATTACTTCTTTATAAGTCAATACGCCCTTGGCCTTGCCGTCGGCTGCAAGCTCATGCAAAACAGCGGCAGGATCTTTTTTCGCTGCCTTTTTATTATTCTTATTGTTTTCCTTATTCGCAGCTTTCTCATCTGCTGCTTTCTTATCTTCCTTATCGGCAGCTTTCTCGTCCGCTGCTGCCTTCTTATTCTCTTTAGTGGCAGCTTTCTCGTCAGCAGCCGCCTTTTTAGTCTCTTTATTGGCATCCTTTTTATCAGTTTCTGACTTTTTATTATCCGTACCGGCAGTTTTTTCATCAGTTTCGACAGCCTCGGCAGGCAAATTGTTTTTCTTGATTTCTTTTTCTGCCATATCTATATATTTCACCTCTCATCATTATTGCATTTTTATATCTGTTTACTCTTCCGTATTTTTTCTATAATCGACTGAAGCTTAAGCTCCAAACGCTTTTTTTCGTCCATATCGGTAATATTCTTCAAATGTATCAAAATATCCTTTTTTTCTTCTTCAAGTTTTATTACTTCCAATTTTGTAATTATGTCATCCATTGCTTTTTCCGGATTTTCAAAATTACATGAAGTTTTTACCAGGTGTATCAGTTCAGATGCCGCATCTGAATTGAGTTTAGTTATAAATTCTTCAAGCAGGAAATCATTTCCTTCCGACAACCTCCGATACAGAATACCGGCTATTTCCCGTATGTTCCCTTCGCTGAAACATTCAACAGGATACCTTTTTGAAACTTCACGGAACAAATGATTTTCCCGGCTTAATAAAGCAATAAGCATCATTTCATAGCGGCTTCGCGCCCCTTTTTTCCTGTCAGGAAGCCCCGGCCTTATTGAACCCGTAAGCTCTTTTCTGGCTGCTGCGAATTCCCTGCTTTTCTCCATCCGTTTCTTACGGTTTATTCTTCTGTTGGTTTCAGCCGCAAGAGAGTCAAAGGAGATATCATAATCGCGGGAAATGCCCTTCATAAAAATTTCCCGTTCGACAATATTATCCTGTTCGGCAAGAATATCCGCCACGCCGTTAAGAAAAGCCATCTTACCTTCTACACTATCCTGTGGAAACTCTTCTTTAAGCCGTTTTATCCTGTATTCTAAAAGGGATAATGCCCTATCGGCAAGATTTTTAAACTTCTCCGGTCCGTTTTTCCTGATATATTCATCAGGATCCTTTCCGTCCGGGATTTGAAGTACTTTTACTCGGCACCCAAGCCGTCCTAAAACCTCAAGCCCCCTTTCTGTCGCTTTTTTGCCGGCAGAATCAGTATCATAAGATATAATAATCTCATCCGCATATTTTTTTAGAATCCGGCCTTGCATATTTGTCAGTGAGGTGCCAAGGGATGCAACCGCATAAGGAATTCCGGCCTGGTGCAGGGTAATCACATCCATATAGCCTTCAACTATAAGGATTCTTTTTTCGATGTTCTTCTTCGCGATATGCATTCCGAATAATTCCCGACTTTTGCTGTAAACAAGAGTTTCAGGCGAATTTATATATTTAGGAAGCTTGTCGTCCAATACCCTGCCGCCGAATGCCACAACATTTCCGCGTATGTCGAATATGGGAAAAATCACTCTGCCTCTGAAACGGTCGTAAAGTTTTCCGTTTTTACTCTTTATGCAAAGCCCTGCTTCCAAAAGGGTAGTTTCGCTGTATCCCTTGCTTAATAAATGCTTTGTTAAGGCATCCCACTCATCGGGAGAATAACCAAGCCCAAAACGCTTTATTATGTTATGGCTTAATCCTCTTCCAAAGAGATACTTTAGGGCTTCCCGGCCGACATCTCCCGATAAACACGAGTAGTAGAACCTTGCAGCTTCCCTGTTAGCTTCCATAATTTCCTTCCTGAGCCTGTTTTTATACTGTTCTTTAGTGTCATCAGGTTCAGGAAGATTTATACCGGCTCTCTCGGCTAGAAACCGCAGCGCTTCGACAAAATCCAGGTTTTCTATGTTCATTATAAAGTGGAAAACATTGCCTCCATTGCTGCAGCCAAAACAGTAATATAACTGCTTTACCGGCTCTACGTAAAATGATGGCGTTTTTTCCCTGTGAAAAGGGCACAAACCGAAATATCCCGCGCCTCTTTTTTCAAGGCGAAGATACTCTGATACTATTTCCACCAGATCACTGTTCAACCTGATCTCTTCAATTATCTCGTCGGGATAATAAAACATAAGCCCCCCATAACCATATACTTATGTTATTCGACAGTTTTTCGCAAAATCCTTCTTAAAAAATAGACAAAAAACATGATATTTTATCCCGGATTTTTTATTCCCTCCATGAATCGGGAATATAAAATTTTTTGAAAATATTCACGGCATACCTGTCGGTCATGCCGGCAATATAATCACAAACAACACGATGTATTCCTTCCTTTTCGACAACAGACGAGTATTCTTTCGGCAGAAGATCGGCATTATCAATAAGATGGAAGTACAACTGCCTGACCATAAGCTCCGCTTTCCCTTCCTCCGCTTTAGCAATTGAGCCGACATAAACATTTTTAAACATAAATTGTCTGAGTTCATCGGATGCTTCGGCATACTCTTCGCTCATCCGGATGTCGTCGCTGTCCATGCTGTTTTCAATAATATTGACGATCATGTTGTTAATCCGTTCGCTTGAGGTATTCCCGAGAACCTTAAGGCATTCTGCGGGAAGTTCCTCCTGTGATATTACACCTGCGCGAATACCGTCTTCTATGTCATGGTTAATATACGCGATTCTGTCGGCATACCGGACAATTCGTCCTTCCAGTGTTTCGGCCCGTTTGCTCCCGGTATGGCATAAAATCCCGTCACGGACCTCATAAGTCAGATTTAAGCCCTGGCGGTTTTTTTCCAGTATTTCGACAACCCTTACACTCTGCTCGTTATGTTTAAAACCCAGCGGACATATTTCCTGTAGAACACGTTCCCCGGCATGTCCAAACGGAGTGTGTCCGAGATCGTGGGCAAGTGCAATAGCTTCGGTGAGATCCTCGTTGAGTCTTAAACTCCTGGCGATTGTGCGTGCTATTTGGGATACTTCCAATGTATGTGTCAAACGTGTCCTGTAATGATCTCCTTCAGGAGAAATAAAAACCTGGGTTTTATGTTTCAATCTGCGAAATGCCTTTGAATATATAATCCTGTCTCTGTCTCTCTGATAATCCGTCCTGATATCGCATTTTTTTTCAGGGCGATCCCTGCCTTTTGTCTTTGAGGACAATGCGGCAAAAGGAGACAAAAACTGTTCTTCCCTTTTTTCGGTCATTTCTCTTATGAGCATTTCTTTACCCCGTTATATATACG
>JAAYXD010000265.1 GCA_012516065.1 Clostridiaceae bacterium
CCTTCATATCGATTGTGATGCCATCAGCAGTGGCCTCTTCTCGTCTTATATCGATTTGGTCTATTCTGATAAGCCTATCTCCGGCTGCTATATTCATAATAAAACTGACCAATTGAGGATAACTGCCTTTGAATGATAATGACATAGGCATTTCGTTCAAATTATTATTTACCACCCTATCACCAAAATCTATCATCGCCACATCTAATCCGTCCGCTTCAGCCAATCTGTTTATATGCTGTATCAGTCCGGCTTCGTTGGCTTGCCTGGGTAGCAATTTATTCAAAGCATCAAAAGATTGCCTGAGTTCATCCTCAATAAGCAACAGAGCCTCAAGCCTTGCCAGCTTTTCTTCATTTTTCTCATAAATCTGCTCCTCATTTTCTATGGCGGAGTTGGCTTCTGATATATCTACGGCTGTTATAGCCGTAAAAATTGCCAGGGCTATGATGAGAATTCCCGAAAGTATTATAAAAGGAACGTTCTGCTGTTTTTTCATATCAATCATTTACCGCTTCCCCCCGATTGAAGTTTAATTCCCATATCAATGGGGATAGTGCATTCAAATTGGATATTGCCAGAAGATGAGTCTGCTGCAGAAAAAGAACATGTAACTTCTCCAAAGCCGTCAATAGCGGCAAGATCCTCGATCAGCCCGGATACAGTAATATGGTCCGGGGCACGACCTAAAATTACAACAACAGTTTGCCCATCCTCTTCGGCAAAGCCTGCTATCAAATTTGTGAGAAACACATTCGGCGGCAAGGCGTTTCCGATCTTTGGTATTATTGCCTCCCATTCCGGATGATCGCCCATGACCTGGATAACCTGAGCCGACAGGGCAGTAACATCATTCAAAAGAACTTCCACAGGCCTTAAGGTATCTATGCGCTGTATCATAACCTCATTAGTTGTTTTAAGAGCCTCAAGTTCCTGATTGAGACTGGCTCCTATCAGGTTCAGAACGATCAGGGCTATGGCTAGGGCACCAATAGCAATTATACTGGCCATCAAAAGAATTCTGCTTCTTTTAGTTGCCAGGCGAGTTTCCTGATATTCACGCGGCAGGAGACTGACTGCATACATGTCTATACCCCCAATCCTCTAATGGCAAGGCTTATGGCAGCCGAGTAATCGTTGGTGCTGAAGTTTCCCAGCCCGCTTGATTTATTTCTCACAGGTATATCCAGGTAGGGTTGTGCTATTTTCGCTTCATATCCAGCATCTCTAAACTTTTCGAGGATTGCTCTGATGTCCGGAAGACCAATGAGATAAACCCCCTCAACGGAGTCTTCGCTTTGCATGCGATAGTAGCCAATAGACGATCTGAGTTCACTTATGAGGATATCAGCCATGACAGATGTAGTTTTCGAATAATTACCGTTTTCGTTTTTCCAGGCAACAGATTGGGAGAATGGAACTGAACGGGCCATGGAGAACACGCCCTTGTTAAAAACCATAAGGTTGGCAATATCATGATTAAACCCTGCCACAGCATAGACATCCTCCTTTATGGAGCATAATGCCGCACGTCCTATGGCCATGGTGACCGAATCAATTTCCTTAACAGTTAACTTGGCTCCGGAAAATGCATTGATAAAGTCATGGAGCATTTTTTTTCTGGCTCCCACCAGGATGATATTGAGAAAAGCACCATCTTCATTTTGTTTTTCGCCTGCAACAACATAATCCAGTTGCAGCTCTTCCAAAGGTACCGGAATGTATTCCTGTGCCTGGAACATCACCATATTCCGTATTTTGTCCTCAGGAACCTTGGGAAAGGAAGCAAAACGTATGATCACATCCTGGTTGGATATACCAAGCATAACATCCCGCGACTTGAAACCGTTTTGGGATATGAGCTTGTCAAGGTAAAGCGACAAGGATTCCACATTCATGACACGACCATCTTTTACAATGCCTTCAGGAAGGCTCATGCGACCCCAGGCCGAGATTACCGGCTGTCTTACACTTCCGGTGATTTCAACAGCCCGAATCTCTTTTGAATCCATTTCCAGGCCAATTACGCTTTTTTTAAACAACCCCATACCATTCAACCCCTGCTTTAAAGTGATATAAAACAAAATCCAAAGAAAGCATTACTACGAACCAGCCGCAACAGAAGTAAACATCGGTAAGTACAATGCCACCAGCATTCCGCCGACCAGTACGCCGATGAATATGAGCAAAACCGGCTGTATGAGTGACTGAAGGCTCTTTGTTGTAACATCTACTTCTTCCTCATAGAATTCAGCTAGTTTATCCAGCAAGGAAGGCAGGGTACCCGATTCCTCACCAACTGCGATCATATGAGTCACCATGGGAGGGAATACCTCGCTCTCCTCCAGTGTTGAGGCAATGGTCTTTCCCTCTTCAATGCGTTTTGTGGCAAGCTTTACCGTTTCGGCCAGCACATCGCTGCCCGAGGTGGGACCGGCGCTCTCCAATGCCTGCACAACCGGAATTCCACCCTCTAACAATGTGGACAAGGTCCTTGTAAATCTTGCGATAACAGATTTTAGCATAATGGGGCCGAGGATGGGTAATTTCAGCTTTACATTCTCCCAAAGATCATGCCCAGTTTTACTTTTAAAGAAAAGGACAATGCTGGCTGTAATAACCCCTATGACCCCTATCCATATGTACCATCTGGTTCTGACTGATTCGGACACATTGAAAATGAACTGGGTCATCCCCGGTATCTCTGCTGATTCCGGTATAAACCCCTGAAAAGTGGGAACCATGAACACCAGCATGGCCACAAAAATCACCACAGTAAAGATACCTATCATTTTTGGATAGGACGTGGCCGATTTGATGTTGTCCTTCACCTGTTTTTCCTTTTGCAGCTGGTCGGACAAGCGTAGCAGGGTGTTTTCAAGATTACCTCCTATCTCGCCCGCCTTCAACATGGAAACATATAGTTTTGAAAAGATATCCGGGAAGGCGGAAAAGGCATCTGCCAGCCCCATACCTCCCTCAACATTTTTTGATATGGTTTCCAATGCATTTCTGAGGGTTGGATTTTCTGCCTGTCTGCTGAGGGTAAATAAAGCTCTCGTAACCGGTATGCCTGCACTGAGCATGGCCGCCAGCTGACGGCTGAACAGGGTGATATCCGACAGTTTTACCTTCTTTTCATTGGAGAGAAAACTGCTCTTTTTCTTCTCTTTATATTCCACCAGCTCAAGAACGGCATAACCAGAGGCTCTGAGTCTCTCCGCAGCAATGGCTGTGGTTTCTGCGCTGATCTCTCCGGTTATCAACTCACCCTGCTTGTTCATGCATTCATAATTGTAGATAGGCATATCAAACCCTCCATAAAGGATTCATCAACTAAAAAAACTGTTCCTCATCAGGCGCTCTGCCTCTGCCCTGTCCACGCAGTACTCAAGAACGGCTTCCCTGGATATCCTTCCGTTAAGAAACAGCTTTACAAGAGCCTGGTCCATAGTCTGCATACCATCCTTCTGTCCGGTCTGTATGGCAGAATAGAGCTGATGCTCCTTGCCCTCGCGTATCATGCTCCTGACAGCAGGAGTATCCACCATGTATTCAACGGCAACCACTCTTCCCCTGCCGTCAATAGTGGGAATCAGTTGCTGGGAAATGACCGCCCTTAGCGAATTGGCCAGTTGCTGTCTTATCTGTACCCTCTTATCCTCATTGAATGAATCGATAATACGGGTGACCGTCAATGGTGCTGTCTGGGTATGTAGCGTGGATAGAACCAGATGCCCTGTTTCAGCAGCAGTTAATGCTATACCGATACTTTCCTGATCCCTCATCTCACCAATCATTATGATATCCGGGTCATGCCTTAAAACATGGCGGAGGGCTGCAGCAAAGGAATGGGTATCGGTTCCGACCTCCCGCTGCCTGACCGAGGACTTCTTGTGTTTGTGCAGAAACTCAATCGGATCCTCTACTGTAACAATATTGCTGGCTCTGGTGTTGTTTATAAGATCAATCATGGCGGCCAGGGTTGTGGATTTACCACTGCCTGTGGGTCCGGTTACAAGAATCAGTCCCCTTGGCAGGTCACAGAGCCTTTTGATATCCTGTGGCAGCCCGAGCTTTTCAAAATCCGGTATGACAAAGGGAACTGCCCTGAATACCGCGGCCAGGGTTCCCCGCTGAAACATCACATTCCCTCTGAATCGCGCGTATCCGGGAACTGCATAGGAAAAATCCAGTTCCATATCATTTTCCAGCTTCTCTTTCTGGTAATCCTGTATGATGGACAAAATCATGTACTCCACGTCCGGCGCCTTCAGGGGAGGTGCATCCACCGGCACCAGGTCGCCATTTATACGGATGCACGGAGCCATACCCACTGCCAGGTGCAGGTCCGATCCCTTGCGGTCCACGGTCATCTTAAGCAAATCATCAATGGTAAGTTCATAGGAGGAAGATACTTCTGTAAATCTCATCATTTTCTCACCACAGCCCAACGTTCATGTTTTGATTGCTTCACGCTTAGTATCCCGGCTCATAATTATTGCTGAGAGGACTGTCAATCTTTTTGATCATGTCTTCAGCCATCTTTATCTTCTCGGGTGTTTCTTCAAGAATCAGAAGATAATACTGATCATCGTCTCGCGCTACATTCTTGGATATAGTAAAGCTTTCCTTGGCGATTCCGGTAAGTTCCGACAGCAGTTCACGCCGCTGTTCCAGCCTGTATGTCCCGGAAGGACCGGTAGCAAAGTCTATGGGAACCTTGATCTTGTCCGCCATAACATCCATCTGGTTTAAATGATCGGTGACATAGATCTTGTAATCCTCGGGACATACCACCAGTATGCTCTTTGAAAACTGGGGATAGCTGAATGTATAGGTCTGGATCTCGGGTATCCCTAAAAGGCTCAACCTGTAATCGGCCTCAAGGGCTGTGATATTCTTTAATTTCTTGATGATGAAACGGCCATTGTCGATATTCTGCTTGATGTCGATCTGATCGATAAGGGCAGATACCTGTTTGACCGCTTCTTCGTCACCCTTCAGCCAGACAGCCATGGCACTCCTGTCGAAGGTGATAACGTCTACCCCAAGTCCGAACTGGTAAATGATTGGAACAATCTCATTGGCCCTTACATATGTAAGCTTTTTCATGGATATGGCAAAATCCAACTGCTGATTATCGGCAGTATCCAGTTTGGTTTTAAGTTCCTGTATCTGGGCAATCTGGCTGTCATTGGCATACACATACAGTATTTTGGGATTGGATTCCAGAACAAGTCCTGTTTGTAATCCAACCTCCCGTAAAATGGCATTCATCTGATGGGCCGTTATGTATGTAAATTGTATGGATACCAGCTTCGAAGCGCCTATGGAACCGGACACATTCTCAGCATTGTCCAGCATGGCGATGAGTTCCCTCACCTTCCCCAGTTCCCTGGGTGATCCCTGAATCCAGATGGCATAGGGATTACTGTCCAGAGTGATTTTTTGAACCGGAATTCCAAGATTGGTTATCTGATTTGATATGACATTTGCATCAACGTATTTAAGAGAGAACCGGGTTAACACCATGCTGTCGAAAAAGACTGTGGACAATCTCTCTTTTTGGCCGACGATCATGGTATTTCCATCCTGAATGTAGTCCATCTCCACTGTTTTCAGAAGCAGTGAGAGTGCCTCCTCAGGGGGAATGTTTGCAGCCTCAAATCTATCAATGATAACCCTATCACTCAAGTAAACAGCATTGAAACCTAAATCCAGAACTATGGCTGATATTACATCCCTGATGTCAGCATTGGCAAGGTGAATGGTGACGGTTTCAGCATCATCAGTGATGTACTCAGCACTTGTAATCATTCCAGATGAATCTTTATCCAGTTCAAGAAGCTGGTTTTTACCGTCAGAGCCCAGCATGACACTGGTTTCGAAGATTTCCTCCACCGTCCAGGCAGTATTCCCTATGATCTCATTTCTTTTTACGATATAGCTGACACCGCCATATTCGATAATGGCTTTCGTTTTGTCATAGTCCGGATAGAGCAAAACACCGGTCAGCCTCATTGGTGATGTGAACGGATCCTGAACGACGGCATCATTGCCCGTTTCATCTGAGGCCCGTATTATTTTTGGAAGTACCTCCACCTGTGTCTGATCATTAATGGAAGGAATCGATGTCTGGGAGGGTGTAGACGCAGGAGTAGGAACTTCAGATGAGGTGGGCTCATCTCCTCCACCCGAGTAAACAATGATCAGGACTACAACCAGGATTACCAGAAGCGGAAGCATGAAAGCCAGAGATTTGTTCTCTTTAATGAATCTACGGAAAGCAGAATCTTTGCCTGATTGTTTTACAGCCATATCCCCAATCCCCTTTTATACAAAATTTTACTGTTTATTCAGGCAAAAATGAAGTATGCATGTTCATTATACATAAATATACTCAAAATACCAGTGCCATCTACTGTTATACTAGTATGCCACCATCATTCTACCATTAATACCAACAGTTTAGAGAAAATACCATGACAGAATATCATATCCTGCCAATCCGGAAATAAAAGTGCCGACAACTATGAACGGACCAAACGGAATAGCCGATTTTCTTTTAACAATCTTAAGGACGAGAAGCAGAATACTTGTGATGCCCCCCAGCATGACCGAGAGAAAAAGTGATAATAAGGTCAGCTTCCAACCAAGGAACATGCCTATGGGAATAAAAAGCTTCACATCCCCCATTCCCATGGCACCGTCATTTCCATAGATCAATAAACCCACAAGGGCTATCGCGAACAGTATACCCGATGCCGAAACCATACCGATCAGCGGTGTATACCATCTGGATGGCTGGTAGAGGGAAAAGGGTGTAAATAAATTATATACGATTATCAATGCCCCCCCTGCCATACCCAGCAGAACCAGGCCATTTGGAATAATCATATGTTTGAGATCGATGAACATCACCGCCAGCAATATGGAGAATAAATATAAAAGTGCCAGCGTTTCAACTGA
>JAAYXD010000206.1 GCA_012516065.1 Clostridiaceae bacterium
AGATACAATAGTTTCCCGAATAGTTAGAACCAAGGTAATAACACCCAAACCATGACCTGCGGAAATAATGTCAGAAACGGGAATAAAACCAAACGGATAAGTTGGTACGGATTAATTTTAAAGCAGTTCCTGTATTTTTATACCTTTAGTGATTGTTAAATCAACGTATTCGTCGCCTATTTTTATTACCGGTTTCCCGTACTGCTGCGGATTAATATAGATGACTTCGGCTATTCTTCCATCGTTAAGCCTTACCTTATTACCGATATAATAATGAGAAATATTGGATAAAAAAGTATTGAGAACAATTGTGTCAAGATACCCGAAACAATCGTTCTGCATTAACTGGAAAACATGAAAGGGCGTATTTTTCGATTTATAAGCCCGCTCCGCCGTCATTGCGTCGAATGTATCCGCGACAGCGAGGATCTTGGCAAACAGCGGGATTTGATCTCCCTTAAGACCCATCGGATATCCGGAACCGTCTTCCCTTTCATGGTGGTATAAAACCGCTTCCTGGATTCTCCTGTCGATCCCATCCATATACTGTATCAGGTAATAACCATATTCCGAGTGCTTCTTCATTTCAGCGGCCTCTTCTTCGGTAAGCGCGCCCGGCTTGTTTATTATTTCTGTAGGAATACGGCTTTTCCCTATATCGTGCAAAAGACCTGCCTGTACCAGCAGATGGGTATCCTCCGGCCTTAATCTCAGCCATTTCCCAATAAGCATCGCGAGCATTGACACATTAATGGAATGGTAGTAAGTATATTCATCGACTTTGCGTATTTGCGTAATGCATTCAATTATCTGGCGTCTTTGATCCTTTTTGGCGTAAATTGAATCCGCAATTTGAACCGTTTTTTCAATGCTTACGGTTTTCCCGACAGATAAATCATGCAGAATTTCCTTAAACTGCTCGGCGTCATTTTCATAGGACTCGATAAACATTTCCGCTTCGCTGCGGGATTGTGGTCCTTCAGACCCCGAATCAGTCATACCGTAGTCATATACCCAGATTTTGTCGACTCCGAATATCTTAAGCCTGTTTATTGTTAATGCATCGAGCACGGTATTTTCCCAAACGATAATAGCGCCGTAATCGCTATATATCGTTTCGGCAGTTACCATACGGGGTTTACAGGCATCTATGTCTATTTGAACTTTTCTATTCAACCTCCGTCCCTCCGTTGTTTTGGGCGTAATATACAAACGCTCGCATAATCGATCTTTTTGTTTGTATTTATTCTAACATCAGAAGAAGTACCCAATAAAGCGAATAATTATTATCTCGTCATATTTATCGGTTAAAATCATGCAATTCAAACAGTCCAAAATTATCTGCGGTCCGAATTACCTCTTCAATTGAACCTTCAAGAGTCTTCTGAGTTTTGGGACGAAGATGCAGTTTGCTTTCTTTAACCGACTCAATAAATTCAATAAGCCATGTTTACAATATAATTCAAATTATAGAAAAATTCAATAATTATTAGTGAAAATTGCACAAAAAAGACCTGCTGCCGCTGCATTTTATGGCCGGGTTCCACCGTTCAGCCATTCAATAAACGCTGCCTCATCTATTATTTTTATTCCAAGTTCCTTTGCTTTTTTGTTTTTCGCGGAATTTGACAGAATATCGTTATTTATCAGGTAATCGGTATTCGACGTGACCGAATCGGTAACTTTTCAGCCTTTTTCGTCTATTACCTTTTTCAATTCACTCCTGTTCTTATAATTATAAACCTCTCCCGTAATTACGAAAGTAATGTCTTTAAAAATCTGGTCCTCGCCTGAAACGTCGATCTTTTCGAACTCCAGTTCCTGAAGCAGGTTGTTTATTATCCTCCTGTTTCTTTCATTTGAAAAGAACTTCACATATTCGCCGGCCATAACTTCGCCGATTCCCTTTATTGAAATAAGTTCTTCAAAAGAGGCGTTCTCAATGCGGTTCCAGTCATATGAAAAATGCCTGCATATCAATTTTGCGTTCGAAAGGCCTACATTCGATATCCCAAGGCCATAAAGAAGCCTGACCGCATTAGTCTTTCTTGATTTGTTTATTGAGTTGACAAGGTTGCGGTAAGATTTTTCGCCAAACCCTTCCATGTCAACAATTTCATCCCTGTACCTTTCAATACGGTATATATCCGCGTATTCCTTAATGAATCCCTTCGCGATGAACTTTTCTATCGTCGCCTCGGACAAACCGTCTATCCCCATCGCGTCCCGCGAAACAAAATGCGTAAATGACTTTATTTGCTTTGCAAGACAGTCTTTGTTCATGCAGTACAGAAACTTTATTCCATTTTCCTGCCTGACGCTTGTTTCTTCACCACAGACAGGACATTTCGGAGGTATTTTTGCCGTACCGCTCCTGGTATAATTCTCCGAAACCTGAGGTATTATCATATTTGCCTTATAGACGCCTATCATGTCTCCAATGCCCAATTCAAGGCTTTCCATAATACTTATGTTATGCAGGCTCGCTCTCTTGACCGTCGTCCCCTCAAGTTCGACAGGCTCAAATACGGCGATAGGGTTAATAAGGCCCGTTCTTGAAGCACTCCATTCTATATCCAGGAGTTTGGTTTCTTTTACCTCGTCCTTCCATTTGAATGCAATCGCGTCCCTTGGAAACTTCGCGGTAGTTCCGAGCGATTCGCCGTAAGCGATATCATCATAAACAAGGACAAGCCCGTCCGCAGGAAAATCATTATCGGGAATTTTTTCCGCAAACCATTCGATAGTCTGATCAATATTGCCGGAATCGACTTTCCTGTACTCTACGACATCAAAACCCTGGCTCTTAAGCCATTTTAACTGGTTGAACCTTGAATTGCCGAAGTCAACGTTTTCCGCGTGAACAACCGAAAACGCAAAATAATAGACATTCCTGCCCGCCGTAATCTCATTGTTCAGCTGGCGCACGGAACCGCTGCATAAATTTCTCGGGTTTTTATATTTCAGCTCTTCAACAGCAATCTCCCTGTTTATTTTTTCAAAATCGGAATAACTGATAACCGCTTCTCCCCTGATAACAAGACTTCCTTTAAACGGTATGTTAAGCGGAACGTTTTTGAAAACCCTGACATTGTTTGTTACAACTTCGCCGACTTCCCCGTTTCCGCGCGTTACGGCCTTGACCAAACCGCCGTTTTCATATGTAAGCACTATAGTAAGGCCATCGAGTTTCCACGACAGAACTCCCGTTTGACTGCCGAGCCACTGCTTCAGGGCATTGATATCTTTAGTTTTGTCAAGCGACAGCATCGGTTTTTGATGGTATTCTTTCGGAAGGTTTGAAATAAGCTCATATCCGACTTTCACCGTGGGGCTGTTAGACAGCGTAATGCCGGTTTCCTTTTCCAATTCGACAAGTTCGTCATACAACAAGTCGTATTCCCTGTTCGACATAATTTCCGTATCCTGCTGGTAATACGCTTTAGATGCTTCATTTAACAGCTTTACGAGTTCTTTCATCCGAACAAGTTTACTATCCATATTATCCCACCCCAAAGCATAGACCGGTATTGCTTTGCCCGCGGCAAAATGCCGCGGGTTGATATCAATCTTTATTAATTCCCAATGTCGACAAGGATTTTATATTTTCCGTGTTCCTTATAAGCTCCCAAATATTCTTCAAGGATACGCATCGTTCCGTTAAGTATTCCTTCGGCCATAGCCTCCCTGAATTCATCCGATTCGAGCCGCTTATGGTCTTCCTCGTTTGTAATGTAGGCTGTTTCAACAAGAACCGCAGGCATTTCGGCCAGTCTTAAAACGCCCAGATCATTTTTAATGACTCCATTGTATTTCGTATCGGTTACCTTGTCTATTTCTTCCCCCATCATCTGGGCAAACTGCTTATCGGTATATTCACCGTGGGTTTTACCATAATAATAAACCTCTGTTCCGTTATACACCTGCCAGTTTTTCCCCTCAAATGCGTTTACATGGATGCTTACGAAAAATGTTGCGCCTGCTTCGTTCGCGATCCTCGGCCTTGCCCATACGTCTTCCTTCCAGAAACTATGGAGCGCCTTATCCTCCTCCCGTGTCATAAGAACCTTAATACCCGCGTCTTCAAGCTTTTTCTTAAGCCTGAAACCTATATCAAGCACAATATCCTTTTCGTATAAACCGTCATCATACGGTGAAGTAGTTCCGGGGTCATAACCTCCATGTCCCGGATCGATTACTACAACTACGTCTTTAATTTCCTTACCGGGCGGAGGCGGTGTGGGTGTTGGCGAAGGCGTCGGGGTTGGAGTTGGGGTGGCTGTCGGCTGCGGCGTTGGCGTCGGCGTCGGCGAAGGAGCAATCGCGGACATTAAGGCCCTGACGGGTTGAAAATCTCCGCCGAGAACAGCATATAAAGAAATTGAACATAACACCAAAAGTATAACAAACACCGCCAATTTGGCCGGAAAAGGCAGGCGGTGCCATCTTCGCCTGCGCCGTGAATAGTAGGAATTACCGCTCTCTATGGCTGTGAATCTGAACTTTTTCATTAGCTTACCTCAAATCAGACAGAGTTAGTATGCCGCGGCTAATAAATTGCAACTACGGTAAAAATTCCCTTTTTATTGCTCAAATTATTAGTTCACACAATCATACTTAGTAAATAATACAATAAATTCATACCCACTTCAACAGTGTAATCACAGAACCGGGCATAAGCTCGCCCGGCCTGACAAAACAACAGGAGGATTAATGGCGAAAGCATTACTGCAAATACCTGTCTATGTCATCAAAACCAATATTTTTGTGAAGGGCCATGTTTATCCCGTTTGCGACGACTTTTGCAACCCGTTCAATTACCTCGTCCATTTCCTTCGGAGTAACAACCAGATTGCCCCCGTAAGGCTCCAATACTTCCCTGATAAGAGCGTACTTGTCGTTTTGGTCCATCTGCTTCAGCATTTTGTAAAAATCAGTTCCCTCCTGCGAATGGGACAAAAGATTATCAATAACAAGCTCTATCGTATCGTTAGCCATGGTAGCCGCATCTACCACAGTCGGGATGCCTATTGCAATCACCGGAACACCCATTGTATTTACGGACAGTTCCGCTCGTTTGTTTCCAACGCCTGAACCGGGAGAAATACCTGTATCGGCAATTTGTATCGTAGTGTTGATACGGTTCATTTTTCTCGATGCCAAAGCGTCTATCGCAATAACGAGAGCAGGACGCACCCTGTCAATTACCCCTTTTACGATGTCGCTTGTTTCTATTCCCGTCAAACCGAGAACACCGGGAGCTATTGCGCAAACCGGCCTCACCCCGTCATCCACCTGCTCGGGCAGATATTCATGCAAATGCCGCGTTACCATCAGGTATTTCGAGACTTTGGGACCAAGCGCGTCAGGGGTTATGTTCCAGTTTCCGAGTCCGACAACAAGGACGGTATCATTATCCTTTATATTGATCAGGCGCTTCAGTTCGTATGCGACGGCCCTGCATGTGTTTTCATACAGATCGCGGTCGTTTTCTTTCAACTTCGGAACATCAAGCGTAATATAGTTCCCCATAGGCTTTCCTATGCTTTTTTCACCTTCGGGGGAAGTAATTCTGACTCTTGTCACGTGTATGTTTTCATTACCGTCTTCTTCAACTTCAACCCCTTCGCCGTAAGGGTGCGGTACCGGTTTACCGGCACGCTTCAAATCGGCCTGGTTTTTCTCATGGACTTCCAAAGCAAGGTCCGTTCGTACAGGTGCAAAATTTTCCATTGATTTCTCCTCCAAAATATGCCGTATGCAATTGGTATGCTTGTTTTGAACTGATTTACATATTTTTCAGCCTTAATGTTTTTGTACATTCTTTTAGTATTATTCACAATACCGGATAAAATATTATTGATTTCAAAAATACCCGAAACAGGATGTGGACAAGCCGGATTAATAGAACAGCAAATTGCCTTTTTTCCTTGCTTTTTTAAGGTAACAGGAAAAACATAACACGCCGAGCGCCAAAAATCCCGCGGCTGTTATGCACAACAGAACGAATTCATGTGAATAGCTCTGCCCTGCCAATATGTATTTGATGATCAGGTTGCAGGAAGTCAGGGGAATTATTTTCGATATGGAAAGTATCCCCTCTGCAACCGGCAGTGTATCTGTAACAAACAGCAATCCCATTTGTATTAGAAAAATTACTGACCTGACATTTTTGTAAAATATCGTCATGCCGGCCACTACCATACCAATTCCATACATACCGATAGTACTTATGATAATCGCAAGAATAATCAAAGGATGAAATGTAACTTCTACGTTCCACCCCAATTTTGCCAGCAGCAGCAGTACTATCATAACAACAGATTCAATCAGCAGGGAGGCAAGTAAGCGCCCCAGCAGCAGTAATTGCAAGGGATATTTTGAATTGTATTTCTTGTAAAACGTGCCTCCGCGCAATTCTCCGCTGATAATCTGCGAGATGGAAGATATTGATGAAACCGCGTACATCCAGGCCATATACCCAATAACAAGCAGTTCCTTGTAATTGGAGTAATTATAAACACTGCCATAGGATTTGCCGGAATCTGATAAAAGAAATGCGGAAAGGAGCGCGGAAAACACAATAATGTCCGAAAATACTCCAAACCTGTATCGAATCGTACCCATGATACTCATTTTGATTTCCCAGTAAAAAGCCCGCAGAGCTCCAACCATTTTAATCCCCCAAATCAACATTAAAGATTTCCATGTACCGTTTTTTCAACAAATCTAATGGCAATTGCCCATGTTCTTCGATAAATTTCCCGTCCTTTAAGAATATCAACCTGTCCGATACTTTGGAAACAAAATCATAATCATGGGAAGCCAGTATAATCACTCTATCCTCTGCGCTCTTTCGTAACAGTATTTTTAAAATATTGGCATATTCCATATCCAAACCTTCAGATGCCTCATCAATCATAATGCACTTTGCATTTGTGATGATTGCAGAGAAGATTGAGAGCAAACGCTTCTGACCGTACGAAAGCTTTTCAGCCAATTTACTCTGCGCTTCCCCGATAAAAGGAAGGTAATCCTTAAACCTTTCAATATTTTCAGTAACTTCGCGCTTTTTCATTCCGCGAATAATTCCAAAATACAGCAGGTTTTCAAGTACGGTATTCTTCATGTACAGATTTTTTTCGCCTGCCAATACAATACATACATCAGAAGGCTCCCAATTTTCATAGAAATGCACTGTTCCGCTATCAGGAATCAGCAGTCCGCTTATAATGCTTAAAAGAGTTGTTTTCCCAGACCCGTTTGGTGCTAATATTGTTGTGATATTACCCTTTTCAAAATTATAGGTTATACCCCGCAATACAGTATTATTACCGTAGCTTTTAGTAATATTATCTACTTTCATCATCACTAATGTCCTCAAAATCAATAGATTTCTTTAATTATCAGAAACATATCCGATATTTTTCCTTAACATAACATAGGATATACTATCAAATTTCTGTCACAAACTCAATAACAACTATAAAAAAATGTATGATGTTAAGAGTAGTGCATAGAATGCAAAAAAAACTTGCCAAACAAAAATGATCATGCTATTATTATTTTTGTTGACTAACTTCGGGGAGGTGAAAAAGTGCCAAATATCAAGTCTTCAATAAAAAGAGTACGTAAAGCAAGAGCTAAAACGGCGCAGAATAAGGCCCGCCGTTCGGAGTTAAAAACCGTTATACGCAATTTTAATAAAGCTCTGGTTTCCAATTCTGAAAACAAAGAGGAATTGTTGAAGATAGCGATTAAGAAGCTTGATAAAGCCGCTTCAAAGAAGCTTATTCATAAAAACAAAGCCTCCAGAAAGAAGTCACAGCTTATGAAAGCGTATAATGCTGCTGCGGTTCAGGCTGCCGAATAATAAAAAGGTACGCGCAGAGGTGCGTGCCTTTTTATCGAATAAAATAAAGATAACAAGACGTACTTACTGTAAGTACGTTTTTTATTATAATTCGATAATCTTACCGTGATATAAGATTCTTAACAGCCTTAAGAATATCGGAATTGTTCCAGATAAAAAAGTCTCTCTCCGGCAGGAAATACACATAAGCGAAACAGGCCGCGATTATCAGAAGAATAACAACGACAACCGCGAGCACGGGCTTCCTTTTCTTTTTTACGGGCACATATCCCTGCAGTATGTCGGAATACTTATTGTATATATTGAAATTGTCCCTGCGGCCGTATTTTTTTGTAAGCGCCGTGATAATATCCGTAAAATCCGATACAAGGCCGGTAATCCCATCGAAAGTTTTTCTTTCGCATCTTTCAATAAACCGTTTTACGCGTTTATGCCGCTTACACACCGATGGCAGGCATTCGGATATGAACCTTCCGAAATACGGCATCAGTTCCCGAATATCGTACGGATACTCCCCTTTGAATTGAATAATATGAACAAACCTCATTTGATTCCCGTCGTG
This sequence comes from Clostridiaceae bacterium, assembly GCA_012516065.1. GTDB lineage: Bacteria > Bacillota > Clostridia > DSM-8532 > DSM-8532 > DTU069. The sequence goes on from JAAYXD010000206.1 coordinate 8,436, forward strand.
CAAAATAAGGGAGGGTTTGAGCAAACAACTCAGCATCGCGACCGGAAAATGCTCATGCTGACTTATTACAAAAATAACCGATTTTCTGATCAATTCCAGCCGTTCCGCAATACTGCCGCACGTTTTTATGCATTCATCAAGAGTTGTTCCTTCAGCATGCCTGAATACCAGGACCAATGTTTGTCCGCACTCGAAATATTCAACATAATCGGGCGTCGTTATCCACGGAAGCATTTTTTTAACTCTTGCGGCAACAACGTCACCCTCGTATGCATTAATAAAATAGTAGTGCGAATTTTCATTACGCTCTCCGGATTTAATTGCTATCCCGGCTTTGTATCCGGGTTCATCGGCAAACAAATGCAGGATGCAGTACCTGCCATAGACATAAACCTCTTCCGGCATCCTATCACTCCTCCTATGAACATATCGGCATGAATAAAGCATTGTTAAACATGCCGCGGTGTGAATGCCGGAAACCTGACCTTCTGCCGGCAAATGCCGGCGGTGTCAATGCCGATCGATATCCGCTTTATCTCATATTTCTTATATGTATTGCGTCCATTGGGACACCGGCATGCCGGACAACAATATCCGAAATCTGGGCTGTCTGATCCTGTGAAAGGTTATCCGCTTTCACTATCAGGTCGACACTGCCGTTAGTGCCAAGTATTGCGACAACATCTTCAAAACCCCTTTGCCTTATCAGCGATTCTATTGTAGCTTCAATTTCGGAGCGCTTTATAAGGGCAAGGTATTCTTCATGCGCTTTTGCAACACTCTCTTCCGGAGCATCTTTCAGCGCCGTAATTTCCTGAAGTTCTTCTTTCTGGCGGCTGCGGATCGTTTCCCTTTCAAGCCTTGCCTGTACGAAAAAATCCTCGCTTTCATTTACAACAGGTGCACTGCCGGTGCTTACACCCGTATCTTCATCTGTTCCTGCCGTTCCGCCGTTAATATTGTCCACATATACGGCTTCCCCGAGGCGCTCGTCACCGTCTCTCCGGGAAGAAAAACCCCTTTTCCCGTATGTATACTGTAGGACCCCTGCCGTAATAATAACGAGTACCAGAGCTACAACGAGTATTTGTTTTTTATTAATCATATTTATCACCTCATAAATTCTGTTTTATTTCCTTTTTAATACGCTGATCTTGTGCGGTGGAAGCCCGGTTAAAGCTTCAACGGCATCCTTGATGTTCTGCCTTACCGTACTGCTGCCCGCGCCGTCCGCTACTACAACAACGCCTTTGATTTCAGGTTCATAGCTTTTTATAACCACGGGCATACGCTGCCCTGTGTTTGATTCCATAAAAACCATTTCATTTTCACGTCTGTATTCATCAGTCCTCTCCGATTGCTCCGCGTTATCCTTTTTTTCCGTTATACTGTTTTCTTCAACCTCGTTGTACGCATGCACCACCTCTCCGTCCGTTATTCCGGTTATCATTACTTTAACGGTACCGGCGCCTTCTATTTCCGACAGAATCGACTCAAGCTTCCGCTCAAGTTTCTCTATCCTGTCTTCCGTTACACCGGAAATTAAAGTAACTTCATTTTTCATCTGCTGCGCATTTTTTTTATTTTTGCCGTCGCTCATAAATGAACTTGCTACTATGATAATTATTATTCCAACAATGAGGATTATGACTAAATTCTCAATTCTCCGCCTGCCTTTTTTTTCTTTCGCGTATTCCGTTAATTTATTAATCCAGCCAGACATCTTAATCACCTTCAATTCTCCGATATGTTGATCAATATATTCTTTTCATCAAGGAGAAAAGTCCTTTGGAGCTCCTTCGAAATTTCCGATGCGATACCGCTATTGGTGCCGCGGAACAGTTTTTCTTCCTTTTCCCCGGTACCCGGCAATACCAGGTTGATATAGATTTTCCGGATTTGTCCGTACTTCTCCGAATTTATATTCTCATTCAGCACTATATCCACCTCCGCTCTTTCTATTTCCTTATGCATGATAAGACGGTTATGTATATCCGAAAGAAGTATTTCACGGTACAGCTCAAGGGTTTGTCTCGCCTGCTCACGACGGCTTTCATCGGCAATCCTGTCCGTTTGGCTGCCGGAAAGAAATATTTCATCAAGGTTTACGAAAAGACCCTTCCCTCCGTTCCCGATAAGCTCCGCTGCCGGATTCAGAATAATGAACATAATAACGAAGCCGGTAAGAAGCCTTGTAAATTTCCGGATTCTGCTTTCCGGAATAAGCAGGTCGAGAATTACCATCAGAACGGCAGCAGTAGCAATACTCAGAACCCAGCTTTTTATTTCCTCCATAATCGCCCTCCGTCATTGCATCATTCCGCTTATTCCGCCCGCCCGTAAAAGAGTCCCGACAGATAACAGGAACATGAATAAAGCCGCTCCGACGATTCCAACAATAGTTTTCATACAGTCTGAGATATCCGAAAGGCAGTCGTACAGATGTTCTTCGGCAAACGGCTCTATAATCGCGGCCGCAAACTGGTAAAGAAGCGCTATCGCGAGAATTTTCAAAATCGGAATGATGCATACGGCAAGTGTTATAATCATTGTCGCCATTCCCGCCGCGTTTTTAATAACCAGCGCGCAGCTTAAAATCGTATCCGCAGCGTCGGCCATGTATTTGCCTGCCACAGGAATCATTGTGCTGATTGCCGTTTTTGCCGTTTTTGTAACAGCCCCGTCGACCGTCCCGCCGATTACGCCCTGAATAGCTACCACCGAACCGTAAACTGTCAGTATCCCTGCGAGTCCCCACGCTACAATCTGCTTTAGCAGATCAGCCATACCGGTAATTTTTATCCTGTCGGACAACCCGCTCACAATATAAAGAATTCCGGACAGCAGGCATAAAGGCAGAAATACGTCGCGGAATATTTTAACGGTGCCCTGAATCGCAAAAAGCAGTACAGGCTGCAGTGCGCTGCCCGAAACAATATTGCCGCTTGAAATTAATAATGCGAGAAGCGCCGGAACAGCAAAACCCGTAATATTATCAATCGTATCAAGCACTTCGCGCGCATACCGCAGCACCGTCTGAAACCCGAGAGCAAGCATTGTGACTATAGCTCCGTAGCAGGAAAAATAGGCCAATTCCCCGACAGCGCTTTCCTTGAATGAGCTTTGAAGGTTTTTAACCATTGCAGTGAGGAAAATAATCATAATAAGCTTTAAAAGAAGACCGAAGTTTTGCCTGATTTCTCCTATTACCGTTTCAACGGCCGCCTTCGGGAGCGATTTGACATTCTCTCCGGCATTTCCCCTGACAAGCTCTTCCATGAGTTTGCCGGGTGTATACTGCGGGAACAGTTCCTTTGCCTCATCCGTAATGTTTTCTTCGAGATTCCTTTCAAGTCTTTTTATTTCACTGCCCTCGAGCTGCTGCCTGATAATATTTTCCATCATCGTTCCGTTTTCTTCGGCGGTGCAGACAACCGGAAACACGAATATGGCGAGGATTAGAAAAACAATAAAGGTTTTTCTGCGTAAAACAGTAAAGAAAATATTATAACAATATGCCCGCAGCGCAGCTAAACACATTCCGTTTATCCCCCAAACACTAATTGAATTTACCGCCGGTGCCCGGGAACATTCATGCCCGGCAGGCCTGTCACAGCATGCTCACGATTACGCTCATCACCGATGTTATTATAGGTATCGCCGTTATCATTATCATTACCTTCCCCGCAAGCTCAACCTTTGCCGCGATTGAACCCTGGGAGGCGTCACGGCAGCTCTCGGCGGCAAACTCGGTAATATAAGCCATTCCGATAATTTTAAACAGTGAAGTAATATAAGTGCCATTTATATCGGCGCGTTCAAAATAAAGCGATATCAAATCAAGAATCGTCTTTATTCTGCCCGCGAGCGCAACCATTACGACAGCGCCGAAGGCCAGCGAAATCTGAAGGCCGATTTCCGGCTTTTGAGCTTTTATTAGTAAGATAAGGACAGCAGAGATAATTCCCAATACCCCGATACGAATCAAATCCATTTTTATTGCTCCATCCGGTTAGTTAAGCTTCACCGCCCCTGATTAAGGGCATTGTTCAGAAGTTAAAAAGCTTTTTTACGGTATCGAAAAGGTTCGCGATTTCCCTGACAATCATCAAAAGGACCACTACGAGCCCGGCCAGCGTAGTCATCATCGCCTGTTCATCCCTTCCTGACTTTGAAAGAAGGGAATTTAGCACGGCAACCAAAATTCCAATCGCCGCTATCCTGAAAATCAAGTCTATGTTCATACCAATCCCCTCAAATCAATACAAGAACCACGGCAAGACCTCCGAGGATCCCAAGGTTTTTATAGAGCCTGTCTTTTTTCGCCCTGTCTTCTTCGGCCGCTTTCTCCCTTGCGGCAAATTTCTCCCTCATCAGCAAAAGGAACGAACTTTGACTTTCCCTGTCCGTTTTTCCCAAAACTTCGCCAATTCCGGACAGCAAATCCCACTCCTCCCTTTGCAGAGGCCATTGGTAACGGAACTCCTCGAGGCTTTTATGCCAGGCCGCTCCGATACTTATTTCCATCTTTTTGTGAAGCTCGTATACCCTCTGCGCGAACCCGGAAGTCCTGTCTTTTTTCCCCCGCGAGAGGAACATAAATGCTTGTCCGAGCGGCCGGTTCATATAACGGATTTCATTTTCAAGTTCCATCAGAAATCCCTGAATTTCCCGTATGCATTCCACCCGTTCGGTAAGCTGCCGGGAAAACGCATAACCCACCATTGTTGAACTTGCTATTATAAGGATGCTTCCTGCCGCTTTGATACTCCACATCAAGTACATTTCCGTCACCGTCCAATACCTTTACGCAATACTGCAGCTTTGTATCGACCGATATAATTATGAATCTTTCAAATGCCTTATCTTCGAACAACTCGTAAAAACCCCTGCGCATCTTTACCGCCCTGATGTCATAACCGTGTACCGTGCCGATAATGCGTATGCCGGCGTTTATTACCTGCATAACAGCCGAAACATCTTCCGGACTGCCCATTTCATCCAGCGCAATAACACACGGACTCATGCTTCGAAGCAGAATTTCCATGCCGACTTTTTTATGGATACCGTTTATGACATCTGTGCGGCTTCCGAGATCATTTTGCGGATAACCTTTGTAACATGCGGCAATTTCACCGCGTTCGTCAACAACGCCTATTTTTACTCCTGAAAAAAAGCCAAAACCTTCGCTGAGACAGCGCACAATATCCCTTAGAAGAGTCGTTTTCCCGAGCCCCGGAGGTGAAATAATGAGGGTATTATATATATCCCTGCTCCCGTTTATGAGGTAATTCACCGTTCTTTCACCGCAGCCGATGACCTCGCGCGCGAAACGGATATTTACCGACGAAATGTCGCGCATGTTGATAACCAATCCGTCTTTAATCACGGGCGTACCGACAATACCTATACGGTGGCCTCCCCTGATTGTGATAAAGCCTTTGCTGATATCATCCTGGTATGCATACCAGGAATTCTCACAAAATTTATATACCGTATCCGCCAGTTCTTCCGCTGATACTAACATGTTAGAAGGCCTTCCGAGAACCCGCCCGTTTTCATGCAGGAAACCGTCCGTACCACGGTAGTGCAGCATCGCAGGTTTTCCAGACCGCAGCCTTATTTCTTCAAGATCGGTAAGAATATTCGTATCGGTCTGCATAAGGCTATGTTTTATCCTGTACGGAAGGAACTGGAGCACTTCGCCGGCAAAGCGGTTTTTCAGCGATACTTTATCTTGCATCGGGTACCTCCTGTTTTTTTCTGCAGTGGAATCCGTTGCGTCATGGTTGTCCGGGTTTGATTAATTTCTATGCACTCACGCCGGGAAATATGACAGGCAGGGATAATTTTGAACTGTAAAATTAAAGGGCTTGCAGGATAATATGTATCCCGCAAACCCTTATAAAAAAGCCCGGCACTTAATTTATGCCGGACTCTGAACATTAACGATATTTTACACTAAACTCTTTCCATATACTCCCCGGTTCTGGTGTCAATTCTGACTATATCACCCTGGTTGACAAACAACGGAACTTTTATTTGAGCTCCGGTCTCAACAACAGCCGGCTTTGTTGTACCTGTCGCCGTATCGCCCTTAAAGCCGGGTTCGGTTTCCGTTACTTCAAGTTCGACAAATGTAGGCGGCTCAATTCCAATAACCTGATCCTTGAAAAACAGTATCTTGCAGATCATGTTCTCTTTTACGAACTTCAGCGCATCTCCGATCGTTTCCGCGTTCAGCGGTATCTGTTCGTAAGTCTGCTCATCCATGAAATAGTACAAATCGCCATCATTATATAGGTACTGCATATCCCGTTTCGCCACCTGGGCCCGGGGGAATTTGTCCGTAGGGCTGAACGATTTTTCGATTGTGGCTCCGGTTATTACATTTTTTATTTTTGTCCTTACAAACGCGGCACCTTTTCCGGGCTTGACATGCTGGAACTCAATTACCTGGTAAACCTGCCCATCCATCTCAAAGGTCGCACCATTCTTGAAATCACCGGCACTGATCATATTATAACCTTCCTCTCGTCTTTAGGATTCGAATACTCTAATATATTAAATGAAAAAAGACATATTTTCAAGGATAATCTTGGTTTAAACATTATTCCCGCGGGTACACGGCACTATTACCTAAATTCCCGCTAAAATATACAACGCCGCCAGATAGCTTTTAAAGCCGAAACCGCTTATCTGGCCGATACATACCGGTGCAATCACCGATTTTGTCCTGAACTCCTCCCTGGCATGAATATTGGACATATGCACCTCAACGGCATTTATTCCCGTTCCCTTGATTGCGTCCCTGATTGCATAGCTGTAATGCGTGAAAGCTCCGGGGTTGATTATAATCGCGTCTGTTCCTTCATTCATTGCATCATGAATTGCGTCGACGATTTCCCCTTCATGGTTCGATTGGAAAAATTCAACATCAACCCCAAGCCTGCGGGCTTCTTCCCTGACTGCATTCTCAAGATCTTCAAGGGTTTCCTTACCGTACACTTCGGGTTCCCTTTTCCCCAAAAGGTTCATATTTGCCCCGTTAAGTACGAGAATTTTCATGCCGGTCCCTCCCCGAACAAAAAGTTTCGCCGGTTATATCAGTCACCGTTTTTCCCCGCGTTCAGATACCTGTCAATTGCAGCCGCAGCCTTTTTGCCAGCTCCCATCGCGAGAATAACGGTAGCGGCGCCGGTTACGACGTCCCCGCCTGCAAATACCCACGGTATGCTTGTCGAGCCTGTTTCCTCATCGGTAATAATCCCGCCCCATTTATGCGTTTCAAGGCCAGGCGTCGTAGATTTAATAAGCGGGTTAGGGCTTTGGCCGATCGCTATTATTACGGTACCGACATCGATCACATGTTCCGATCCTTTCTTAACGACGGGTCTTCTTCTTCCCGATTCGTCAGGTTCGCCGAGTTCCATCTCAACGCATTCCATTCCTTTCACCCAGCCGTCATCGGTTCCGAGAATCCGTACCGGGTTCGTAAGAAGCTTGAAGATGATCCCTTCTTCTTTCGCATGGTGAACTTCCTCCACCCTCGCGGGCATTTCCTTTTCCGATCTCCTGTAAACAATATAGACCTTCTCGGCGCCGAGACGTTTCGCGCTCCTCGCGGCGTCCATCGCAACATTTCCGCCCCCGACCACCGCAACGGCACCGGAGACCTTAACAGGCGTATCCACTTCGGGATACAGATAGGCTTTCATAAGATTTATTCGCGTAAGAAACTCATTCGCCGAATAAACGCCGTTCAGGTTTTCTCCCGGAATACCCATAAAATTAGGAAGCCCGGCTCCGCTGCCTATAAATACCGCTTCATAGCCCTCATCACGCAGTTCTTCTACAGTGATTGATTTTCCTATAACCATGTTTGTCATTATTTTAACACCAAGGTTTCTTACATTTTCAATTTCAGCCTGCACGAGCTTCTTTGGAAGCCTGAATTCCGGAATCCCATACGTTAAAACGCCTCCGGGAACATGGAAAGCTTCAAATATCGTCACATCGTAACCCATTTTTGCGAGATCAGCGGCGCATGTCAATCCCGCGGGCCCTGAACCGACAACGGCAACTTTTCTGCCGTTCTTCTTTATTTCGGAAACCTTCGGTTTTTTATTGGCCATATACCAGTCCGCAGCAAACCTTTCAAGGCGTCCTATCGCAACAGGTTCCCCTTTTTTGCCCCTTACGCAGTACATCTCACACTGCGATTCCTGCGGGCATACCCTGCCGCAGATTGCCGGAAGGTTATTCGTCTCGGTAATTTTCAGATAAGCCTCTTCAAATTTTCCCTCCGCAATAAGACTGATAAATTCGGGAATCTTTATATTAACCGGGCAGCCTTGCATGCACGGCTTCGTTTTGCACGCGAGGCACCTTTTCGCTTCTTCTATCGCCATTTCTTCTATATAGCCTGTTGCTACTTCTTTAAAGTTTCTTATCCTTTCATTCGGATCCTGTTCAGGCATTTTGACCTTCATCGGTGACATGTTAGGCATTACGCAATCCCTCCAGTTTACATTCGTGTTCTTCGAGGCTTTGTCTTTCTTCTTTTTTATACATTGCCTGCCTTCTCATGGCCTCATCGAAGTCCACTTCATGACCGTCGAAATCCGGGCCGTCAACACAGGCAAACATCGTCTTTCCGCCCACGGTAACGCGGCAGCCCCCGCACATACCCGTACCGTCAATCATAATCGGGTTCATGCTTACTATTGTTTTAATTCCGTATTCTTTCGTCAGGTTCGATACAACCTTCATCATAATCAGCGGACCGATGGCCACTACAAGATCATACCTGTTTCCTTCTTCAATCAGCTTTTTCAGGACATCGGACACAAAACCATGAATTCCGTAAGATCCGTCGTCCGTAGCAACAAACAGCCTGTCGCTTACTTTGCGCATTTCTTCTTCAAGTATTACAAGACTTTTATTCCTGAAACCTATAATGGTATCTACCGAAACGCCAAGAGAGTGGAGCTTTTTCGCCTGCGGGTACGCGATAGCCGTCCCGAGGCCGCCCCCTATAACGGCGGCTTTTTTTACCTCACCGAAATGCGATGCCTTGCCCAAAGGTCCGACAAAATCAAGGATATAATCCCCTTCTTCAAGGGTTCCGAGAAGCTTTGTCGTCTTTCCTACCTCCTGGAAAATAATCGTAACGGTGCCTTTTTCACGATCGTAATCAGCAATTGTGAGCGGTATCCGTTCCCCGCTTTCATTTACCCTTAGTATTATAAACTGGCCGGGCTCGGCTTTCCTCGCAACAAACGGAGCGTTAACGACCATGAGCTTTACATCGGGATTGAGGACCTTCTTTTCTACTATTTGATACATTTATTACCCCTGCCTCCTATCAAACGAGAATTTACAGCATAAGACATTCAAACCCTGCCGCATTTCCCTTTTTTTATCTTTAAGAAGCGAACGTAAGCATTTGAATGTTGATGAACATAAATAACCTGACTTGAATTATACCCCAAAAGTATACCTTATTGCAATTAATTCCTGTTTCTTACGCCGAATATTTTTTGCTGTCGGTATAATACTTCGTCGCCCGAGGAAACGAAACACTATTGTACAATAGCTCTAATACACCGAAAACGCAGCGGGTGGCTCGGGTGCTTTCGGTGACGAAGGGCGGCATGCTGCAACGCCCTGCTGCGCACCGGGAACTGTGGAGCGGGATAATGAGCGACCCGGGATATGGAAACCTCTGTGTGAATACAGTACAGAGGTTGGAAGCGTGATATGGGTATGTGCTTTGTCGACCAAGGAAACGAAACACCCGAGTAAAGCCGCGTACCCACTGGAACACGGCAGCAATGTCTCGACCCGCGGTGCAGGACCCGCGGGAATAACGCATTAACCTGCCTTTTGAACTATTGTACAATAACGTCAACAAGGAGCTTCATTTGCAAGAGCTATACAGTTCAGCTCGGGCAAGTCGAAACTCACAAAAATGCTTTGAATAATTTTTTTATGAAGCATTTTTGCTCATACAGTCGACTTGCTTATCCTCGCTCTGACTATACATCTCTAGGCTGCATTCCGCTATAGTTTCCGTTATTGTACAACAGTTCTTCCGAGCAGCCCGTGAAAACTATGCCGAAACCAAACGGGTGGCTCGGGTGCTTTCGGTGACGACGGGCGGCAGGCTCTTAATCTTCAAGACTGATGTCGCCGCGTTCCTTCAAGTCGGAAATTATCCTGTTGTACATTTCTTCGTCAATCCTGTATTTAAGCCTGTATATCAAATACCCGGCAAGTATGCACAGCAAAGGTATACCGAGCATCGACAGCTTCAGAATCAGAAGTCCCTGCGCGGTTACATCCTCTTTTGATACCGCGGTGCTGATACCGGATATTATCACAGTCGCACCGACTATACCGCTCGCTACCGCTCCGCCCATCTTATTTATAAAAGGCTGCAGCGAAAGCGTAATGCTGTCATTTCGCCTGCCGAGCTTCCATTGGCCGTATTCAATAGTATCCGCAAGGAACATCAGCATCAGCAGTTGTATAAAAGCCTCGCCGAGGAATATCAGGACACCGGCCACGCCGATATATTTCATATCCGCCGGAGACAAGAAAAACAGCACGTAGCCGACGACAACAAAAACAGTGGCACCGGCATAAAGCTTCTTTCTGTCAAAGCGCCTGCTGAATATGGGGAACACGGCCAGCGCCGCAATCTGCGACACGCCGAGAACAAGCGCAAATATCGAATACATGTTCTCATCGCCGTACGCGTATTTGAAATAATACAGCCCGAAGCTTGTCGTAGTGGTATATCCAATCATGAACAGCGCCATTGCTATCGTTGTATATAAAAGCTGATCATTATGAAAAATCACCTTGAACATACCCTTGAGGGTTGTTGCCGATTCCACCCTGAAGACGCCTTTAAGTTCGCTGACTCCGAAAACGGTAATTGATTGGCCGAGCAGCATCAGTAATGCTATGACGACTGAAAACACAAAATACGCTTTTGTCATGCTTCCAAAAATATTCCCCAGAGCTTCCGTTACGGGAACAATGCCTACAACCACCGCAAAAAGGCCCACATCCGCGCAGATTCTCGCAAAAGCACCTATTTTTTCACGTTCCTTCTGATCGATACTCAGTGACGGCAGCATAGACCAGTAACCGATATCATTTGCGGTAAAGCTTATATCCCAGCAGAGATAAATTATTGTAAACATGACAAGGTATGAAGTTCCCCTAAGGCCGAAATCCGTAAACAAAAGAACCGTGAATATGCCTGTCAGTACTGCTCCGGCGGCAATCCAGGGTTTGAATTTCCCGAATCTGCTGTTTGTATTGTCAATAAAAATGCCCATTACCGGGTCGTTTACGGCGTCAAAAACCCGCGCCGCGAACAGGATGCCGGTAAGCCACCATAACGTGGAATCAGGCAGGTCTAATATGTCTGTCAGATAAAACATCAGGTACATGCTTACAAGCGCATACAGCATGTCCCTTCCTATAGTCCCGAGCCCGAAAGTGAAGCGGTTGCGGTTTATTCCCGATTTCATACGGAAACCTCCTTGCAAATAATAAATTAGCGCTACGAAGCACGGCTTTTTTCAATAACATATAAATTGGAGCCAAAATCCCCCAGAAGGCGCGTTTTATTATTGTAATGGCTCCCCATAAACTGGTTGTTCAGCTTTATTCCGGCCATGAGCATATCTCCGAAGCCTTCGTATTCTTCAACACAGTCGGTCAGCGCGTAATACCTGTTTGCCGTTCGAAGCAGAAACCCGTCGGGATTCAATGTAAACGGCATAATATGCTTAACGAGCCCGCCGAATGTCTTTAGAAAAAGACTTTGCGGATATGTCTTTACCGTATATCTCGAATTCGGGTCAAGGCCTTCCAGCGGCAGAAAGTCGTAACTTTCGCTCGGGGACGCGAGGGTCTGGAAAAAGCCTGCTATTGCCTCTTTTCCGTCATCGGCCAGGCATTCAAAATGTTCCTTGTTGCCTTTTTGCGGTGAAAACCTGTAAAAACGCCCGAACTGGAAAGTCCTGCGGTGATTTTTATAAAATTCGATCTGTCTTCTGATTTCTTTCTTTTCAACGGCGGACAGGTATTTTAAATCCATCTCATATCCAAGACAGCCGAAACACGCCGTATTGAACCTTGTGGACAAAGGGGAGTTTCTAAGGGTTTGCTGGTGGGGCGCATCGGATACGTGCGCTCCAATTGTCGACAGCGGGTATAAATATGACAGTCCTTTTTGTATCTTAAGCCGTTCCACTGGATCGGTATTGTCGGAAGCCCAGATCTGCTGTGAATAGCAGAGCATGCCGAGATCGAACCGGTTTCCGCCGCTCGAACAGCTTTCTACAAGTATATGAGGCCGCTTATGAAAAATCCTGCCCAAAATATCGTACAGACCGATTACATACCGGTGGAAAAACTCGCCCTGGTTCCGGACGCAGGCCGAAAACGCGTCGCTTATATGGCGGTTCATGTCCCATTTTACATACGAGGCTTTTGTTTCATCGAGAATCCTGCCGACGTTTTCGACTATATAATCCCTGACATCGGGATTGCATAAATCAAGCACAAGCTGGTTCCGCCCGAGTGCCGGCTTTTTACCCGGGATTTTGACCGCATATTCGGGATGCAAACGGTATAATTCGCTGTCGATGTTGACCATCTCAGGCTCAAACCATAAGCCGAACTCCAAGCCGATCTTTCGTATTTTTTCGGCAAAACGCGCAAGTCCCCCGGGGAATTTTTTCGGGTTCACGTTATAATCGCCGAGCCCGGCGTTGTCGTCATCCCTTTTCCCAAACCAGCCGTCGTCAAGAACAAACAGCTCTACTCCGAGTTTTTTCGCGCTGCGCGCCAAACGAAGGAGTTTTCTCTCATTGTATTTAAAAAAAAACGATTCCCATGTATTAATGACAACAGGGCGTTCTTTGCCCTTCCAATCGCCGCGTATGATATTATTGTTTATAAAATCGTGAAAATTGTGACTCACGCCGTTAAAGCCGTTCGCGCTGAAGGTCATTACAGCTTCCGGCGTTTCGAATGATTCATCCCTTTCCAAAACCCATTCAAAGCAGTGCGGATTGATACCGAGATTAACTCGCACAAGCCTGTGGTTCGATAATTCGACGGCGCCGTAATGGTTTGCGCTGTATATAAGGTTAAAGCCGTAAACATAGCCGTGCTGCTCCGCCGCTCCGCGCCCGGCAAGCAGAAATCCGGGATTATGCCTGTTGCTGCTTGTCCCCGTCGTCGATGAGTTTACAAACATACCGTACTCCAAAGGCCGCTCGTGGCGGTTTGCTTCTTTAATCCACCCTCCGTCAAACGTAACGAGATTGAAACTGCGATCGGGCAGATCGAGCATAAGGCTCATCAGGCGCCTTATTGTCAGCGGCTTGTCATTACGGTTCTCCAAAACCACGCGCCGCGTGATAACGTTTGTTTTTTCATAGACAGTGTAATACATAATGAGATAAACATCATTCGACTCATCTTTGAGCGTTATTTCGACCGTTGCGCATTCGTTTTCGCTGCCGTATGCCGACGGCAGGGTTTTCATAGGAACAAACCCGTCAATTATCCTGTGGGATACGTACTTGAAATCGCAGTTAAACGATCCGTCCGGCATTTTTATCTCGGCGGGAGAATGGCGGAAATCACCTTTTCCGATGCCCGACCATTCAAGGCAGAGATTGTCAAGGCAGTATGTCGGATCGGATTCATCATAACAGACGCTCGTCCCTATGGCTGCAGTCCGCTTCAGCGCGAGAGCATCGGGAGGCTGTTCATTAAGCCTCGGACCGTAAAAAATATGCTCAAGATGGCCGAAAGCCGTTACTCTGAACCAGTAACCCGTATTTTCGGTCGTCAGCCGGAACAAACCGTCTTTATATTCAATCACAGGCTCCCCTCCCTACAGTGCGGAATTTTAGATATGCGCTTCGCGGCACACGCGGGATTTACCATTCATGCCTTAATGATAACGGCTTCATAAGGCTTAAGAACACCGCCGGAAAACCCCGTTTTGTAATTTGATAAGATAACTTCACCGCTGCAGTTAAACTTCCGGGGACGCGGTGAAAAGTTCAGGGCAATAATAAGGCTTTGATCTCCGTATGTGCGCTTATACGCAAAAAGATGCCTTTCTATTTTCAGCGCTTCAAAGTTTCCGTATTTTAATACATCGTTTCCGGCGCGCAGCTTAATCATCGTTTTGTAAAAATTACGGATCGAATCCGCGTTATTGATCTGCGACTCCACATTAATGCGCGTGTAATTCGGGTTCACGGGAAGCCACGGTTTACCCGTAGTAAAACCCGCATTGAACCCGTCATTCCACTGCATCGGCGTGCGTGCGTTGTCCCTCGTGGTCCTTTTAATCATCCGCCAGCGTATTGTTTCGGGTATATGAAGCCGTTTCGCCATACGGTACACATTATGCGATTCAACATCCTTTATTTGATAGATCGACGTAAAGTCAAAGTTTGTCATGCCGATTTCCTGCCCCTGGTAAATAAACGGCGTTCCTTTCAGTGTCAGAAGCAAAACGCACAGCATTTTTGCGGATTCGCTCCAATATATTCCGTCATCGCCGAAACGTGAAACGCTTCTGGGCTGGTCGTGGTTTTCAAGGTAATTCGCATTCCATTCAAGAGCGTTCTGCCAGCGTGAAATAACCCTGCCGAATTTCTCTGCGTTAAACTTCCTCTTGAACCACTTAACATAGAACTGGTCGGTTTCCATATGCTCAAAGGAAAAGAGCATATCCAGTTCCCTGTGTTCGGAACCGCAAAAATCCCTTGCCGTTTCAGGCGTTATGAAAACCGTTTCGCCGACGGTAAAGCAGTCGTAATGATCCAGAACGTCACGGTTTAAGCTGCGCAGAATCTCATGGGTCCCCTGCTGGGATATGTAATGCTCCCTGCCCGTAAGAGCAAGTCTTTTTCTGCCGTCCTCAAGGGATGTTTTGTATAAAACGTTTATAACATCGCAGCGAAAGCCGGAAATACCTTTGTCGAGCCAGAACCTCATGATATTTTTGACTTCTTCAAGAACTTTCGGGTTATGGTAATTCAGATCGGGCTGTTTTTTTGAAAACAAATGCAGGTAATATTCGCCGCTTTTATCGTCATATTCCCAGCAATCCTCGGCAAAAAAGCTTGTCCAGTTGTTGGGCGGTTTCCCGTCCCTGCCCGGCCTCCATATATAATAATCACGGTAAGGGCTGTTCTTATCCCTGCTTTGCTGAAACCAGGCGTGCTCATCGGATGTGTGGTTAATTACGAGATCCATGATAATTTTGATATCACGCATATCAGCTTCCCTGATCAACTGTTCCATATCGGCCATTGTTCCATATTCAGGGTTAATGCCGTAATAATCGCTTATATCATACCCATAATCGGCGTTAGGAGAAGGATATACGGAGCTTAGCCATATAATTCCGACGCCTAAATCGGAAAGATCGTCGAGATGCCGGATAATGCCCTGGATATCGCCGATTCCGTCGCCGTCTGTATCCTGAAAACTCCGCGGATAAATCTGATAGACCACGCGTTCCTTCCACCATTTCATCATACAGCCACCTCCATAATCTTTTTATTCTCATTAATCCAGTTCGTGATATGTTCATAAGCTTCTTCAGGATATCTTAGCCGCAATTTATTCGCTGTTTCTACCGACAGCCTGCGGAATAAATTCATGGAGGCCATCAGCGCCCTGAAACTGTCAGCCTTTTCATAAAGGCCAAAAGTGTTTTTTAATTCCTCCAACGTCTTTTGATCAACCCATTCATGAAGAAACCGCCCCGCATGCCAAATGTCATAGTCTTCACCATGCATGGCTTTTGCATGCCATTCCATCATCTGAAGCAATAATGCTTTCAGATCGTATTCTCTTGTTTTAGCTGTCCACAGTTCACCGCGAAAGATTTGCTTAGCTATATAAACTGAAGCAAACAAAAACATATTGATGGTTTGAATAAAAGCTGCTTCGCTGATTGTCGAAGATAATTTCGGTTTAAATTCTGATGGAACTATATAGCCGCTGACATTATCCTTGTCGACCAAAACCCTGACTCCTCTGCAAAAGCTGTCCGGAGTTGTCCGATCTTTAACCATCCGGCGTAAAGTACTGACGGAATGAAACACAATATCAACCTGATAACCGTCCTCGAATATCGTGAGACGTTCAGGTTCGCCGCCGGATGTATGATAGGTAAATGTTACCCAGATATTACCTAATGCTTCCAGCCAGTCAGTGTTATATAAATAAAATTCATGGTTATTCGCATACAAAATAATATCCAAATCGGACCATTTATCAGCCGAATGATCGGCTCGTGCTCTTGAGCCCACAATAAATGCAGCCCTTATGTCATCTGTTTTTTCCGCCCATAACAAAAAAGCTTCTTCAAACCTGTTGAAAAACTCATCTGTTTTCATAACTGGAAACCACCTTTAGCATAATACATTTATTTTGCTTCAGACAACGGTGCAGGCTGCTGCGATCAACCAGCCAACTGCGCTGTTTTATTTACTGATGTATACAACGCACGTAACTTCGCGCAATTAACATTTATCGTTTCGGCTTTGCGGTAAAAAAGAATCTCGGAAACCTGAAAATAATATCGCCGTTCTTTTGTTTCGGGTATCTTTGAATTAAATTCTTCATTACATCGGCTTCAAATTCCGTCTTTTCGTCATCCGGCAGAACGTCAAGGTATGGCCGCAGCCCGGTACCGCGGTACCATTCCAGAATATCATTATGGGATTTCATAACATGGTAATAGACAGTTTCCCATATATGAAACTCTTCCGCTGTTTCGGACAAAAGATCAAAATAATCGCCCGGGCTCATCGTATAAAAAAACCGCGGGTTTTTGAAATATTTCTTCCATTTTTCAGAATCCGCGAGCTCGCTGATAATTTTATGGATAGGCTCGTTAAAATTCATCGGGATTTGAACCGCGAGAATGCCGTTTCTTTTTAACAAGTTCAGCATATTTCTTATAAGATTTTCATGGTCCGGTATCCATTGGATGCATGCATTTGAAAAGACAATATCGAAGTCGCTGTCAAACTGAGACAGTTCAGTCCCGGCATCGCATATTTTGAAATCGAGGTTTGGGTAACTCTTTTTTGCCGCTGATATCATATCTTCAGATATATCCACGCCGACGATATAAGCATCGGGAAATCTGACTGCCAAAACCTGCGTACTGTTTCCAGGCCCGCATCCTATATCTATTATCTTTTCAGGATTATCCATGTTAATGCGATTGACCAGATCGACGGCAGGCTGCGTGCGTTCGGCTTTGAATTTCAAATACTGCCTTGAATCCCAGTCCATAATTTGAAACCTCCTAAGTGAATTGTAATCCGTAGCGCTTTATGATGTCAAACGAAACCGGACCTTCCCGTGACTTTTATATTTTTTTCCTTTCGCTGTTTCTGTAATACATAATATCATATCTTAACAGAATATGCAGTAATTACAAAC
>JAAYXD010000207.1 GCA_012516065.1 Clostridiaceae bacterium
TCTGGCGTATGAACGCGGAACTGCCCTTGGCCTGTCGGATGAAGAATTTAGGATTGAAATCTCCAATGCTTTTGATAAATGGTTAGGCGGTAAGAAGCCTGATAGATCTTAGTGCTGTCTGCCAGCGTTTGACGCTTACAGATGAACACAACGGATATCTTTGATATTTATTCGGGAATTTAAAAGAAGGGTCCGGCTGAAATAGGGGAAAGATGAGATGACTGTAAAAGAAGAGGCTGCCCGCCGGTAAAACCTCTTGGGCAGCCTCTTATTGTCTGAAGCAATCCTCATTATTCAATCAGCGGTTCATTTCCGGAAACCTGTCTGCTTCCGAAAAAGAAACCGGAATGTTTATTATGAGGTTATTATTTCGACTGATCAATACGAGCCTGGTAGATCGAGATGTACTCTTCATATCCTAACTTCTTGAGCTCGTTCAGATAATCCTGCCACTGCTTGTCATCGTTAGGATCTCTTACGCCGGTGACAAACTCAGCGAGTGAGTTCCTGACGTAAGTGTCAAGGTCGGTCCTGATCTCGCTAAGCCTTCTGGCCTGATCGGGTACGAAGTAAATCTTGCTGTTGATTAACATATCAAGCGGAGGCTTGTAGGGAGCATAGTATTTTTCTGTAGCAGTCCACAGATAAAGCTGCAGTTCGTAAGGATCGTCTCCCTTAACACCGTTGTTGTCGAAATCGTTGTAAGTCGGACCAATCTCGTCCCAACGAGCGGAGTTGATCTGTCCCCAAGGAAGAATGGGTTCGTAAGTAGCCGGTTTGCCGTCAACACCAATTTCGCCTTTGTCAGGAATTCTGTAATCCACGCCGGGTTCACCGAGACGGTTCCACATGGATATTTCACGTGAATACATGTAATCGGCGAATTTGAAAGCAACTTCAGGATTCTTGCATGCCTTGGTAATGATCCACTCATTGAGATAGTAGCTTCCGAACGGATCATAATAGGTGTACTGAACACCTTGCGGTCCCTTCAGAGGAGCAAGAGGATTGTATTCTCTTACTCTTTCACCGGTCATCGGAGCCCAAATGAATGTACCGCCGCCGACAGCGAGACCTACAAGAGCAACTTCCTCATTATCGAACAACTGCTGGAGCTGAGCATTGTCCTGGGTATAGGTAGCCGGGTCAAGCAAACCTTCTACCGCGCAGAGCTGATGCAGATATTTCAGACCTTCGCGATATGCATCTTTATCATAGCAAGCCTGAACTTTGCCATTTTCGAGATAATACGGAAAACTTCTCTTGTAAATGAGGAAAGAGTTCAGTATATACTCTTCAGGCCATGTAGCCCAACCGTTTGTGGAACCCATGAAAGCGATTTCGTCTTTTTTATTGTTCTGGTTCGGGTCGTTATTCTTGAACGCCCTTAATACATTAATAAGTTCATCGGTTGTGGTCGGTGTCTTAAGTCCGAGATTGTCCAGCCATTTCTGGTTGATCCAGGCGCGACGGGACATAGCGTTCGGCTCGGAAAGAACAACCTTCGGTATTGTGTACTCATGACCGTCGGGCAGTTTCAGCATCTGCTCGAGGAGAGGGTCTTCCTGGCGTCTCTGCTTATACCAATAACCATGTTTTTCGATCATTTCGTCAAGACGCAGGAACACACCCTGATCAGCCATGTCGGATACAACTTCATTTGAAATGCCGGCGTTAGGAGTGATCATAAATACGTCAGGCAGATCAACCTGGCTGGCAAGCACGAGATTGACACGCTGCTGGACATCCTGTTCGGGAACAATAATCCATACGATGTCAACTCCTGTTTTCGCCTCCAGATGTTTGGTCAGTTTGTTGTTGTCGTAGTCCTCGATGTTGCTGTGCTGCGCAATCATGATTCTCAACTGTACGGGTTCTTTAACGATAGGCAGCACGCCCGGTTTTGAAACAGGAACCCCGCCGTAATCTGACGGAATCCATTCACCATCATCGGTGGTAGCAGGTGTAGATGGTGTCGTGTCTGTGGTGCCTTTGTCGTCACTTGCCGGTTTGCCGGTGTCACCAGCAGGCTGACAAGCGACCAGCAGTGCCATTAACATAATGACACTCAGTAGTAGTGCTAGAGCTTTTTTCATTATTCATGCCTCCTTTTATAATTTCTATATTTTTTTACTCATTCAGGGTTTGTGTTCCTCCTTCAAAGGGAACGGTCGCGCTCTCTTTGTCGAAGTGTGTGCAAACTCCTAATGAGTTTATATAGTATATAAACAACCGGTCCGGTACGCTTTCCTTCAGAAGAGCGCCTGGCGGGGATGCTTCCCCTTCTTCTGAATTACGGCGGACCATTGCCGTTTGTTTAAAACCGTTATATAAACTCTGGTTAAGCTTTTACAGCACCTATCATTACACCTTTTACAAAGTGTTTTGCAACGAAGGGATAGGCTATCATGAACGGCACGCTTGCTACAACAATAAGCGCATACTTAAGCAAATCCGCCATACCTCGCTTAGCCTGGTAAAGCAGAGGATCGGCTATGATATCGTTAACCTGGTTAAGAATAAGTATATCGCGCAGTACAATCTGAAGAGGGAATTTACTCTTTTCAGTTATATACAGGAAAGCCTGGAAATATGAATTCCAGTGTCCAAGTCCGTAGTACAGCGCAAGTACCGCTATAATGGCTTTTGATAACGGAACTACTATCTGAATGATGAATCTTGTCTGACTGAACCCGTCCAACTGTGCTGCTTCAATCAACTCTTCAGGTATTGTGGTTTCAAAGTATGTACGGCAGATGATCACGTTAAATACATTTAAAGCCAAAGGTATTATCATTACAGCGCGCTTATTTATAAGTCCGAGCTGGGATGTTAACAGATACGAAGGAATAAGGCCTCCGTTAAAAAGCATCGTAAAAGTGAACAGGAATAGAAGTACGCGGCGCCCCGGCAGGTTTTTGCGGGAGAGCGGATAAGCAGCCGCAACAGTCATAACCAGATTCACCGATGTACCGACAACGGTATAAAATATTGAATTGGCAAAACCGGTAACTATGGCTTTATGACTGAAAACTTCTTCAAAACCTCTCAACGAAAAGTCAACCGGAAATAATACAACTTTGCCCTTTGCCACGGCATCGGGCGAGGAAAACGCGGAACTGACCACATATATAAGCGGGTACAGCACAATCAATGCGGCCAGCATCAAAAGACCGTCATTTACTATATCAAAAAGTTTGTCTTCCCATGAATATCTGATTTTTGATCTGACCATTTTCTGGGCTGATGTATTGCTTGCCATCTTCATTCCCCTTTCGTTGAAAGTTACCACAGGCTGATTTCGTTAATTTTTGCATTAATATAATTAACGATTGATATGAGTAAAAGGTTTATAGCTGAGTTGAAAAGCCCAATCGCTGCCGAGTATGAGTAATCGGGCGCAGCGGCGGCAAGTCCTGTTTTGTATACATAAGTCGATATTATCTCGGAAGCTCTTATATTCAGATTGTTCTGCATAAGGAACGCTTTCTCAAAACCAACGCTCATTATGCTGCCCGCTCTGAGCGTGAGCATTATTGCAATAGTGGGCAGAAGACAGGGGATATCTATAAACCACATGCGCTGGAAACGGTTTGCGCCGTCCACAAGCGCCGCTTCGTGGAGTCCCGGATCAACGGATGACAGAGCCGACAAATATATTATGGCTGTCCATCCTGTACCTTGCCATATACTTGACCAGACATATATATGTTTGAATAATTCGGGTTTTGCCATAAAATCGATTTCCGTACCGCCAAGGGCTCTTATCAGGTGATTGACAATTCCTACTTTTGGCGAAAGCAACTGGATTATGATACCTACCATAACGACGGTTGATATGAAATAAGGCATATATGTAACTATCTGGACAAACTTTTTGAATTTTTTTCTCAGGCAGTTGTTCAACAGTATTGCCAGTATTATCGGAAAAGGAAAGCCTGCAACAAGGTCGTATACACTTATTGAAAGGGTATTTCCAACTACTCTTTCAAAGTTATAGCTCTTAAAAAATTTAATAAAATTATCAAGTCCTACCCATGGGCTTCCCAGGATTCCTTTTGATGCGGTAAATTTTCGAAATGCAATTTGTACTCCGTACATAGGGTAATAACAAAATATAAGCAGCCATATTACCGGAAGCGCTATGATTACATATAATTCCCAGTTTAATATGAGCCTGCGTCGTAAGCTTTTCCACTTTTTAGCCCTTAATGCTTTCCGTGAGAATGCATAAGTTCCGTCTGCGGTTTTTGCTGCCATGAAAGTTCCCTCCACTGCGTTTCCTTCATACGTAAAAAAAATTTTATTGCCGATTTGTTTTTATAAAATATTATGCCATGCTACCGATGTGTTGTCAGATGTATTACAACAAATAA
>JAAYXD010000326.1 GCA_012516065.1 Clostridiaceae bacterium
ATCATTGATGGTGAACCTGTAATTAAGCGCAAACAGACGGCTAACGGGATAGTGGAATACATTGAAAACGCGCATGAGGAGCCTGCAGGCACCTCATATGAAGGCAAGCTTGTCTTTTCAATTTCGGGCGATGAAGCTCTTTACGGACTCGGGCAGCATGAGGACGGGATATATAATTACCATCAAAAAACGGAGTATTTATACCAAAACAATATGAAAATCGCGATTCCTTTTATCCTTTCGTCGAGGAATTACGGGATACTGCTGGACACCGAAAGCGCGGTCATTTATCAAAGCAGGCAGGGCGAGATTACGTTTACGATTGATACCACCGATGAGATTTCATATTACGTTATAACAGGGGACAGTTTTGATGAGATTATCGTCCACTTGAGAAATCTTACGGGTACGGCACCGATGCTGCCGAGATGGGCTTTCGGATATATCCAGTCGAAGGAGCGGTACAAATCATCCGAAGAACTGATAAATACCGTGACAAAGTTTCGCGATATGGGAATACCTATAGATTGCATCGTCCAGGACTGGTTTTCGTGGGAAGAAGGCTTATGGGGAGAGAAGAAGGTCGATAAAACCAGGTATCCCGATTTGAAGAAGCTCGTGGATACGCTCCATGAAAATAACGTTAAACTTATGGTATCTATCTGGCCGAATATGTCTAAAAACAGCAACAATTATTCCGAGATGAAAGAGAAAGGGTTTTTGCTGCCCAATTCAACAACATATGACGCGTTTAATGAAGAAGCAAGAGCGCTTTACTGGAAGCAGTGCGAAGAGGAATGGTTCTCGGCGGGAGCGGACGCGTGGTGGTGTGACAACTCCGAACCGTTTTCGGATGCCGACTGGAACGGCGAAACAAGACGCCCGGAAGAAATGCGTTATCAGCTTGTTGTTGATGAATCAAAAAAACATATGGACTGGACCCGATTAAATTCGTATGGTCTTTTCCACGCAAAAGGCATTTATGAGAATTGGCGCAGGACAAACAACGAAAAACGTGTTGTGAACCTAACCCGATCGTGTTACATATCCGGGCAGTGCTACGGTACGATATGCTGGTCGGGAGATATAAGCGCGAAATGGTCTACACTGAAAAATCAAATAACAGAGGGAATTAAATTCTGCATGAGCGGAATGCCATACTGGACGCTCGATATAGGGGCATTTTTTACTGTGAAAGATAAATGGGAAAACAGGGGATGCAACAACAGCGGCAACACGAATAAACTCTGGTTTTGGGACGGGGATTACAATGAAGGCGTTAATGACCTCGGTTACAGGGAACTTTATGTAATGTGGCTGCAGTATGCCGTATTTCTTCCCGTATTCCGGTCCCACGGCACCGATACACCGCGGGAACCATGGAATTTCGGAAGCCCGGGCAGTATTTTTTATGATTCAATCGTGAAGTATATCAAGCTTAGATACCGGCTGCTCCCGTATATTTATTCGATGGCAGCCGAGGTTACGCAAAAAAATTCAACAATGATGCGCAGTTTAATGTTCGATTTTGCCCATGACGAAAAAGTTAAGGAAATCGGCGATTGTTTCATGTTCGGGAAGGCATTCCTCGTTTGCCCCGTAACAGAGCCGATGTACTATGAAGCAAACAGCGTTCCGCTGCAAAATACCGAAAAGACAAAAGAAGTTTACCTTCCAAAAGGCGCTGCCTGGTTCGACTACTGGACAAATACCGTGTATAACGGCGGACAG
>JAAYXD010000208.1 GCA_012516065.1 Clostridiaceae bacterium
CAGCCGGCAGCAGAAATTTCTCCCTGACCCAAACAATTGATAAATTCAAACAGTCAAAATTTAAACAGTCATTAACCGGGATATTTACCAAATCCGAAGGGAGCTTATTACGAAGGATTAAAATCCGCTGGAGGCTTATTATTTCATTCCTGTTACTGTCTATAACTCCTCTGATTGTTCTTGGAATCTCAGCTTATAACAGATCCCGTAATGTTGTTACCGATATTGTCAAGCAGTATACCGGGCAGATCGTAACGCAGTTCGGTTCGAATGTACAAATAGAATTGTTAAAATGCATAGAGGAGGCAAACAGTTTTACACTATCTTCGTTAATCCAGGATGAATTCTCAAATTACGGCGAACTAGAAATATTTAACAGGATGACTCTTCATAATAATATTACACGGGATATGACCTACAGAACATCACAGAACAACTCACTCTCGGACATCATTTTATACCCCGTAGTGGATGCTTCTCCTATATATGTCGGGAATAAAGAGTTTGGAATTCCATTTGATGATCTGAATGTCATGTTTGCAAACGAAACCGAAAACAACAAGTGGTATGTTGACGAAACGGGAAGACTTGCGTATGCGAGGAAAGTGGTAAACATTAAAACGGGTGCAAAGCTCGGCAACTTATTTATAGCAATAAGACCGGAAGCAATTAATTCGATTTTCAGTTCACTTAAGCTTGATCAGTCAGTTGATGTGTATTTCATTACCGAACAGGGGCAAGTGATATATTCCAACCGGGGGGATATACCAAAGGGATCATTTTACCCTGATACACAGTTAACGGAAAGAATAAATGATACTTATAATAAATCGGGTTTGCAGTCATCTTCTTTTGAAATAAATATCAAGGGAAAGTCCGAAAGCAATTATTATAAAATTGACAGAACCCCGTTCTATATCGTAACAGTCACCCCTTACAGCTTCTTTTATACTGCGTCGAATGCTATCGGAAGGCTTATTATAATAATCGCTATCATAAGCTTGCTGCTCTCAGTGGTTTTTGCATTTTCAATATCCGGCAGTATATCGAATCCCCTGTCAAAGCTTGTAAACCTTATGAGAAAAGCAAAACAGGGTGATCTGACCGAGGTCGTTACCGATAAAAGGAATGATGAGATCGGCGAGGTTATTTCGAATTATGATGATATGATACAAAATATTAAAGTTCTGATTCAAAAAGTTCAGTTGTCGGTTGAGAATGTTCTGAGCAGTTCCGAAAAAATCTTCGCTTCTTCCGAGCAAACTTTTGCTTCATCCGAACAAATCGCGATAACGCTTCAGGAAGTGGCCAAAGGCTCTTCGGAGCAGGCTGAGGAGGTAGCCCAGAGCGTCAATTACATGAATGATCTTTCAGACGGCATTAATAAAGCGATAAACGAACTGACAACCATTTCATCGCTGATATCGGATACCGAGAGAATCAGCATTGACGCTATCGGAACAGTTAAAACCCTGAATCATAAAGCGGAGCAGACAAGAAACGCGTCCCAGAAAATCGTTGACGAGATAAACAGCCTAAATAACGATATGAAAGAAATAAGGAAAATAACAAAACTAATCGTCGGAATAGCGGAACAAACCAACCTGCTCTCGCTTAACGCCGCAATCGAAGCCGCCCGTGCCGGAGAGGCAGGCCGCGGGTTCGCCGTTGTAGCCGAGGAGGTCAAAAAGCTTGCCGATCAGTCGAAGGAAGCGTCAATAATGATCAACAATATTATTAACACGATAAATAACAAAACCGAACAAGCCGTATCGGAAGCAAATAATTCGAGCAAAATTATCAATGAACAGATGCTTGCCGTTGAACAGACTGACTCAGCGTTTAACACGATATCGGCATCAATGAAGAAAATCACAACGCATATGAAGGATATGGAAAGCTCGGTATCGAACATGATTACTTTGAAAGAAAAAACGCTGACCGCCATGGAAAATATCTCGGCAGTATCCGAGGAAGCGGCAGCGACATCCGAAGAAGTATCCGCAAGTACCGAGGAGCAAATGGCCAGCGCAGAGGTTCTTACAAACCTTGCAAAGGAAATGAACCAAATGGCCAAAGAACTCGAAAGTGCTGTTTCGCTGTTTAAAATATAAAACCCGCCGCTTATATATAAAGCGAGTTAAAAATATCCCCTGCCTCTTTATGAGGCGGGGGATATTTGTTTTTGCAAGGCCATAGGCGGTTTGCCGGGTTATTATTGGTATCCGGTGTATTTACTGATAGCACCCGTGGGGCATACCAGAATACACTTTCCACAGTTAACGCATTTGCCCGGATCAATAACCGCGCAGTAGTCAACAATCGTTATAGCATTTTCAGGGCATTCCTTTACGCATCTCTGGCATGCTATACACGCAACTTTACAGTTTTTCCGGGCTACTGCTCCCTTTTCATGGTTGCTGCAGCTAACCGAATATTCCGACCTGGCGGGTACCATTTTGATTATACCTTTCGGGCACTCGGCAATGCATTTACCGCAGCCTGCGCATTTTTCCTCAATAATGCGGGCAAGGCCGTTTTCCACTTCTATCGCACCGAAAAGGCATACCTTCTTACAGCTTCCCATGCCCTCACAGCCGTATATGCATGAAGACGGTCCGCCTGCCATTTGTGCAGCCGCCCTGCAGTCAACTATACCGTCATAGTCATATTTTATTGAAACATTATCCCACGTGCCTTTGCACATCACACGAGCTATATATTTTTCACAGGCAGCGGTTTCCTTACCCATAATTTCCGCAAGTTTTTCAGCCAAATCCATGCCGCCGACGGGACATAAGTTAATCCCGGCTCCTCCCGCAACAGCCTCTGCATACAGATCGCAGCCTGTAAAACCGCAAGCGCCGCAGTTCGCACCGGGCAGCAGCCCGCGGATTATTTCAATCTTTTCGTCGGGCTTAACTTCAAACTTCTTAGACGCGTAAGAAAGCAAAAGCCCGAACAAAAGACCCAATCCCGATACAATGATAACGGGAATTCCTATCTCTGTCATAAAGCCACCTTCTATCATAAATTTGTCGTAGTTGTTATAAAACTAAAAACAAAACACCGGTCTATATTCCGAACAATCCCTTGAATCCGGTGAAAGCGACCGAAACAAGCGCTGCCGCGATAAAAGTAATCGGGAGACCTTGAAAAGCGTCGGGTATATCACAAAACTCCAACTTTTCCCTTATTCCCGAAAACAGGATTAACGCAAGCGTAAACCCTACTCCGGCCGACAGCCCGAAAACCACCGAATGCAGCAAATTGTAATTACTCTCAATATTCAGCAAAGCCGAACCCAGAACGGCACAATTAGTGGTAATAAGCGGCAGATAAATTCCAAGCGCTTTGAACAAAGCCGGAATAAACCTCTTTAATACAATTTCGACGAACTGCACCAATGCCGCGATAACAAGAATAAACACTATTGTTTGAAGATAGTCCAAACCATTTGGTTCAAGCAAAAATTTGTATACCGTCCATGTTACCGCTGAAGAAAGGGTCATGACAAATATGACGGCGCCGCCCATTCCGAAAGCTGTTGACGATTTTTTAGATACGCCGAGAAACGGGCATATCCCGAGGAATTTGGACAAAACAAAATTATTGACAAGAATAGCGCCAAGCGCTATAAGGAGTATCTCCTTCATTGCCCGTCACCCCCGTTTTCACCGGATTGTATTGCACAGCCCGCGCAGTTCATGCCGCACCCTGACGATATTTCCTTATTTCGTACTTTCAGCACGGAAATCTTGTTTATGACCGCTATTATAAAGCCGAAGGCAAGGAATCCGCCGGGGGGAAGAACCATTATAACCGCAGGATCAAAAATATTTTTTGTCAGTGTTATCCCCATCCATGTTCCGGCGCCGAGAATTTCACGCACAGAACCTATTATCAGAAGCGCTATCGTAAAGCCGCCGCCCATGCCCAACGCATCAAGGACAGACAGTCCTACGCTGTTTTTACTTGCAAACATTTCAGCCCTTGCCAGAATGATACAGTTAACCACTATGAGCGGGATATAAATGCCAAGTTCCTTATAAACATCCGGCAAATAAGCATTTAAAAGCATTTGCACAATGGTCGTAAAACCTGCAATTACAGTAATAAAAACGGGAATTCTCACCTTATCGGGAACAATTTTGCGTATAAGAGATATAACTATATTTGAACCCGTTAATACAAAAGTCGCCGCTATACCCATTCCTATCCCGTTTCTGGCCATTGTCGTAACAGCAAGGGAAGGACACATGCCCAATACCATCTTAAGTACCGGATTCTCTTTCATAATCCCGTTTTTTAAAACGGAGAAAGCTTTAGATGATGGTTTTGCCATATCAATCTCCTTCTTCCATCAATTTTTTCGATATATCAAGAGCAGCCTGCACTCCCTGCGTTACACCCTTCGATGTAATGGTTGCACCGCTTACCGCCTGTATTTCATTTGACGACTTCCTGCTCTGCTTTACAACGGTCAAAACATCATTAACGCTGACTTTGTCAAACTGATCTATAAAATCAGGCTCAAAGGCCTTTGTGCCCAGGCCTGGCGTTTCCTCATTGTCTCCGATGATTATCCCGGTTATGGCGCCGTTTTTATCCACTCCGACTATCATCGCAATATCACCGCCGTACCCTTTTGCGGTTACATTGATTACATACCCTTCAAACTCGCCTTCCCTGTATCCGGCATATACATCCTTAACAGCTTCGTTACCGGGTTCAAGTTCTATTTTCGCAAAATTGTCTGCATCATCAAGCAGTTGCCTGCGGAATTCTTCCTGTTCGGCGTTAATCCTTTGTTCAATAACATCTTTCGTAACGCGATTAACAACAGCCAACGCCCCCGTTATCACAACACAGACAAGAAAAAGCACCAATGCAGGTTTTATAATACTATCCCACATTACGTTCACCTCCGAAGCTGGCAGGTATCGTATACCTATCAATAAGAGGCGTTATTACATTCATCAGAATTATTGCAAACGACACGCCTTCGGGCATACTGCCGTATAACCTAAACAACGCCGTTAATAAACCGCATCCGAAAGCATATATAGCGGCACCCTTTTTTGTTATCGGACTTGTAACATAATCGGTCGCCATAAAAACGGCTCCGATTAAAAGGCTTCCTGAGAGGACATGATAAAGCGGATCGCCCGTAAATAATCCGTCAGGTCCGAGTATCCATGTCATGACCGCAGTGGTCGCGGTAAAGATTACCGGTATATGCCATGTAATGACTCCCTTTACAAGCAGGTATACAAATCCGAGCAAAATCGCAAAGGCTGATGTTTCTCCAATACATCCGGCAACATTGCCCCAGAATAAATCACTGTATGAATACGCCCCGTATATTCCCTGTTTCAGGGCTGCCAGCGGTGTTGCTGTCGCAATCGCGTCCGCTGCCGGAGTAGCAGTAGCGGTCGTTGTAACAGTGTCTTCAAACGGCTGCGTCCATGCGGTCATTTTACCGGCCCATGCCGCGATAAGAATTGCCCTGGCCCCGAGAGCCGGATTCATAAAGTTTTGACCAATACCGCCAAAAAGCTGCTTTACTATGACAATTGCGATAACCGCTCCTACTGCGGCAATCCACAGGGGTATTGCCGGCGGAAGGTTTAAAGCCAGCAAAAGACCTGTAACAACAGCGCTTAAATCCGATATCGTATTGTTCCTCTTTAAACCTTTTCGCATAAGATATTCCGAAGCAACGGCGGCAGCAACTGTTACAAGTATAACAAGAGCCGCGCGATAACCGAAAAACCATATCCCCGCTACTACGGCAGGCAGCAGCGCAATAATCACATCCAGCATTATTTTGGTTGTTGTGCAGCCGTCGCGTAAGTGAGGGGAAGAACATACATACAGTCTATTCTCCAAAAGTAATTCACCCCATTCCTTTTATCCTAAGCTTTCTTTGCGTTCCTTCTGACAGCATCCTTACCAAGGCGTATAGATTGGACAAGATGCCTTTTCGCAGGACATATATACGAACAATTCCCGCATTCAATGCAGTCGAGCACATGATATTTATGCAATTCGTCATATCTGCCGGCCATCACGAAACGGTTTATCTCTTGCGGCAGCAGATTCATTGGGCAAACCGTGGCACACCGGCCGCACCGTATGCATGGGGTTTCCGGCGGCAGATCCCCTTCCTTTTTGTCAAACGCCAATATCGCGTTAGTATTTTTAATAACCGATGTTTCAAGCGAATATTGGGCAATACCCATCATCGGACCGCCCATCAGCACTTTATACGGACTGGACACAAAACCCCCGCAGAATTCAAAAACATCGCCGATTGAGGTTCCGATTAATACCTCAACATTCTTCGGTTCCCTTACAACATTACCATCAACCGTAACCCGTTTTTTGATAAGCGGTATGCCTGTTTCAATGTATTTTGCCATAAACGAAATACTGTTAACGTTAAATACGATGCATCCGACATCAGCAGGAAGCTTACCCGGCGGAACTTTTCTACCGGTGACGGTATATATCAAAGTTTTTTCAGCACCCTGCGGATAACGGGAAGGTAACGAATAAACCGATATCCTGCTGTCGTTTTTGCTTTTTTCCTTTAAAAGGTTTATCGCTTTTGGCTTATTATCTTCAATTCCTATAATCGCCCTTGGTATTTCAAGCATATCAAGCGCAAGTTGTATCCCTTTAATAATATACGGCGCAAATTCAATACATTCCCTGTAATCGGAAGTAATATAAGGTTCGCACTCAGCCCCGTTTATGATTAAATAATCAATTTTTTTATCTTTTGGAGGGCTAAGCTTTACATGCGACGGAAAACCTGCCCCTCCAAGCCCTACAAGGCCTGATCTCCTTATTGCCTCAATAAATTGTTCCCTGCTGTTAACAACAGGTGCCTTTATATCTTCCGACAGTTCCTGCTTTTTATCAGCTTCAATCTCAACCGACATTACCAAATGCCCGCTCGCATATAACATCGGCTCGACGCGTTTTACAACGCCTGAAACACTCGAATGTATAGGAGCGGATATATATGCGTCCGATTCACCGATTAGCTGCCCTACTTTAACGATATCTCCCGTTTTCACTGTCGGGCGGCATGGCGCTCCACTGTGCTGGGCCATCGGAATTATCACCTTTGACGGAATATCCATTACAACCGTTTCTATTTCTGCCGTATCTTTACGGTGAGGCACAGCAACACCGCCTGAAAATAGTCTATTTATAAAAAGCATTGTACCACCTCGTCTTCAAAAAAGAAAATCAAACCATTTTATTTCAACACTGGAAATTGCTTGATCCTACAGCAAATGCCGTTGTCTTCCAAAGTGGGATAAAATCGGTATGACAGAACCTGTCTTTTGTCTTCATCAAAATAAAAAAAATAATAAAGCACAAAACCCCCCTTGTTATATTAACATATGATAAGCATTTTGTGAATATATTTTTTGTTTATTGTATACAAACGACAATCGCAAAAATGCGCATGTATCAAGGCTTATCGTTCATTTTTCCATTCCGGACAGATCAAGATCGAACCCGGATACAATCAGCGGAAAATCCGTAAGTTCTGTCCCTTCAAGACAGCCGGGCAAAAACGATATATTTACGGACGTATCGTTCCTGAAAAATAAAGATTCTACAGTATCGCGTTTCAGTCTGACTCGCACAATCACTTCGCCGTCCGCTCCATGTTCCCTGGCAATCGCTTCGCCGCTTTTTTTCACCTTGGCTTCCTGCTTCACTTCTCCCTTCGGCATGCTTTCGATACCCCTGTCTATTAACCTGAAAGACTGGGATAAATCGTCGAATTTAAGCATAGTGCGCGCATAACAATTGCTTTCTTCCCGAACCTGGACCGTATACGAAAGATCAGTATACGGAAGCTTCGAATATTTTCTCGAATCAACCGCATTTCCCGCCGCGCGTGCTAGTCTTCCCGATGCCGTCATCGCAGTTTCGCTGTCAATGAAACCTGTTGTTCTTAACCTTTTTGCAATGGCCGCGGTACTTTCCCATTTTTTTCTTATATCCGTGAGTTCGTTTTCTATTTCCTGCAGGACAGCGTTTGCGGCATAAAAAGAGTCTTTGGCAATATCTTTGTTAATGCCCCCTATTTCGATAATACCGAAAAGAAGCGGATGACCGCAGATTAATTCTGCGGCTTCGCGGTACAAACCAACAAGCTTTGAAATACGGACACTGTCGCCATACAATCCAAGGCATTGGGCCGTATTATACAATCCCTGCAGATTCGCATTTACACAGCTCATTTCATTAATAATCATTCTAATCCATCGTGCTTTCTGCGGGATATCAATCGCGTTTATCTCCTCAACTGCCGAAGCGAATGCAAGAGATAACGAAATACCGTTTGCGTCTGAAACCTTTTCAAGGATTCCGGGAATATCCCAAACCTTCCTTCCGGCGCACAGCTTTTCCACTTCTCTGCAGTTATAGCCCGTTTCAACCGATGCTTTTTTTATTACTTCGTCTTTCATTAAGATATGGAATAAAACAGGCTCGGGAAGCAGCGGATGAAACGGCCCCCAGTCAATTAACGAATAGCCTTCTTCATGAGGCATTTCATCGGATTTCCGTTTAAACGACACCGGAAATCTTTGTTCAATGTCTTTTTCCATTCTATCGCCGCGCGGGAAAACAAGAGTTACCGACGGTACGACTGTATTTTCGGAAACGGTTATGTCTACTGATTCGAATTGACCTTCTTTTTCCAACAGGTAATTAACCGTAATCTTGTTATCAGCTTCGGAAGCCTCCATGAGAAGCAATTCAAAACCCATCGATTTAAAACCGGATAGTTTGCTCAAAAGCGACGCGCTTCGTTTTTCGCTCAAGTTCCGTCTCATGATCTCACCCGTCTTTATACTCTTTATATCCGTCTTCAACGACATTTATAACGGTTTCAAGCATTTCGTCCATTCCGGGCACACAACCCCGCACATACGCATTTACAGGAAGAATTTCGTCAAGCGTGCTAATGCCGTTATCTTCACCGCGGAATAATTTTCCGTCGCATGCGCATGTCCCGGCGGCGACAACTGCTTTAGGCGAAGGCATCTTTTCATATATTTGCCTTAAATAGTCCGCAGACTTATTGTTAATGCATCCTGCCACGAACAGAACGTCCGCGTGTCTTGGATTGCCGGTTAAAGTTATTCCTTTGCCTGAATCAAGCAGCAATGCCGCCTGAAACTGGCGGGTACAGCCTGTGCACCCACCTGCGTTTATTTGCAGTACCGATATACTTTTGGCCCTTATTCCATCAAGCCAGGACATTACAACATCTCCTTCATAACATATACAGCCAGATATAGTTTATAGCCGGCAATCCTCCCGCCCATATCCATGAGTTCATCATAACCTTTTTCCAGGTCATTTTCGGAACAACAGCGTTCAGAAGCATTGCGGCAAGATAAAAAACAGCCGAAACCAAAAACGATATCAAGGGCTGCCACGGCAAAAAGAAAGATATGAGCTTGAGCCAGATGCCCGTTTCTATCCACTGCGTCAGTTGAACAAACCCAAGGCTTCGTCCGCCGTATGGCGTATACAGTGCCGTATCCAGAAACGACATTGTGTTTGCGTTTATGCCAAAATCAAAGTACCCGAGATTCCCTTTTATCATTGCCGCTGTAAACAGGCCTGCAGTAACGAGCGGAAGCCTCGAAAGCAGAATACTTTCCCCGGAATATTGGATTGCCAGAGACAGCTTAAGCGTTCCCGCAGCTTTATATAACGATGCCGCCGCAATCATCAGCGCAAAGGACCATACCGCGAGTCTTGAGATTCCTCTCTGCGCGGCCATTATTCCGTACGGTTCCTTTGTGCTGCATGCGCCGACAAGAATAAACAATTCCATCATGACCAGTCCGGAAATGATTAACATTATATTCTCTCCTGCGGATACAAAGAAAAGGGTTACAAGCGCGAAAACACATGCCCCGACAGGAAACCAGCGCGTCAGAGGACGGTTGTATAAATCCGTTTTTGAAAAGTGCTTAATCAACCGGTATATAGGCTGGATCGGATATGATCTGTTTTGACCGGGTATAGCGCTTAGAATAATATTCTCGGCAAGATATATAACCGGAACTATAATAATTATACCGATAAACCAAAGGATTACTTCAAGCATGACAACGCCACCCCCGCAATTATTGCCGCCAATGAAATCCACGCTGCTCTAAGTATAAGCCCCGGATTTACCCAGGCAGGAATCCACGCGGTAAGCGAATAATGGTAAAAAACCCGGGAATCCGTATTACCGGTGTATTTGTCAGCTTTGCCAAACCTTTGTAATATGTAGAAACAGGCAGCTAAAACAACAATTACACCAACGGCATAAATCAATCCCTTTCCAGGCTTCAGCATATATAAGAAGCCTTCAAGTTCCGAATATGTCTCAATATTTTCTGCGGCTAAACTGCCCATCGGTATCGGCTGCTGCCGGAAGTACCGGTAAATGCTGCCGAACGAAAGGTTTGCCGCAACCGTAAAAACAAAGAATAAAGGCAGAATAACCCGGAATACATCAGGGTAAGCATCCCTTTCAATGCTTGTTTTATCCCCGGCGGATAAAAGAACAGAAAGCCATCTGAATATAACCGCGGAAACCAATACCAGAGCCGTAACCGTAAGCAGCATCGAAACGGGATTTTCAGCCAAAAACCTTACATACAGCAATCTCTGCAGAGCGGAATAAAACGGCGCGAACAGGAATAAAAGCATCGCAGCCGACATGAAAAACGCCATTTCGGGCATTTCCTTATGCAGGTTATACATCTGTTCTACATCCTGTGTTCCCTTTATGTATTCCAATATTGTTATGCATGCAAAAAGAAAAGTGATCGTTATTGAGGAAACGGCGGTATAGCCAACGGTAAAAAACATGCTTTCCCTGCTTACAAAAACCGTTGTTATCCCCCATCCGGCGGCGGACATTAATATGCCCTGCAATATTTGCGCCGCTTTCCGGGATACGCACGAATAGTAAGCGCCGCCGGCCATAATAAGGCTTCCGAAAATAATAACCAGCGTCAAAATTATATTGTTAAGCCCCGTAAAAAGAAAACCAAACTTCAGCAAAACCGCAACCGGAGATAAAACGGACATAATAAGCGTAATTATCCCGGATACCGGAGCAGGTACTGAAAAATAATCCTGCCATATATTTTTATCGGGAATAAGACATCCACTGACAATCGTCAATGCAAAAGCCATCACGGCAACAACAACGCGGGATTCCCCGAATCCGGCATCCAAGCTGTTTATATATACGGAGCCGGTTTTTTGATATATGAACGGAATCGAAGCCATCCATACCGTAAGCGCAGCCTGTTGAACAACAAGCACGACCGCTGCCGTTTTGCGTTCACTGCTTTGGAACGCTCTCAAAATAAGCCGGACCGCTATGTACATCCACTGCCAGAATAAAAACAAACCCGTAAAACTGTTAGCCGCGGCCAGGCCTGCAAATGCGGCCATCAAAAGAAGAATTCCCGCTTCAACCTGTTTTTCCTGTTTTTTAACCGCCTTTTTCTGGCTGAAATATTTCTTAAGGTAAATTAACGTTACCGGTACAAAAAATGCAGTTATGCAAGAACCCGCCACCAGCAGTACTTTTCCGTCATAATTGAATGATACGAACGGAACGGCTTCTTCCGGCGCGTTTAATATTTCGAACACCGCCAATATTATTGATTGGGTAAAAGCAAGCACAGATATTATATAATGCTTGTCCAATATCGAACGGACCAAAATAAAAACTGCAGTCAGCAATGTAATTAGTTTCCATACAATATGCGGAATATATAAATTAAACATATTGGATGAAGGAGCAACAAACAAATATACTGCGGTAACAAAAAACAAAACGGCGGATATTTCAATAAAAATTCGGCTTGCCTTTCCCTGTGGAATAAGAAATGATATTAATAAAAGAACTACAGGACCAAATACCACACCCAATACAACAAAATCCATCTGACTTTGGTTCCTTTCGAATTAATACCATGATCTTTAAAAAATTATATCTCTTTTTACCTGTTTACTCAAGACTAAATCCTTTTCCTTCTGCAGACGCCTGCTTTATTGCTGCGTGCGGAATGCTTCCTCCCTTTTCCTTGCCGCCTCGAATACAATCAGCGCCGCAGCCGTTGCAGCATTCAAAGAATTAATCTTTCCGTGTAACGGTATTCTTACAAGTACGTCGCAGTTTTCCTTAACAAGCCGGCTGATTCCGTCTCCTTCGCTTCCTATTACGACTGCAGTCGGCTGTAAGTAATCATATTCGTAGTATATGGTTTCGCCTTGCATGTCCGCTCCTACAATCCAAAAGCCGGACTTTTTCAAATCGTTTATTACCCTTGTTAAATTTGTCACTTTCGATACCGGGATATGCTCCACGGCTCCGGCAGCGACTTTTGCCACAACAGGCGTAAGCAGCGCAGAGCGCTTCTTCGGCAGGATAATGCCATGGACTCCGGCGCATTCCGCGGTTCTGATTATCGCACCGAGATTGTTCGGATCGGTAATTCCGTCAAGCATCAGCAATAAGGGAGGCTGTCCCGCCGTTTCGGCTTTTTTGATAATATCCGAAATATCGGCATAATTCACTGCCGCAGCTTCGGCAATTACTCCCTGATGCCCGCGTGTAACCGACATCCTGTCAAGTTTATCCTTATCGAGAAACGTAACGGTAATTCCGCGTTCCCGCGCATTTGCGTAAATCTTTTTCAATACCGGGTCATTAGTATTTTTTTCAATATAGATTTTGTTAATCGGGCGTTCTGCCCGGAAAGCTTCAATAACGGCATTCTTGCCTTCAATCCTTCCTGTTTCGTCAGTATCCATATCTTCTGTCAATGTTTCTTTCGAATTGATTCTTTTGGCAGAATATTTATCACTGGTTTTCACTGCTATCCGCACCTTCCTGTTCTATAATTTCAGCCGCGATATGCATCAGCTTGTTCAGGCGCTCATAATTGCCGGTCAGGTAAAGGTAACCCAAAACCGTTTCTAAAGCGGTCGCATGCCTGTAATCAGTCATGTTTGCGTTTTTCGGAACAGTAGCCGGATGTGAGTTTCTGCCGCGCCTGAAAATATTCTTTTCTTCATCATCCAGCATATCATAAATGCGCAGCGCAATTCTTCCCTGAGCTTCCGCTTTGACATAGCTTGTCGCTTTAATATGCATTTTATGCGGGGATTCGTTTTTCTTCATCGCGAGCCGGCTTCTTATAAAAAGATCAAATACGGAATCTCCTACAAAAGCCAGCACTAATGGCGATAGCTGCTTTATATGTTTCAAAGAGTTTTCGTCAACATTGTTCATTTCTTAATACCCTGTAAATCCGTACAATTTATTACCGAAACAGCGGAGGAAATTGCCCGCAGGGCACGCGTTACACCCCCGTTATAAAATGATTTTACTTTAAGAACAGATACGAATCAAGGATAAAAGCATTTAAATCAAACTACAGATATGTACAGCATCCATATTGATTCTTAAACAAAAAGTATTTATCTGTACCGGATTTTCCTGACAGCTTCCGTCAATAAATTATCTTACCTGCGGCACAAACGTTTACAAAACAACATCCGGTTAACGACGCATCTCGAAATATATAGAATATACAAACATAGAGATTTTATACAAAAAAATTATGTGTATTTTGTCACTTGTTTTACACTCACGCAAAATTTTATAATAAAAACGTACACTGATACTTTTAACATACTTTTACCTCCTTTCTTTTATAAATAAAAAATTTTGTATAGTCGGAGTCAATAGCTCCGATTTTTTTCTTTTCATTTTTAAGTTTTAAGCCTGATTGTTAAATCCACTTTCATGGTGTACACTATAATTATGGTTTCGCAGAGAATGAGCCCTGCTATCCTTTTTTGAGAGGAGCAAAAAAAATGGATCTTAATGCTGCGGCAATAAAAAATATAATATTTCCGATGCTCAAGTACGCAAAAAACAACAAAACACTGGATTATCTGGCTGATCTGAACAGGACCCAGTTTTTGCCGACGGATGAAATCATTAATATTCAAAGGGAAAAGCTTCGTAAACTTCTGCTTCATTGTGTAAACAATGTACCTGCATATCAGGCTTACAAAGAGATTATACCACTGATAGAGAAAGATCCCTTCGAGGCCCTTTCGCATTTTCCGATACTTACGAAACAGCAGGTCAATGAAATGCAGGATATTTTTATTTTTCCGGGCGCTGACAAATCAAAACTTATACCTAACCGTTCAGGAGGCTCAACCGGGCAGCCCGTAAGATTTTATATCGACAGACCTACATCGGAGCATTCCGAAGCGGCAAGATGGCGCGCACTTTCATGGTGGGATATCTCGATAGGGGATAAATGCCTGATGGTATGGGGTAACCCTCTTGAACTGAGCAATCATGAAAAGCTTATATATAATATGAAAGAAAGGTTTCTAAAAAATATAATATTCGTATCGGCTTACAGCCTGAATCCGAAATCGGTACATAAATACGCAGGGATGATAAATACCTCAAAACCGAAATATTTTTACGGATATGCGTCCGCGCTGCATCTTCTTGCCCAATTGGTCATAAAAAACAACGTACGGATAAAACACCGTCCCAAAGTTATAATATCAACCGCGGAAACGCTTTACGATTTTCAGCGCGAAACGATTGAAAAAGCGTTCCAATGCAGGGTAATCAACGAATACGGTGCGAGAGACGCAGGAGTAATAGCATATGAATGCAGAAACGGCAAAATGCATATATCCGCGGAAAATATGATTATCGAAATAGTCGATATTGAAACGAAGAAACCTCTGGGACCCGGAGAAAGCGGGCTTGTCATAATTACGGACTTAAACAATTATTCAATGCCCCGTTTAAGATACCAGCTTGGAGATATCGCGTCGCTTTCCGGCTCAACGTGCGGATGCGGAATAAACCTTCCTCTTATTGAGAATGTACAGGGCCGCGAGGATGATATATTTGTATCTTCGGACGGCAAATATGTTCATGCGGTTTATTTCTGTAATCTTGCGCGGAGCTATCCAAGTATAAGGCAATTCCAGATTATCCAGAAAACAAGGCATGATCTGCTGTTGAAAATAATAAGGAACGATCCGTTCAACGAATTGGAAATCATGTCGTACATAAAAGAAATATATAAGGTGATGGGACATATAAATATCGATGTTGAATACGTTGATGCAATCGAGCCTGCCGCGTCAGGAAAAATAAGATATTCAAAACGCGAATTCCCTTTAATTGTTTAATGTCGCCTGATATAATATTGAGATGTGCATTTAACTGTAGTATAGTATAACGAGGAAGAAAGACGGGCTCCGACCCTCTTTTGAGGCGGAGGGCAGCGGTGATATACGGGTGGATGAATTGAATACAAATGAAGTAAGGAAAATAATGGTAAAGGATACAATGCTGTATCTGCCGGCGAGAATTATCGAAGGCGTGATCGGGCTTCTTACGATATCGCTGTATACCCGGTATTTTGCGCCTGATGTGTATGGTACTTACGGTATTATCACATCTACGGTGAATATTTCGACACTATTGCTTCTCGGCTGGCTGATTCAATCGGTCTTCAGATATGTAAATTCTTTTGACGGAAGCAAAAAACAGGCCTTATTTTTTTCCACATCGTTTACACTCTGGATATCAATAAACGGCATTATACTAATATTGGGGCTTGCCGGTATATTCATACTCAGCCGCAACAATGAGACATGGCTTACGCAGTTATATATACTTGTTATTTTTATGTTTATATCGTACAACACGACCCAGATATTAACGTCCGTGCTTTCCGCGACAAGAAGAACAAAGCTGCTGCTTGCCCTTTCAATCTTTTCGGTCACGGCGAAACTGCTTCTTACAACAGTTTTTGTTTATTACTATAAAACAAACTCAACAACTCCGGCTGCGGCGGTCGTAAGCCATATAATCATAGATGCGGTTTTTATCCTCGTTGCCGTACAGCGTACCCGTATATACAGGTATATTACGTTTAAGTTTTTCTCGAAAAAGGTTCTGCGCAAGTTCCTTATATACAGCATGCCGTTGGTTGGAGTAAACATAACAATGAGTGTACTGAACCTATCGGACAGGTATGTAATCACACCTATTCTCGGTACCGAAAAGATGGGCATTTACCATGCAAACTATTCAATATCGTCTTCGGTATTCAGTTTCATTCTTGTCGCCGTAATGCGCGGCGTTTATCCCGTCATACTGAAGACCTGGCGGCAGAATAACAAACAGCAGACCGAACAATTTCTCTCGCAGGCGGTAAGATATTACCTTCTTGTTTCAATGCCGGCTTTTACCGGTATAAGTATTCTCGCGGACACAATATCGAAACTTTTTCTTGACGTGGAGTTTTATGAACAGGGTTTTGTAATTATATGGGTCGCGGCAGGCATGCTGTTCTTCGGCCTCGCCGAATACAGCAACAAGGCATGGGAACTGACATCAAACACAAAACCCCTGTTTTATAATACAGTAATAAGCGCGGTTATTAATCTTGGAATAAACATTGCCTTTATTCCGGTTTACGGCTACAGGGCGGCCGCTGTGAGCACAGCACTTTCATACCTCGTATATCTTACTCTTTCTCTGGTGCGAAGCAGAAAAATACTGAAAATATATTTCAGCCCGCTGAGCCTCGCGAGAATATTCTTCAGCTGCGCTGTTATGGGTGTTTCGGTGTACCTTGCCGTTAATTATGTTAAACTGTCCTTCATTTCTCTTTTGCTTATTATTTTACTGGGAATTGCGATTTATTTCGTTTGCTTATATGCCAGCAAAGAAATAACTAATGAAGTTAATTATGCCGTAAAGTGGCTGAAAGATAAAAAAAATAAAAAGGATGTCAGGGAACTGCGATGAAAGTATTGCACTTAATCGGCGGCGGGGACGTAGGAGGGGCAAAAAGCCATGTCCTGTCGCTCGTACGACAATTAAGCAATCATATAACCGTTAAACTTATAAGCCTTCGTCCCGGCCCTTTTGCCGACGATGCGAAGGCGATGGGCATTGATACCATTGTTGTCCGCTCCGGCAACATTTTACGCGATATTAAAACGGTAATCCGCCTGATACAGTCGGAGGGTTATGACATCCTGCACACGCACGGAGCAAAAGCGAATATGATTGGCGTATTCGCAAAAAGGCATACCGGGATCCCCGTCGTATCCACCGTGCACAGCGATTACCGTCTCGATTACCTGCACAGCATTCTGAAAATGTACACGTTCGGCCTCATCAACACCGTCGCGCTCAGATTAATCGATTATTATATCGGGGTTTCGAATAACTATAAGGAAATGCTCATTCGCCGCGGTTTTCCCGCTCACAGGATATATACCGTATATAACGGCATACCGTTTGACAACAGCATCGATATAATGCCTAAAGCCGATTTTGCGAGGAAATACGGTATTGAATTGAATGACGATGATGTTGTCGTAGGTATCCTCGCAAGGCTGCATCCCGTTAAAGGACATACCGTTTTTCTCGATGCCGCGGAGAAGGTGCTTAAAAAGTTTCCGCGCACCAAGTTTTTAATCGGCGGACCGGGAGACGAATTGAGACCGGCGCTTGAAAAAAAGGCGAGGCAGCTCGGCATTTCGGAGAACGTCTTTTTCCTTGGCGCTGTAGCAGAGAATTATTCGTTTTTAGCGCATATCGATATAAACGTCCTGACCTCCTACAGCGAGAGTTTCCCATATGCAATTCTTGAAGGCGCGCGCATGAAAAAAGCAACCGTTTCAAGCAAGGTCGGCGGGCTTGAAGATCTTTTTGTCCAGGGTGAAAACGGCTTTTTATATACCCCGGGAGACAGCGACGCGCTTGCCGAACATCTTATAACACTTATCGGTGATCCGGATAAACGCAAGGTTATGGGTGAAAAGCTCTATGAAGCAGCGAGGTATAATTTTTCCTTAAAAGCTATGACCGAGACCCAGTTGAGCATTTATAAATCGATCCTGAAAAACCAGGCTAAAATCAAAAAAGACGGAAAAGAGTATGATATTGCGATACTAGGCTACTACGGTTACAGGAACAGCGGAGATGACGCTATTTTAAAATCTTTTATTGATCATCTGAAACAGAACCATAAAAACGTATCGGTAATAGTCCTTTCGAACAACCCGTCGGAAACGAGAAGACTGTACAATGTCCAGGCCGTATATCGTTTCCACCCGCTCCGGATACCTTCCGTTCTTTCAAAAACGCGGCTCTTTGTCGCAGGGGGCGGAACGCTGCTGCAGGATGATACGAGCAGCCGCTCGCTATGGTATTACCTTTTTATGCTTCATCTCGCGATGAAAAAAGGCACCCGGCTTGCGCTTCTGGCCAACGGCCTCGGACCGTTGACAATGAAAAAGAACAGAAAGGCTGCCGCAAGTATCCTTGACAGGATGGACGTAATTACGCTTCGCGATCCGTATGCTTTTGAAGAATTGAAATCCCTCGGCGTTTCAAAACCGGTTACAATGATAGCCGCAGACCCGGCTATGGCCCTCACTCCGTGCGATCACTCCCCCGGTTTGAAAATTCTATCGGCGGAAGGTGTTCCGACGGATAAAAATCTTATTGCGTTCTGCCTCAGGAAATGGAAAAAGGTCAGACGTTCCGAAAAAATACTCGCGGCTCTCGCCGATAAAGTAGCGGATGAGTTTAACTCGATACCTTTGTTTGTCCCGATGCATTACCCTGACGATTTCCGGTTCCTGAAAAAAGTAATGTATCATATGAAGCGCAAAGGCTATATACTGCAGAAACACTATTCGGTTGATGAAACTTTGTCGAT
Organism: Clostridiaceae bacterium; assembly: GCA_012516065.1. GTDB lineage: Bacteria > Bacillota > Clostridia > DSM-8532 > DSM-8532 > DTU069. Next base: position 18,861 of record JAAYXD010000208.1, read on the forward strand.
TCTCGGAAACGTTAAGATGGTTGTAGGAATGCGTCTTCATTCGCTTATATATGCCGCAAAACTCAGCATTCCTATGGTCGGGCTTGCTTATGAACCGAAAGTCAATTACTTCATGCAATCGATAAATCAGCCTTATGTACACTGGAACAGGAATTTCTCAATGAAAGATTTAATGGAAAAAATATCATACGTATGGAGCAATGCTTCCCGTATAAGAAGCGAACTTGACGAAATTAAACCGGTACTCGAAGAAAAAGTTAAAGAAGCGATTGAACTCACCCTGTCTCTTTTGTCCGATGAATAGCAGCCTCGGAATCCAATGCGATATCCCTTTCAATCCGGGAACGCCCATAAGCAAGAAACATGACAACTCCCGCGAGCATCCAGAAATATGACGATATCAGCGGGATTTCAAGCATGTTTTCAGTCAAATTGTACATCACAATACCGGCCAGGCTCGATGTTATGCCTCTCGCCCAGTCCTTCTGCGCCTCATCACTAATTTTCGATATTGCGCGTGAGCACCACATAACCGTATTGTACATTAAAATCAGCAATGCGATTAACCCGAATATACCCATCTCTACTGCAGTTTTGAGGTAATAATTGTCCATAGAGAAAGTGTTGTTAAGCTTATGACTCAGCGCAACCGACCCTCCGAACTGGCCAAGACCCATTCCTGTCCAGAAATTTTCCTTAAACAGTTCGAACCCCTGTATAGCCCTTAAAATTCTTCCACCTTTGCTTGAACTTGCAATATACTCGGGTGAAAGCAGGTACAAGATCCTGTTCGCAACAGACGGTACGAATATTACCGTAAAAATAAACAGCGCAGCCATTACCAGCAGAGAAGGAACGAAAAACTTCCTGTTTTTCAGCCAAACGTAAACCATCAACGACAGGAAGCAGAAAATCCAGCCACCGCGCGACAGTGTGAATAACAGTGCGGCGCCCATGCAGAAAATGGCTCCGCCGTAATACAATTTCCTCATCCTGTCCTTTTCGCCGAAGAACAGCCCGACTGTAACGGGAATAATCAATGAGAGGTATCCGGCAAGCATATTGGGAGTCGTAAAAATTGAAAAAACCCTCGTCCGGACATTCCCTTCCATCTCATCTACCCAGTGGGCAGGGATTTCGACAGCGATAATAAACTGGTAGATTCCGTACAGGCTTACCAGAAGGCCCGATATAACCAGTATGTTCAAAATCCTTTTTGCGCCTTCGGGCGTTTTCAACAGCTGCGTTACGACAAAAAACCAGAACATGTACTGAATTACAACCCTCAGACCTTCGACACCGATAATAAAATCGGGGGCGGCAATAAACAGGAATATCACTCCGAGAACCATATACAGAATGATCGAAATATCAAGGGGCGTCCTGCGGTATGGTTTCTCTTTAATGTGCACCAGCCATTTGTACAGCCAGACTGCAACGCACAGCAAAAGAGCCGCTTCATCCCACAGGCTCGAGAGAACCGGATGTGAAATAACGGACCTCAGGAAAAAATCAAAAACTGTATACAATGCCACAATAATGGTCGCCTTTTCATAATCGAGGAACAGCACGGCAACAGCGACAGCAACAACTATCAGCGCCAAAACCGGCAGCATGCCTGCCCACGACGCGGCCAGGCCCAATATAAGCACTCCTGTTAAAAAGAATACTGCTTTTGTATTATTCATCTTTTACACCTTTATCCCAATACCAATAAATATAGTTTGTAAACAAGGCTGTTCTTTACATACAATCTGATTTTCTCCCTGTCTGCAGTAAACAGGACAGCCGCGATAACTGATAAACAGAAAAGAATTATATCCCTTTTCATAAGCCTGTTTTGAATAATCCTGCCTATAATATAACCCGCTCCGAAAACCGGGAATACAAGCGCGAAAAACTTTTCCGTAGACATACGGATAATCCCATCGGCAGCGGCAAACAAAAGGCTGGATTTTTTCCACCTGCAAAAGGCGGATGAGAAGTGCACTGCCGTTTTATCCAACTTTACGAATATTTTTTTAATTACACGGACAAAGACCGAATGATCTGCCGAACTCTCACGTTCGGCAGAGGCTTTTATGCATCTGCCCAATAAACTGTGCCTGTAAGCGCAGACTATTCCGGAAACAACCTTAGAAAGAAAGCTGTTTCTGTAGAAAACAAGTAATTTTTTATATAGTGCATAAAAAATGCTTCCTTCGAGAATACGCATTATACTATCCCTACTCCTCAACAGCCGTAATAATCGCGGGAATCTCTACGTATCTTGTTTTCAGGACCATTTCCTTTCCTACCGTTGCATGGAGCTGACCGATAAAAATCATCGGATCGTCGAGTGAATCGGCAACCCTTACCTTAACATATATATCCTTCAGCTTCGGATGCTGCTGTACAACAATCCTTCCGTCCGACGTATATACATCAATCTCCGCCGGTTCGCTGTTTATTTCGACAATTTCGGCATCTATGAACCCTCCGGAATAATACAGCTTATCTCCGATATGCATCGCATTCAGAACATCGTCGCCATAACCGGGGCATTTAATTGTAACGAGATAATCCTTCATGTTTGCCGTGTCAGAAGGTTTATCCCGGTTAATATACCAAATACCGCCGGCGATAAGAAGAAGGACAATTAATAGTACTGCAAGGTCAATAATATTAATCAGACCAAATAGTTTTCCTCTTTCGTCCAAAACTTTCATTTTTTATGCACCCTTTCAATATTTCACGTGTATTTCCTTTTATCCAATTATTTTCAGCATTCTTTTTATATATTATAACAACGGAAGAAATTGCGCAAGCAATTTCATCACACCGTTACAAGGTTCTTGCGCGAAGCGCAAGGTTCTTTTAACAACGGAAGAAATTGCGCAAGCAATTTCATCACACCGTTACAAGGTTCTTGCGCGAAGCGCGAGGTTCTTTAGCCCCGGCACAAGCTGTTGAAAACTTCCGCCAGTTCTTTTGTAAGTTCGCGCCGTTCAAACCGCGAAATTAACTCTTTATTCGGAGAAATGGGCTTTTTGCCGGCAAGCCAGCTATCATAAAGAGTCTGTATATGACGTGCTGTCGTTTCTACATCATCGCAGTCGGCCACAAACCCTGTCCCTGTTTCCGTTACGAGCGCAGCGGCCGCGCCTTTCGCAGGAACCGACGCCAGAATGGGCTTTCCTGTGTTAATGTATTCCATCAATTTTCCGGTATAAATTGCATCTGTCCCTTTTCCAAGAAGAAGCAGCAGCGCATCGGACATCATCAGTTTTTTCACACTTTCCTTATGGGACTGGTAAGGCGTTATTTCCAATATTTCCAATACGCCATGCTCCTTTGCCATCTGGATAAGTTTGCTTTCCTTGAACCTTCCTACGAAACGGAGTTTTATCTTCTCCCGATCCAACTTATTTTCATCCAAAAGCGCCGATATCGCTTTGAATACTGTTTCCGGGCTCGTATTTCCATATATCAGACCGGTATACGTAAGGGTAAATTTGTCGTTCGGTTCTCCTTCATCAATTCCCTCAAAATCTTCCTTGTCAAATCCATTCGGTATAACATGGAATTTGTATCCGAGATCCGGATTGTCCCGTACAGAATTGTCACGCATAAACGGCGTATTTATGACAACGGCGTCAGCCATTTCAAAAACACGGCGTTCCATTCGCTTTTCAATTCCGATTCTTACAGGATTATAGTTATATGCCTTAACAAAAGCATTATTTGTCCATTCATCCCTAAAATCGGCAACCCACGGAATCTCCGGATATTCTTTTTTGATTTCCAACGCAAGCAGATGCGTGGAAAAAGGCTGTGAAGTAGAATAAAGAATCTTAATGTTTTCATCTTTTACTATTTGTTTCGCTTTTCTTACCGAAAAACGCTCCCACAGCCGTTCTCCGTCCGGAATGAGTATTCTTCGGCGTATGAACTTTCCCGCAAGATTCAGCGGGAAAAACCATTCCGAAAGGTCCCATGCTTTGGTACGATATATGACCGTTTCGGCAGGTATATCCAGGTACAGCGTATCATCCGTAAGCTGCACGTTCTTAGCCTGCCTCGTAAGCACAATACATGTGTAGCCGAACTCAGGCAGATACTTTACAAATTTTACTGTGCGCTGTACCCCCGAGCCTCCGATAGGAGGAAACTGGTGTGCAATCATCAGAACTTTTCTCATAAAACTCCGCCTTTGTACCTATTAAAAATATTCCGATATTTCAGTATTAATATCACGGTAACAGGAAATAACCCGTTTTGTGAACAGTTTCGTTTATCAGACATATCCTTATTTTTAATCATAAATGTGAATATATTGCTGATGCAGCAGAAAACAGCAGGAATATTAACAGCACCTTCATTCGGTAAAAGTGCATTAAGCATATATAAACAAAATAAAAGGACAGGGAATATTTCCCCGTCCCTTGAATTTTCTAATTAGGGTAAATTTACCGGCTCCATGTTGTACAGTTTTTTAAGTATAAATGGTATGGTAACTCCGAGAATGCTGACAATTGCATATGTTTTTGCCTTTTCGGGCGTATATTGATTATAAAGGTTGTAAAGTACAATAATCGAAAAAGCCCAAAACGCGAGCGTAAACAGCCAGCCTATAACCGGAATCATTCCAAGAATCCAGCTTGCTACTGCTGCGATAGTAAATACCATTTCCAGTTTTGGTACTTCAAATGTGCTGATCTTTACCGATTTTACCATCAATCCCAATACATAGAACTGCGCAATTGGTATCCAAGCCAGCCAGGGCATTTCAAGACCTCTCTTTTGCGCCAGTTTATACAGCGTAAAAGAAAAGAAAATATAGAACGCAATTCCGATAATGGCAAGAATGAACGAAACAATCGCCATAATGACTGCAAACGCACCGAATACGCCGCCTAATTGATTATAACCCGACATACCATTAACCCTCCCATAAGAAAATATAGAATAAGATCATTGTTTTTCCATTACAGTTTATATCATTTCATATGATAATTCAATTGCTTTTTGAAAAAAAACAATTTTTGCAACTTTTAAGAATAATAATTTTAAACTACTATATTTATATATTCTTTCGCTCGCATTTGCATGAATTTCCCCTTATGGTATAATAAATTGCCAGTTTTTAAAGCCAGGAGATGAGTATAATGCCTGAAAAAACATATGATGTAATAATAATCGGCGGCGGTACGGCAGGAATATTCACAGGATACGAACTGTCCGGGCTGGTTCCCGGAGCCGACATACTGATGCTGGAACAAGGGAATGACATTTATCAAAGGGAATGTCCGATAGTATCGGGAAAAACCCCCGCCTGCGTAAAATGCGTAAACTGCAGCATTATGAACGGCTTTGGCGGCGCAGGCGCTTTTTCGGACGGAAAATTCAATTTTACAACGCAGTTCGGCGGCTGGCTGAACGATTATCTCGACGAAGAATATATCATGCAGCTAATTGAGTACGTTGACAGCGTTAATGTTAAATTTGGAGCAACGGAAAAGCGTTTTTCCACCGAAACGGATGAAGCCCGTGAAATAGCGCGTGCCGCTCTCGGATATGATCTTCATCTTTTATCCGCGTCCGTCAAACATCTTGGCACTGAAAACAACAAGGCTATCATTACCCGCATGTTCGATTATCTGAAAAACAGGATTGAAATACAGTGCAACACCGAGGTACAAAAGATAAGCAAAACAAATGACGGGTATTTGCTGACTTTAAACAACGGCCGGGAACTTTCCTGTAAATACCTGGTCGCGGCCCCTGGTCGCTCAGGCGCTGAATGGTTTTCTTCCCAATGCCGGAATCTCGGCCTGTCGCTGATCAACAACCAGGTTGACATCGGTGTGCGCGTTGAACTGCCTGCAATAGTATTCAAGCATATCACGGATGTGGTATACGAATCCAAATTCCTGTACCGAACAAAGCAGTACGGGGATATTATCAGAACATTCTGCATGAATCCGTACGGATATGTAGTCAGCGAAAACGTTGACGGGATAATAACCGTAAACGGCCACAGCTATACCGACATAAACCTCAGGAGCAAAAATACGAATTTCGCGCTGCTTGTCAGCAACCGTTTTACCGAACCGTTCAAAGAACCATATCAATACGGGAAAAGAATCGCTTCGCTTTCGAATATGCTTGGCGGAGGGGTTCTTGTACAGCGATTCGGTGATTTGATTAAAGGGAAAAGGACAAACGAACACCGTTTGAGTCAATGCTTTACGAAGCCTACTCTTAAGGCTACGCCGGGGGATTTAAGCCTTGTTTTGACCAAGCGCCATCTGGACAATATAATAGAAATGATCGAGGTTCTTGATAATATCGCACCCGGGACCGCAAACTACGATACGCTGCTGTACGGTGTTGAAGTTAAATTTTACAGTTCACGGCTTCAGTTGACAAATGAACTTGAAACGGAACTTAAAAACTTTTTCGCTGTCGGTGACGGAGCCGGCATAACGCGTGGTTTATCGCAGGCGGCGGCCAGTGGTGTGCACGCCGCAAGGGTAATTGCGGAAAGATTAAAAAACTGACGCGTATAATCTTATTGAAAAAATGTAATAAAACTGTAATATTTTATTTCTACCATATATGGTATATTTTAAATTGAAAATACCTGTTTATATACATAATGCTGTTTTATTCCATCTTACCGTAGGTGAGAAACGTAAAGGGGAGAAATCCGAAATGAAACTTGGACAAAAGATAAAGTTTCTTGGTAGAGATGCAATCGTTCTTATTGACAACAATCATGAGGTAC
>JAAYXD010000209.1 GCA_012516065.1 Clostridiaceae bacterium
GGATAAATGTATTAATATATAAACTGAACGCGTTCAATGAACACATTCATTTTTACGAATCAACTCTAAATCATCAATGAAATGTTTTTTACCAGAAAGGTGGTGATGGGGGTACGATGTCACTTCTTTATTTACCGTATTGGTTTTAACACATCGTGCCCGTGTTTATGAAAATCAGACAGGAATGTTCTCTGGCAAGATTGCACACTAACCCTAAACACGTTATATTGGCAAATTCGCCGGAGCTTAAGTTTATTAATGCATTATGCAGCGGTTTGGTAGATGAAGCTGTCGGATACTTCCGTGAAAAAAAGCTGTTTGGAGATGTTCCGCCGGTTGTAGATGTTCCCTATGGACGTTTTGAAGGGCTTTCCGAGATACGTAAATTTGCGGAAGGCTGGCTGGATACTTTCCATGCCCAAAGTGCGACTGTACAGCCTGTAGTCCAAACAAGAGCTAACGGCCGATCGGTTTCGGAAGTTGTTATTAATTTTGTAGTGGATGGAGAAATAAACCAGGTTCCCATGTTTGTAGTCGGAGACCTTCGTACTCCGGATACTCTTGATGAGGTTCGCATGTACTGTCACTTTACATATGTCCCCGGGCTTACAGCTTATCGTAAACCAATGTTTACGCCGGCGCATCTTGAAATGGGCGATCCTGGCTTGCTAACGGGATCGGTCAGAGAATATTATGAAGCTCTTCACCATGTTCCGGGCGTTGATGTAGACAGAATAATGAAAGCTATGAGTAAGGACTGCATATTTGGAGGGTATGAGCCAATCAAGGATGTCGTGCTTGAAAAACCCAGTTACGAAGAAATCCGTGTGAAATATGAGCATATGAGAACTTATATACCGAGCTGTGTCGGTATGAGGTTTGAGACGATCATAGATGACGGCGTAACATGTGTTATAGAATGGGTGCATATAGTCAGCGAAAAAGGACAAAGAGAATTGGGACGCGTTGCAATGTCGGGAATTGCAGCTTACGAACGCGGCGATGATGGACTTCTGTGTGCGATCCGTATATGCGATTATGCAAATTATGAGAGAACAATTGACTGGACAAAGACACCTGTTTCAAAAGAAGAAGCCATGCAAACAAATCTTGTCAAGGAGTTCCCGGCAGGGGTCGGTCGTAAACCGCAATCCTGAGGGCCTTATGCTTTTGGAGTTGGCCAACTCATAAAGCAATTGAGAAAAAATAAATAAAACACTTTTAGAAGTACTTTTTAGAATATTTTCGAATTAATAAAGGAGGACTGAATATGAAGAAATTCAGAATTATTGCAATGTTACTTGCACTTTCCATGCTTATTGTTTTAGCGGCATGTTCGCAGAATGATACAAAAGGTGCATCACAGAGCGGAAAAACCGATTCAACAGGTACTGCATCACAGACAGAAACAACTGATTCGAAACAGGATACAGCGGCTGAGTCTGACTGGACAAAAGAGAAAATCACAATTAATTTTATTCACGGACACAGCGAAGAAGCTGAAAAAACAATTCTTACAAGTACAGCATTCCGTGAAATGATTAATATTTATAAACAAAAGTATCCGAATGTAACTATTAACGAAACACGAAATGCCACGGATTATAATGACAATATATTAAAACTGGCAGCCGCGGAGAATCTTCCGGACGTGTTCAGTTTTCTTTACTCCCAATATGATACGATAGTAGGCGGCGGACAGGTACACGATATAACTGATTATGTTAATCCCGACCTGTACATTGACAAACTTGCCGGATGCACATACACTGATGGCAGAATTTATGGCCTGAACATGAAGTTTACCGATTACAACATTGTATATTATAACGATAAAATGCTTAAGGAAGCCGGTTTGTCGGAATTCCCGAAATCACTTGACGAACTGCTGGCACTTGACAAGTATTTTGATGCAAAGGGAATAGACCTCATTTCGCTTGGAAACAAGGGCCAATGGTTTGCAATGAATCACTTTTTAAACCCGATAGTTTATGAAGTATGTGGAGCCGAATGGGCTGAATCAATGATTAATAATGAAGGTAAATACAAATATACCGATGAAAAATTCATCGAAGCTTTGAGATATGTACAGAAGCTTGCGCCTGTTTTCAACTCGGATTACAACTCCCAGGACGATGTTTGGGCTGTCGGATGGTATTGTCAGGGGAACTCTTTCTGTCATGTCAGCGGCAGCTGGGCGACAAATACAATTCTCCTGTATCAAGATGAAAACCCTGAAGTTGTAGAAAATACAAAAGCTGCCATATGGCCGTCCATCAGCGGTAAAGAAGAGGATACATATATTGTATATGCTTCTACCGAAACATACGGCATAAACAAAAAGATCGATAAGAATTCACCTAAATTCCAGGCCTGCCTTGAGCTTATAAAACAGCTGGCAAGTACGGATTATGCGGAATTCTGCGCTAAGAGAGGCTCAACAGCACCGATAGCTGTAGAGACCGATATTGAATCATTGCATCCGCTGCTTCAGGACTTCATGAGTGTTCATAATTATGGGTATCCGAAAGCAAGGGCATTTTTCACTTATCTTAACAATAATGTAAACACGAGAATGCGTGCAAACTTACAGTCGCTGCTGGCCGGAACAATGACACCTGAACAGATGGCTGCGGATTTACAGAAAGCGCAAGAAGAATATATGGCAACAAAGTAGAGCCATATTGCTGGTAGAATTAGCGGGAGTATGGGTATGGTTTTATCTGCCCGTACTCCTTCTTTGGAGTATGGATAAATGGAGGTAATAACCATTGAATGAAAGAATAAAGCCAAAAAACTCAGTTATGGCATTATACCTGGTTCCAATCTATTTAGTATATTTATGCGTATTTATACTACCGGTTATATTGGCTATCTACTTTAGCTTTTTTAATTTCAGAACGGTAAGTTCTAAGACATTTGTTGGCCTTTTCAACTACAAAAAATTGTTTACTGATCCGTTGCTGCTGTCGTCATTGAAAAACAACCTGTATCTTGTTTTAGTATGCATGATCGGCCAGATTGGTATTGCTTTTGTTTTTGCCAATATGCTTTATTCAAGGCTTATCAACCCGAAAGTTTCAAACTTTTTCAGAACGGTAATTTATTTTCCCGTTACCTTATCGGCGGTTATCATTGGGTATGTATGGACAATGATATACGATTACCATTTTGGACTTTTAAATCAGCTTTTAATTTCATTTGGTTTTCCTGATGCCGTAAAGGCATGGCTTACTGACGAAAGAAGCATTATGACAGTTGTGAGTATACCAATGATATGGCAGTATGTCGGCTTCCATCTTGTTATAATAATGGCAGCAATGACATCCATTGACAAGGAAGTATATGAGATGGCAGAAATAGATGGGGCTTCAGGATTCCGTAAGGCTGTATCAATTACCTTCCCGCTTATTAAAAATACACTCTCTGTCTGTGTACTCCTGTGTGTGTCAGCAAATATGAAGGCCTTTGACCATATACTTGCGATGACAAACGGCGGCCCGGGTTATTCTTCAAGTGTTCTTGCATTATATGCTTATAAAATTTCTTTTGCGGAGAACAACCTGGGATATGGCAATACTGTTTCCGTAGCTATTATGGTAGTTATGGTAATTATCATAGCTGGCGCAAAAGGGATTATGTCCCTGTTTAAAAGCAAAGAATAATCACACAATCTGGTAAGGAGTAAATGGTGTTTTAATATGAGCGAACATGTAAAAAGTATTAATTCAGTAAGTAAAAAAAGACATAATAATGCAGAGCGACCTATAGTTAAGTTATTTGCGAGAATTCTTCTGTATGCAATACCGGGTATTTATGCGATTACATGCATATTTCCAATTGTATGGCTGTTTTATACTTCTTTCCGCACAAAGACACAATTTTCAAAAAACGTGCTGGCGCTGCCCGAATACTTATACCTGGAGAATTTTAAATATGTTTTTACTGAGCTTAATGTAGGAAGATATTTGTTTAATTCTGCGCGCATAACTTTCTTCGTGTTAGTTCTGGTGTTATTATTCTCATTTATAAATGGGTATTTTATCTCAAGGTTCAGGTTCAGGTTCAGGAATATTTTGTATGCTACCTATATGTGCAATTTGTTTATACCAATTCACGCAGTTTTGGTTCCTACGTATATTCTTATTGTAAAGGTGGGTCTGCAGGATAAATGGTATTCCATAATACTCCCTATTGTATGTATGGAGCTTACTACTGCCACATTTTTGGTACAAAGCTATATTGCCACTGTACCCCCGCAGCTTGAGGAAGCTGCCGCAATAGATGGAAGTTCTTTTACGAGAACATTATTTACCATAATACTTCCGACTGCAAAACCAATACTTGTTACTATAGGAATAATTACTTTCTTTCACTGTTGGAATGAATTTGCTTATTCCCTCATTGCGTATCAGAACGAGAAGAATTTTACCATATCTCTTGCACTGATGCGCTTTAAAGGTGAATATTTTACCGACTATCCGAGGATCATGGCGACCATTTTTGTATGCATAATGCCGGCCCTGATACTTTATAGTTTATTCTCGCAGCAGATTATAAAGGGAATGATGGCGGGAGCAATAAAAGGCTGATAGAAGCTGTATAAATGGCATCTCCGGATGAACTGAAGAAAAGCATTCGCGAATTGCGATCGTTTTGAAAAAGCGGTCGTTCATGTAATCCTGATTTAATGCAAAGCGGCGCTATGGGCGTCATGAAGCAGCGGGGTGTAACTGCCCCGCATTTTCAATGTTAAATTGCTTTGCGTTGCCAGATAGCATTCAGATGGTTCAGTTCCGGTCTGGATCATAATAAAAATCAATTATAGATATTTCAATTGGTTAGAATTAATAAACCATTGAATCAGCGAGAATGAAAAAATCATAAATAGGTTTTAGTTTTAGAAATCCTTTTTTCAGTACGTCGGGCAATTCTTTTGAAAATGCAAGGCTGTAGTTGTTTTGAACATTTTCAAAGTATATGTTTTTTCTGTCGATCCATGTTTTTATGTTTTCAGGCTGATCATGCGCCTTGCTTTTTTTATACATTTCACCGCCGATTGTAAATTCATCCTGGGACTCGTAGCATTTCAGCGCCGATAGAAATGCAGGATGCCTTTCAATTATCATTTTGCGCATTGCGGCCAGAGTCTGCGGGGTCGCCTGATAGTAACCGACACCGTAGCTTGAACCGGTTTGGTTTATTTCGAACCAGAAACAGGGAGATGTGGACATACGGGATTTATCACGCAGAAAAACTATCCACGCGTTATCCCTGTAAAGAGTTTTGTCTTTTGTAAACCTTGTATCCCTTCGCACTCTTGAAATTATTCTTGACGGAACGGTAATGATCTGGCAGTCTATTTGCAGAACGACCGGTGCGAGTTCGTTTACAAGCTCAACAAAGGGGTTATATACATACTTTTTATACTCATCCTTATGGCTGTCATACCATTGTTTGCTGTTATTCATTCTGTTTTCGAGAAGGAAACGCAGCGTTTTGTCGCTGAAACCGGAAAAACCCATACAATGCAGCCTCCATTGCTTTTCTGAACCGTTGTTTTATTGTTAAGTAACATTATATAGTGCTGGAGAATTAAGTTCAACGGTTTGTCTAAAAACACCCGAACCAGGGTCACATACCCACCGGAACGCGGCGGCAATGACTCGACCCGCTAACTACCCGCTGGTTTTTCGATGTTATTTCCGCGGGGACTGCTTCGGGTGTTTCGTTTCCCCGGACAGTAAAAGAATATACCGAAAAGCTTGTTGATATAGAGGAGTATTACTGATATACTTAATCTGGAAGCATTGGAAAATGAAAATAAAAATGTTTATCAGACCGGGTTGGGTTGCAGCTTAAGATGAAAAAGAAAAAATGGATTTTCGTATCGGTTGTTATTGTAATTTTAGCTGCTGCCTGTGCAGTTAAAAGTTCTTTACTTGGCGTTTCCTCCGGCGATCTCGACAATGATGGCAAAAAAGAGCTTGTTCTGATTTTAAGACGGCCGGGAGATGAATACGGGAAAAGCCTTGTGATTATGTCGTTTCAAAAGAACGACGGAAACCGCATACAGTCGTACGATATGAATGATTTAAATCCCTGGACAGTGCATATTGCGGACGTGGACGGAGACGGCATGAAAGAGCTGTCAGTCGGGGTATATAAAAAGGCAAGGCTTGATCCTGTTATGGCAAAAAGGCCGTTTCTTTATAACTGGAATGGAAAAACTATCTACCCTAAATGGCTTGGTTCAAGGCTTTCAAGGCCTTTTGAGGATTATCTTTTCTGCGATATTAACGACGATTCGGTTGATGAACTGATTTCAGTTGAGCTTGCCGATGACGGAAACAAACTGATTAACGTATACAGGTGGAAAGGTTTTGGATTTGAAGGGATAGCCGAAAGTCCTTTATTTGAGGATATATCGCGTATACGCGCAGCAAATGCGCAGAAAATAAGGGCAAAAGTGAAAAAGGATGATAAATGGGTATGGATCGGCATATCATTGAAACATGATAAAATAGAGATAGAATGGCAATAAGGCGTGATTGGAACAGCCCAAAGTGCCTGGGCATTGACCGCAATTTACGGAATGGCGGATTTGGAGGGGATAGTATGTACATAAAAAAATATCTGTTGATTATGTTATGTATTTGTATAATGTTTTCGGCCGGATGCAACAGGAAAAAAACAAAGGACGGGAAAACGGAACCAACACCGGTCCCAACTGCTGAAGCAACGGCGACACCATCTCCTGAACCAACGGATATTCCGTCCTCCGGAATATTTGATCCTGACAAATATGCCAAACCAATAAAACCAGTATTTGTCCCGGAAAGAGAAAGAGGTTATAAACAGCTTCCGTATGAACCTGTCTCATTTGAAAAGAAAGTTGCGCCGTACAGTGTCAAACCCGATCTTTCCAACATTGAAAACCTGGATCAATTCGGTGAGTTTACCGATGCCCAGAAAGAAATGCTGAAAAACAACCTGTTTGTTGTTACGCGTTCCGATCAGGTGCAGCTGTTTCACATATACGAGCAGAATGAGTATAAAAAGATTCCAAGCTTTATTACGGTGGATTCCGTTCTTCAGGTATACCATATATTCTTTGACTACAGCCTGAGAACCCTTGAAGCGGAAATGATGCTTGCGGATCTTGAAGTTTTAACCGGCAGTATGCTTGAAAAATCAATATATTTGTATAATACGGTACAGAATCCGGATATAAAAAAGGCAGCGCTGAAAAATACCGCGTATTTTTTGGTCGCTCAAAAAGCCCTCGAATTGGATCCTCCTGAAAATGTTCCCGAGGAAGCCGAAAAGATAGCCGGCGGTGAGTTCTTGAAGGTTCTTCAGGCCCAGGGTTTTGCTGAATCGGAAATTGCGGGGTGCGACATAGATTACAGCCAGTTTACCGTACGTGGGCATTATACTAGAAACCACGATTTTGAGCGGTATTTCAGGGCTATGATGTGGTATGGCCTTGTTCCTTTTCCGCTTACAAACAGCGAAGGGAACATCAACAGCGAATCAATTGTCCGGTCTCTTCTTATTACATATTCGGTATTCCTTCCTTCGGATCGTGAAGAACAGGATATAGACCTTTGGGAGAACATCTACGATCCTACCGTTTTTTATGTCGGGAAAGCTGACGATTTGACAATATACGATTATATGGACTTGTTGATAAAAATCTACGGGGAAAACCCTGATCCTGATTCTTTCGCAGACGGGGAAAAACTGCGTACGTTTTATGAACAGTCGAAAAACCTCCGAGCCCCTGGAATCCAGACGGCTTTTATTACCGTTGATTCGCCTTCGGAAAAGCAGTTCCGTTTTATGGGACAGAGGTATATTCCCGATTCAGAAATCCTTCAGCGTCTTGTAAACCCGCCTGAAAGAAGCATGCCTTCCGGGCTTGACGTTATGGCTGTGCTTGGTTCCAAAGAAGCGTACGATCACCTTATAAACACTGAAAAAATACCGGATATCTGGCCTGATTACCCTCAAAGGTTCCGGCAGGTAAAAGAAAAATTCGACGGGCTTTCGCAGGATATATGGCAATCCAATATGTATTACGGCTGGCTATGGACATTAAAGCCGCTTCTCAGCGATTTTGGGGAAGGTTATCCGTCCTTTATGAATAACCCCGCATGGAAATATAAGTCTTTGAACACGGCGCTGGCAAGCTGGGCTGAGCTCAGGCATGACACGATACTATACGGCAAGCAGAGCGGGGCCGAATGCGGCGGTGACTGGCCGCCTCCTGTTATAAAAAGCTATGTTGAACCGAACATTGAAGTGTATGAACGCCTGTTGTGGCTGACACGGTATTCGAAGGAAAACCTCATGCAAAAAGGAATACTGCCCGACAGAATGCGCTATAAATTAATGCAGTTCGAGGATTTGCTGACATTTCTGATTAATTGCTCGGTCAAAGAACTAAGGAATGAGGAATTGACAGTTGACGAATACAACACGCTCCTTATTTACGGAGGCACACTCGAGTGGCTGACGCTTTCATTGGCTGAAGGTCCTGTATTGTCTGAAACTGACAGGAATATGGCGGTAATAGCGGATGTACATACTGTTCCGGGTTCCTATCTCGAAGCGGGAGTCGGACCGGCATCGGAAATTTATGTCGTTGTTCCTATAGGCGGAAAGCTTTATCTTACAAGAGGAGCAGTCTTTTCGTATTATGAGTTTATAAGCGACAAACGCCTTACCGACGAGCAGTGGCAGCAGCTTTTCAAGGAAGGTAAAGAGCCCTCTCAGCCCGTATGGACTAACAAATACACCGAAGGCAGAAAGGATGAAATACCGGTACCCGCTGAACCATTTAACTCCGGCTGCTGAGCTTCTGCCAATTTGAACTATTGTACAATAGTTTTTACAGCCAGTGTGCATCAGTAACCGGGAATTCATGCTGCAAACCAGCGGGTGGCTCGGGTGCTTTCGGTGAAGACGGGCGGCATGCTCCAGCGTTATGCTGCTTACAGGTAACTGTGGAGCGGGTTGATGAGCGGCCCGGGATATGGAGACCACTGTGTGAAAACAGTATAAAAACGGAAGCGTGTTATATAGTATGTGCTTTGTCGACCGAGGAAACGAAACACCCGAGTAAAGCCGCGTACCCACCGGAACGCGGCAGCAATGTCTCGACCCGCGGTGCAGGACCCGCGTGAATAATGCAATAACACAGCGGGTGGCCTGGGTTCTTTCGATGACGACAGGCGACATGAAAGAGCTGTATTGGGACGTAAAGGTATTATGAATAGAAATGCTGATTATAAAAAAAGGAACAAAAAACGGCTTTTTACGGCTATTGCCTGTGCTGTACTGCTTATCTCCGCGGCATTGTTTTTCCATGTGCGTAAAAGGCAGACCATAATTTTGTATTTTACCGGTGACATACTCCTTGACAGGGGAGTAATGACGTATATAGAACAATATGGTTATGATTATCCTTTCCTGAAGATTAAAGATGCTTTCAAAGACGGCGATATCGTATGCGGAAACCTTGAAGGGCCGTTAACCGAAGGGGGCATTCCTTCGTTGAAAGATCCGAGGTATATATTCAGGTTCCCTCCATCTATTGCACAAAACCTTAAAAATGCCGGTTTTAATCTGATGAACCTCGCAAATAACCATACGATGGATCACGGTGCAATAGGGCTTATTGATACAATGAATACGCTTGACGAGTATGGGATTGCCTGGTTCGGAGCGGGAAAAACAGCGGAAGAAGCGGTTTCCCCGGTGTTCATAAATATCAGCGGAACAGTTATCGGATTTTTAGGATATTCCGCTTTCCCGCCGGAAGGATATTTCCATACTCAGGAGAAACCGAATATATCAATGCTTGACGAGTCAAGTCTTCGTGAATCCGTTATCAACGCACGCAATAAATGCGATTTTCTGATAGTGTCCTTTCACTGGGGCAGGGAATTTGATCCGTATCCCGACGACAGCCAGAAAAATACCGCGCGTATTGCGATAGACAGCGGCGCCGATATTGTAATAGGCCACCACCCGCATGTATACCAGGGCGTTGAAGAATACAACGGGAAATTTATTTTTTACAGCCTCGGGAATTTTATATTTGACAGGCAAATCCCGCCGGGTACCGATAAGGGAGCGGTAATAAAGCTTTATATACAAAAAGGCGTGCTGAAAAAGTGTGAAATGCTTCCCGTAAAGATAACTGACTGCCAGCCTGAAATTCTTGAAGAAAGCGCTGAAACATACGGAAAAACACAGCGGTTTTATTGAGAGTTCATTGGTTCTTCGGTTTCGTGTTTTGAGATTTCGGCAGCCTCACGGTAAAGGTTGTGCCGCGTCCGACTTCGCTTTGTACGCTAATCTCACCCATGCACAAGTCCACAATACGCTTCGCAATTGAAAGACCGAGACCGTTGCCTCGCATTGAACGCGATTTGTCACCCTGGTAAAATTTATCGAACATATGCTTCATTGTGTAGCTGTCCATACCTTTTCCGTCGTCGCTGATAATGAAAATGATATCGTCCGTTGTTTCATCGCAGGTAATTGTGATCGTCCCATGCTCTTTCGAGTATTTTACCGCGTTGTCAATAAGGTTAATCCAGAGATGGGAAAGCATTTCCTGGTTCGCGTAAATGGATATACGTTTAAGATTCAGGTTTATTTCGATATTCTTTGCGCTCCACTGCTTTTCAAGAAGGATTATGCAGTTTCTTATCTGCTCGTCAAGCTCGTATTCAGTTTGGTTCGTTATATACTGCTGATTCTCAAATCTTGTAAGGAGCAGTACATTTGTCGACATGTTAGCAAGCCTTTCGGATTCGGATATAATGATATCGGTATATTCACGCCTTTTTTCGTCGGACAGGTCCTTATTCTGCAATTGCCTGGCAAAGCCGCGTATTGAAACAATCGGCGTCTTGAACTCGTGGGAAAAGTTGTTGATGAAGTCGTTTCTGAACATTTCTATGCTGCCGAGTTCTTCGGCCATATGGTTAAAATTCCTTAAAAGAATGGCAATTTCGGAATCACCGTCGATTTCTTTGACACGAACGCTGAAATCCCCTTTTGCTACAATCTTTGTTGCTTTTATCAACTGATTTATAGGTTTTAGAAACCTCTCAACCAGTACGGTGGAAATGGTGGTTCCTATAACAACGCTTAACAAAAGTGTTATAACAGGCGAGAGGATCGGCCTAAGTAAAGGGGCCGGCATAATCCCCATTTTATATAAAACATAAACACATACCGATGTCAGCAAACCCGATATAACCATAATGGAAAAAATAAGAAAAACCATAGCGATATTCAGCGATTTTACCCTGTTCATGCTTTTATCACCGCCTTGTATCCAAGTCCTCTTACCGTGACAATCTCAAAATCGTCATTATTTTTAAACCTGTCCCTGAGACGGTTTATATGGACATCTACAGTACGTTCGTCAGTTTCTGAGTTCATGTCCCAAATTTCATCCATCAGGCTGCGCCTCGTGAATATTTTGTTATGGTAAGCCAGCAGTTTGTAAAGGAGCAAAAATTCCTTGTTGGGCAGTTCCTGAACAACTCCGTCTTTCGTAACGGTGAACGAGTCATAGTCAAGAACCGTATTTCCGACCGTAAGTTTTCGTTCATTCACAATCCGGGAACGGCGAAGAAGCGCCGAAATCCTTAAAAGCATTTCGTCTTCGTCCACGGGTTTCACCATGTAATCGTCGGTCCCGACGATGAATCCCAATTTTTTATCCGCAGGAGCTTCCTTTGCGGTTACCATCAGTATAGGTATATTATTATTGCACTGCCTCAGGGTTTTTGTAAATTCATACCCGTCCATGCGGGGCATCATAATGTCAAGAATAATTAAGTCAATATGGTGTTGATCCATTTTTTCGAGCGCGTCAATTCCGTCTTTTGCAAGAATAACTTCGTAGCCGTTTTGAACCAGTACGGCTTCCATCAATTTTCCTGTATTCTCGTCGTCTTCAACTACCATTATGCAAACCATCAAAACCCCCTCCATGAGACTTTTGTATATTATAGCCGGATAATATAAACTGATTGTTAACAAAGGTTAAAATTATACATTTTATCTTGAAAAACGTTTAATTTTTTGTTGCCAGTTAATATTCAGTTAATATTCGCCATATATCATAATAACATATATGGTTTCACTGGCGGAAGCCTTGCTGCTCTGTTCCGGATTATGCGCCGGCAATGTGTTTAAACCGTTATGCAATGGAAAAATATTTATTGGATTGGATTTGATTTAGTAAAATAAAATTACTATAATGAGTAAAGATTTTTTCCTTTTGCATGCGACGGGCGCTTGTGTTATTCACGGATATTTATTATTCGAATCAACATATAAAGGAGAAGGGGATAATCAATATGAGAATATTGGTTGATGCTATGGGAGGCGACAACGCTCCGGACGAAATCGTTAAGGGCTGTGTGGAAGCAATTAACTTAAAACAGGGTTTTGAAATTGAATTGCTTGGAGATCGGAAAAAGATTGAAAAGTGCTTTGCGGATAAACAATTTGATCGCAGCCGGATTATAATAACCGAAACCTGCGATGATGTGACAAATTACGATAAACCGTCGGAAGCTATTAGAAAAAAGAAAAATTCCTCCCTTGTAGTGGGGATGAAAAAAATAAAGGATAATGCTGCCCATGCTTTTATATCCGCAGGCAATACCGGTGCTATCCTTGCTGCGTCGCTGTTGATTGCCGGAAGAATAAAAGGTATTGTCAGGCCGGCCCTGGCCCCAATAGTACCATCTATCAACGGTCCTGTAATGATAATAGACGCAGGAATGAATACCCGCATAAAGCCGATAAGTTATTTGCAGTTTGCGGTTATGGGCACCGAATATATGCGGGTAAGGTATGGCATGGAAAACCCGCGTGTAGGCCTTTTGAATATTGGTACGGAAGAGAATAAAGGCAATGAAATTCACAGGCAGGCATATGACATTCTGAAAAAATCGCAGGTTAATTTTATCGGGAATATCGAGGGAAAGGATGTGCCTGAAGGCAATGTTGACATTGTGGTCTGTGACGGGTTTGTCGGCAACGCTATGCTGAAAGTGATGGAAGGCACAGGTAAGTACTTTTTTAACCATTTGGGGAATATATATTCGCGCAGTATTTGGGGCAGAATAAGCTATCTATTGGTTAAACATGAACTGAAGAAAATAAAAAAACAGGTAGATCCTGAAGAAATAGGCGGCACTCCGATACTTGGCGTTAACGGAATTGTTTTTAAGTGCCACGGAAATTCTAAGGCAAAGGCAATAAAAAACACTATCCTTAATGCATGCAACGTAAAATACCAGAGTATTATGGAACAGGTAAAAAACTCTTTTGTTCAAATGAAGACCAATGTTCAGACATAATGCCGTTAACCGCCGGATAATTTATGGTTTCGTTTCAAAAACTTTAAATGGGGTGATGCTTTGAGGGATAAGCTTACCGAATTTTTTTACAAGCTGAACCGCAAAGATTTTCTTGATGACCAGTACAAAGATTACTCCCATTTGGATAATCCCCTTCCGATAGGTTATGGGCAGACTATTTCTCAGCCGTCTCTTGTGCTGCAAATGACAAGAGATCTTGAACTTGAAAAAAACCATAAGGTTCTTGAAATAGGTACGGGTTCCGGTTATCAAACTGCGTTCCTTGCCGAGTTTTCAGGTGAGGTATATACGGTTGAGCGTATCGCAGAACTTTCAAATAAAGCTAAATCGCGTATAGAGAAGCTTGGCTATAAAAAAGTTCATTTTAAAATCGGGGACGGAAGCTATGGGTGGGACGAATACGCCCCTTACGACAGGATTATTGTTACGGCGGCAGCGGGAAGAATACCCGATGCCCTCATAGATCAGCTAAAAACCGGGGGAAAGATGGTTTTGCCTGTCGGCGAATCCGGTGTGCAGGAACTTGTCAGGATTATCAAAAAAGACGACGGCAGAATTGAAAAAGAATACCTGACACTGGTTCGTTTTGTTGAGCTCGTCGGTGAGTATGGATGGGTCAAAAACCCGCGTTGACTGGTGGAATGCATTATATGCAATATTTTGAGTACGGAAAGACGGAAATAGAGTATTTAAGCAGCCGAGACGTCTTGCTTGGAAAAGCGATTGACAGAATCGGAATTATTAAAAGACAGGTTTTCCCTGAACCATTTAAAGCCCTGATATATTCCATTATCGGACAGCAGATTTCGGGCAAGGCCGCCGATACTGTCTGGAACAAGCTTGTTGCCGCACTCGGGGAAATAACGCCTGAAACCCTTGGGTCGGTTGATTTGAAATGCATACAAGCCTGCGGAATGTCAGTCAGGAAATCAGAGTATATAAAAGGCATCGCGGAAGCGGCATTATCAGGAACGGTCGATTTTAAAAAACTAGATAACATGTCTGACCCGGATATAATAAATCAATTGACAAAACTTCGCGGCGTCGGTGTCTGGACCGTTGAGATGCTGCTGATTTTCTCACTTTGCAGGCCTGATGTATTAAGCTATAACGATTTCGGAATACGAAAAGGAATAATGAAACTGCATCAGTTAAACGAAATAAGCAGGGATCAATTCGAAGTGTTCAGAAAACTTTACTCTCCATACGGAACAACGGCTTCACTGTATCTTTGGGAGATAGCTGCAGGAAGATAATATACCGGTTTGCAGTTTCAGGCTAATATTTACTGAAAAATTTGGATTCCTGGTAAAACCGGTTAAGCTTTTTCAGGTTAACAACCCACAGGTACGCAACAAACGGGATAAATAAAACGAGCAGGTAAGGAATGCCGGACAGCAGTATGAAATTAAAAATACCGTGAAACAATATCGGGATAACCAGGGAACGTGAGAGGAATTGAGAACAGAGCCGGCTGTCATTGCAGAACTTGGCGAGTGAAAGGTAATATCCCATAGTGACGGCGAACAGCATATGCGCGGGCACACTTAGGACCCCGCGGTAAAGGCCTATATACGGATCAGCGTCATAACCCGACACAACATACATTATATTCTCAATCGTCGCGAAACCCAACGCTGAATAAGCGCAGTAAATAATACCGTCAAGTTTTTCATTGAAGGCGCTGTGGTTATACGCGATTTTCATCACAACAAGCCTCTTGAAAAATTCTTCGGTAAAGCCCGCTACAACAAAAGCGGTCCACGCAATCGACAAATAGCCGAAAAATATGTTTATTCCGTTTAATAACCGTTCTACAAAAATAGTCGGGATTGCAGCGAGCATACCAAAGAGAAAGAGCTTTAATAGAAGCCTGACAGGTTCGCGATCATATCTGTCGGTAAGATACAAACCGAACGAAAGCGCTATTCCCGGTATTACAGCGATAATTACAAGTCTGATAACGTCCATTTCAGATCGCCCTTTTCTTACAGCATACGCTGTGGTAAAATAAAACGTAAAAAATAATCAAATGCTTTGATGCAGCTTATAACGCTTTTTTCCATTTTTACTATAACAAAAGCAAACCCAAATTAACAACGTTTATTATCTGCAATATTGAAATAAAGATTCCGGGCAGAGCGATTAATTATTAGCATTATTGGCAGCAAAACATATTTTATGAAAGGTATTAAAATGGGACCGGAAAAAGATGCATTAAGAATAAGGTCGTTTGAACCGGTAGTAGATAAAAACAGCAGGGTATTGATACTTGGAAGCATCCCCGGCGAGGAATCGCTCCGTCTCCGTCAGTATTATGCCCATCCGCGGAACCTTTTCTGGCGTTTGATTTATAACATATTCGGCTGCGAGCCGCAGGATGATTACAATTCGCGAATATCGTTCCTGAAGGAAAAAGGAATCGCGCTGTGGGATGTCTACAAAAGCTGTACGAGAGAAGGAAGTCTTGACAGCAATATCAGGGATGAAGAACTGAATGATGTGGCAGGTCTTTTGGAATCATACCCCAATATAAAAGTTTTGTTCTGCAACGGCGGGGAATCCGAAAGACAGTTCCGTACAAGGATATTAAATAATGTAAACAGGCCGATACCGTATAAAAGGCTTTGTTCAACAAGCCCGGCAAATGCCTCGGTACCCTTTCGGGAAAAGTATGAGAACTGGCTCCAGGTACGCAGTGCGGTTGAAAACCGTATTTTGTATAAACATGTTTTTGACACCTGTATTGGGGTAATTAAGGTTTATTCGGACGGCAGCGGGATTTCGAGGATCGTGCTCCCGGGAGGCAGTGATATGCCGGATAATTCATATGCGGTTTTTCCGAAAGACGAATTAGCGGAAGAAGCAGGCAGGCAAATAATAGAATATTTCAGCGGAACCAGGAAGAGTTTCAGTATACCTGTCAATATAGAAGGCACTGAGTTTGAAAAAAAGATATATGCGCTTTTACAGCAAATACCATATGGGACAACAGTTTCTTACGGCAGGCTTGCCGAAATGGCCGGAAAAAACGGCGCCGCAAGAGCGGTCGGCCGGGCTGTCAGGAAAAATCCCGTTCCGATACTTGTCCCTTGCCACAGGGTAGTTGCGTCAAGCGGCAAAACGATCGGGTTCATGGGTATCCGCGGAAACCCTCTTCAGAATAAGCTTTTGCAGTTAGAGAAAGGTTATGCCTGAGCTTGGAGTTGAAAAAAATGATCTATCTTTACGATGGAAGCTTTGAAGGACTGCTGACATGCGTATTTGAAGCATATGCGTCCAAAGAACCGGATATATCGATTATTCCGCAAAAAGACTGTACACCGTCTTTTTTGGAAAAAGAGCGCGTGATAGAAACGGATATGGAGAAATTCAGGCGCGTATATGAATCCGTTTCGAAAAAAATTTCACCGCTTGCACAGAAGGTTATTTATAAGGTCTGGCTTAGCGAAGATGAAAATGCTTCCAATCTGATCTATAAATTCTTAAGGATCGGCTATAAAATCGGCGGTAAAGTAGTTAATTATATCCAGGACCCCGCAGTAAACAGGGTGATGGAACTGAACAAGGCGGTGGGAAGGGAAGCCCATCGTTTCCTTGGTTTATTAAGGTTCCGGGAGGTCCATAAAGGCATATTTTACGCGGATTACGAGCCCCAATACAATATTACCGCGCTTATAGCCCCGCATTTTGCGAGAAGGCTTGCGTGCCAGCCGTTTTTGATACATGATAAAAAAAGGAATATTTGCGCTGTTTTTAACGGACAGGAATTGGTTATGACCGACGAGACTCCTTTGGTTCCGGATAAAAGTATGGTATCCGGGGATCAATATTCGGAGTTGTGGAAGACGTTTTTCAGGACTATTGCCATTAAAGAGCGAAAAAACCCGAGGACGCAAATGAATTTCATGCCTAAAAAATATTGGAAGTACCTTACCGAATTGCAGCAGTAATTATAATATCCCTTGTAAAACGGGCATATCGTCCTGCTGTTATATATAATTTTCGATTGGGGTGGTTTGATGCCGGCTGTAAGAATAATCCCGTGTCTTGATGTATACAACGGGCGCGTGGTTAAAGGCGTGAATTTTGTAAATCTGAAAGATGCCGGGGATCCGGTCATGTGCGCGTCGGTGTACGTTAAAGCGGGAGCTGATGAAATTGCTTTTCTGGATATTTCGGCAACCAGCGAAAATAGAGGCATTATGGCCGATATGGTTGCAAAAGTTGCCGAATGTGTGTCCATACCGTTTACCGTAGGCGGGGGGATACGCACTATCGAGGATTTCAGGCGGATTCTGCTTGCAGGTGCTGATAAGGTGTCTATAAACTCTGCCGCTGTAAGGAATCCGGAAGTTATCTCCGAAGCTGCGATGCGTTTCGGCAGCGGGTGTGTTGTAGCGGCAATAGATGCAAAAAAAAGAGAAGACGGCTCGGGCTGGGATGTATATATAAACGGCGGCAGGCAAAATACCGGAAAAGATGTGGTTGAATGGGCAGTGGAGGTTGAAAAAAAGGGCGCGGGTGAAATACTTCTTACAAGCATGGACAGGGACGGAACAAAAGAAGGTTACGATCTTGAACTGACGCGGCAGGTAGCCGAAGCTGTCACGATACCGGTTATTGCCTCGGGAGGCGCGGGCAGGATGGAGCATTTCAGGGATGCCGTAACAATAGGTAAGTCCGCTGCCGTACTGGCTGCATCGTTATTTCACTTCGGCGAAATAGACATTTTTGAGCTTAAAAAATATTTAAAGCAGGAGGGAATAGAAGTTAACCTTTAAGTCACAAACTTTTTATAGTATGATATAAATATATCAAACCTTGACAAAAAAATAACAAAGAGATATACTTAATCCAGACATTTACAGATTTTCTGTAGGGGGTATAAAAGTATGGAAAAGAAGATTTCCGCGGCTGTCATCAGAAGGCTTCCCAGATATTACAGGTATCTGAACGATTTACTGAAGGTTGATATTAAGAGAATTTCATCACAGGAGTTAAGCGAGAGAATGGGCATAACAGCGTCGCAAATCCGCCAGGATTTAAATTGCTTCGGCGGGTTTGGTCAGCAGGGTTATGGTTATAATGTGGAAGTGCTGTATAAAGAAATAGGAAAAATTCTGGGAATTGACAGAAGGTTTACTACAATAATAATAGGCGCGGGAAATATGGGTAATGCTCTTGCGAATTATGAAAATTTCAAAAAACGGGGCTTCGACTTAATTGGAATATTTGATATCAGCCCTGACAAAGTGGGCAATGAAATAAAGGGGATCAAGATAATGCATATGGACGATCTCAAAGATTTTTGCTCAAAAAACCGTGTTGATATCGCGATCCTCACAGTTCCGGCCCAGGATATATCCGAAGTGGCTGAAAAGGTTGCGTCTCTCGGGATAAAAGGTATATGGAACTTTTCCCCTCAGGACTTAAAACTATCGCATGATGTCGTCGTCGAAAATGTTCATCTGAGCGACAGCCTGATGGTTCTTGGATACAAGATAATGCAGCGGGAGTGATTTTGAAGCGGATTATCATTCTGTTCATGCATTCACGGTAAGTATGCATAAACACTGGATTCCAAGGCCGCGCCCGAAATCGGTCAGACCTTCACCCGTTGTTGCCGTAATTCCGATACAGGATTCGTCTATATTTAACAGGGAAGCTATGCTTTTCCTCATTTCGTTTATCATTGGGCTTATCTTGGGGATGGCACACTCTATTGAAAACGAAGCATGAATAATTGAACCGTTCAAATATTTCAGGGCTTCTTTAAGGTACGCGCGGCTGTCTGTAATTCCGTCAATAAAACACATTTTGTCGGCTATCTCGCCAAGAATATTAACGCATGTAATTCCGGATATGGCATTTATTAAAGCGTGCAAAACCACGTCGGAGTCGCTGTTTCCCTTTAAAGGCGGACCTTCAAAATGGACGCCGCCAAGTATCAGCTTTTTACCACTGTTTTCAGTATCAAACCTGTGACTGTCCTGGCCGATTGAAACCTTGATCATATTGAGCCTCCCAAAACGCATAGGATATGGAGGGATTCAGGCCTCAAGAGCGTTTTTTTCCATCAGTTCTAGAAGCCTCATCAGTTCTTTCTGATCATTCTCATCCATATCTTTTGTGACAATCTCTCGCCAGTTCGACAACAGCTCGCGAATAACGGGCAGCAGTTTTTTCCCGTCTTCCGTAAGAAAGAGGCTGTTTTGCCGTTTGTCGTCCGGAGACTGCTCACGTTTTATATAACCCAGACTTTCCAGCCTGCTGCATTTTCGGGTAACACCGCTTTTGTCAATTAACAGGTATTCGCAAAGATTATCCTGGCTGGCTCCCGGGTTCCTGTCCAGAAACAGGATAATCAAAAACATGGAACCTTGCAGTTTATAACTTCGCAGGTGCTCATCAAGATAGTGCCGGCGCTGCCTTTCAAGCCGTGATATGTATCTGACGATATTTCGCGCAAAATCCTGTTTTTCATTTTTCATACTTGCATATTCCCATAAATCTGAAAAATCCGAATAATGCCGGTATGTTTCAGATAATTAATCTGTTTGAATATTTTTGATAATACCATAATTAACCGAAGCAGGCAAGCTGACCGCACGGCCGTGTTTTTGCAGCGGTGCTTGTTTGAGAAACAGCAGCCCTTATTATTTGTATCATTGACCAGGGTGTGCCGAATATGATAATATAGTTGCATAGCGCAACTTTAATATGACGCTTGCTGTTCGAACAGGGGGTAATTCCTTTTGACGAATGCTCAATCAGCGGAACGCGAGCTCAGACGAAAAATGATGCTCGAAGATTCGGTTGTTAAAGTTATACCAATTGTAGCTGTTCCAACAATCATAACCATGCTTATAGATTCAATATACAACATTACCGACACATATTTTGTAAGCCAGCTTGGTACAACAGCTACCGCAGCCGTCGGCGTAAACTCATCTCTGATGCACTTGCTGCGTTCCGTTGCAATGGGATTCGGTATAGGCGCGGCAAGCTACATATCGCGATTGCTTGGAGCAAAACGTGATGAGGAAGCGAACAGAGTGGGCACGACAACACTGCTCACAGGACTTATCGCGTTAATGGTTATTTCACTTGCAGGTTATATATTT
The DNA here is from genome assembly GCA_012516065.1 of Clostridiaceae bacterium. Taxonomy (GTDB): domain Bacteria; phylum Bacillota; class Clostridia; order DSM-8532; family DSM-8532; genus DTU069. The sequence continues at coordinate 20,552 of JAAYXD010000209.1, forward strand.
ATACGGCCTATGGTCAGAATGCTCGGCGCGACAGATACGGTAATGCCGTATTCAATGGATTACGCGAGATGGATCCTTTTTACGTCGCCTTTTACCGCCGGAACAGTGATATTAAGCCAGCTTTTGCGTTCCGAAGGCAGCACCAAATACTCAATGATTGGAATGGTTTCGGGGTGTATTGTAAATGTTGGGCTTGATCCCGTTTTTATCAGTGTTTTGGGGCTTGAAGTCGCCGGCGCCGCTATCGCTACGGGAATTTCAAAAGTAACGAGTTTTATCATATTGCTCATACCTTTTTTGAAAAAGAAATCAATGCTTGAACTAAAGCTGCGTTTTTTTACCCCGACTAAAGAAATATACGCCGAAATCGCAAAAATGGGGATACCCACTTTCCTGCGGAGCAGTATGTTAGCCGTGTCAAGCATTGTAATCAATAATATTGCCGGTACCTTCAGCGATTCCGCGCTCGCTGCAGTAACCGTTGCAAATAAGGCAACCCGCCTTATTGGTTCGGCTATTATAGGCCTTTCACAAGGATTCCAGCCTGTTGCCGGATATAACTGGGGTGCAAGGAATTACGCGAGAGTACGGAAAGCGTTTTGGGCATGCACCGTAATGGGTGTGGCGGGAAGCATGGTATTCGGTGCGGTTTTAGCGGTGTATTCAAAACGGCTTGTAGGAGTTTTTGCGTCATCGGATGATTTGGAGATATTACGGATTGGTTCGTATATGATAATAACCCAGTGCATCACAATGGGATTCCATGCCTGGGGGGCGATATCCAACGGCCTTTTCCAGGCTTTGGGCAGATCCGTAGGCGCCGCGATACTCGGCCTTTCACGTCAGATGATCTGCCTGGTACCGTGTATTGTAATATTGTCAAAAGTATTTGGAGTATATGGTCTTGCTTCGGCACAAGCCGCTTCGGATATTTTGACGTTTATAGTGGCGTTGTTTATGACCATCGCACTGTTTCGCAAGATAAAGCAAATGGAATATGAAAGCGGTATAACGGAAACAGAGAACCGGCCTGACGATGTACAGCCGCAGATAGAGCACGAAGAAGCAATCCCGCTCTAGGTTTTTTAAACGTCAGGTCTATAGGCCGCCCGTCTTGAAGGGCAGTTTTCCCTTGGGCAAAGTTCACAGTTTTCAAATTTTTTATCCGACGTAAAATATATCCCCGAAGACGATTTTACCGGAATCATCAAAAAGCTGTCGGTAAGCTTGACACCGGCTGTATCGGCAAAAAGGGAGAACAGTTTTTTCTGTTCGCTTATCGGCCAGTCTTCCAAGGCACCCGGGTTCATGCAGGATAGTTCACCGCGAAGCCTTTTTTCCGTTAAATGCTTTACTAATCCATTGACAGCGGACTTTAACGCGAGCTGCATTATCATATCGGCAAAGTATGCCTTTAGAGGGTCGGTAATACCACCGGCCCACTGCTCGATTTCGACGCCGCATGTTGCGATATACGGAAACAGCCTGTGCGTGGATTTTGTTTTAGTACTCAGTAAGCGGCTGTTGAAAGTTTTGCCGTCAATTACAATGGCATCTTCCGTTCTTGATTCAACATATGCTTCAATATAAATGGCTTTAGGTCTGGCAATGTAACAGGCCTCCTTGAGAAGTCGTATTGCTTCATCGGCCTCGGATGAATCCTCGGGAATCTTTATTGCCGAAAGGAATTGCGAATCAGTTATTTCAAACGGAATGTCGTCAAGCATTGTTTCAATCATGCAGTCTGCTCCTTTACAAAAATTACTCATGAAAATCCTCCATTACCTTCTTTGCAATTAGTATATCTGCCGGCAATAGTTCAAATTTCAGTAAATCTATTACTTTTACCCATTTATACCTATCATGGACAGACATCTGAATTGTGCCATTAGTTATTTTACAATAATAGGCAATAAGGTCAATATTCATGTTACCGTAAAATGTGAGTTGCCTCAGTACAAAATTTGTCTATAGAAATATCTATATTAAGTTCCTCTTTAAGTTCTCTA
>JAAYXD010000241.1 GCA_012516065.1 Clostridiaceae bacterium
GAAGTAGCAGATGTATGGTTGGCAGATGATCATGCCTGCTTGTCTTCATTTTCAGGATCTGTATTAATGTTGGAGTGCCGAAGAGAAACGGTTTTGGTACTCCAACATTACTCACTTCATACATGTTATAATAGTATAGTAAAAACTCATGATCAGATTCTTGCAGAGATATGGTAGAGAATATGCTGGATCTATCAATAGCCATAGTGACATATAACAACGAGAATAGCATTGAGAAATGTATAGGCAGTATACTTGAGCATATTGGCGACAGCTTGTCATACCACCTGTACGTGATAGATAATAATTCGCGCGACAGGACCGTTGACCTGGTAAAAAGCTTTCAGACAGGCGAAACATCGGAAAAATTGACCCTGATCCAGAACTCCATGAATGTTGGCTTTGGTACAGCCCACAACCAGGTTATTGACATATTGGATTCACGTTACCACCTTGTCATCAATCCGGATATAACCATAGTAAACGACTGTATTGCAGAAATGGCAGCGTATATGGACAGGAATGCTGATATTGGCCTGCTGTCGCCGCTTATAAAACACCCGGACGGGAGAATCCAATACCTGTGCAAAAGAAATCCGACGTTCTGGGATCTGTTTATCCGCCTGGTATTCCCACGTTCATTCACCAGGCGGCATCACTGCTTTGAAATGAGGGAAACAGGCTATGACAAGGAGTTTGAAATCGAGTATGCTACGGGCTGCTTCATGTTTTTCAGGACCGAAATATTCAAAAAACTGAACGGCTTCGACGAAAACTTCTTTCTCTACCTCGAGGATGCCGACATCACAAGGAGAGTCAACCAGGTTTCCAGAACGGTTTTTTATCCATATAATTATGTCATTCATGAATGGCAGCGAGGATCGCACAAGAGCCTGAAACTGGCTCTTGTGGATATCAGATCTGCATTTTATTATTTCAAAAAATGGGGGTTTAAATTTATCTAAATATATGCCAAGCTTATTTCTGGCTATTCTTCTTGAAGGTTTTCCTGAAAAACCTCTTAATTTTATGCCAATATATCCCCATTGTTATACCGCCGGCAATAAATACACCGGCAATTATTTGGAGAATGTACGTGGAAGATGCCGGATCTATGTATGCAGATGCCGTAGTGGCAAACAGCATTAAAAAGCAAATAAAAAAATACGAAGCTTTCATGAATTTCATAAATGCGACCTCCTGTATAATATAAAACGCTGTTATAGAAAGAGTATTATCGTTATAAATATTATAACTATCCTGACCATACAATGAAAGAGGCATCTTCTGCATGATAATAACGTAACGTTAACAGTTTAAGCACTATAAACGGTGTTTCATAATACTTTTAGCAAAATATCTTTCACGTCTCCAGGGCTAATCATAACAGGGTTATTATCCATCCTGCCCTGGGTGAAAGCTTTTTGCACAATACTATCAATATCAGATAAGCTAATCCCGAAAGCAGATAATCTTAATTCCTGAACGGGTCCTGTCAAATCCCTAAGCCAAGCTTCAAAGCCGCCCTTGCCTTCAAAGACGGAATATATATGGGAAATTTCTGGCACTGCTGTCTCATTCACTTCCGCCACGGGTAAAAGGGTAATAGCCGCCGCAAATCCATGCTCCAGACCAAAACACATGGTAAGAGGGTACGATATTGAGTGGCAGGCGGTAGTTCTGGTTATTGAGAAAGATAAGCCTGCCAATAATGCCGCTACACACATCATTTTCCTCATCTCCAGGTCATTGGGATTCTTCATCACCTTCGGCAGATATTCCCTAATATACTTTATTGCAGTTATGGACAATGCCTGTGAAAGGGGGGTCCTGCCTTTTGACCAGAAAGACTCCATAGCGTGTGACAGTGCATCCAATCCAGTTGACAGGGTTAGCCTGTCGCTTTGTGAAACCGTAAACTCAGGAACAA
>JAAYXD010000210.1 GCA_012516065.1 Clostridiaceae bacterium
ATATAGAATATTATAATAAGGTAAAACAGGGACCGTATTAAGTAATACCCATTCGGAGGGAAATTGGAGGAGAATATGGAAAAGGAAATCAATGGGAATGCTGAGAAAGACGTTAAGGTATCAAACTTTATCGAGGACATAATTATTCAGGACCTGGAATCCGGAAAAGTAAAAAAAATTCATACCCGGTTTCCTCCCGAACCAAACGGTTACTTGCACATCGGTCATGCAAAAGCCATCTGCATAAATTTCGGCCTCGCGGAAAAATACAACGGCTTGTGCAACCTGCGTTTCGATGACACTAACCCTTCAAAGGAAGATGTCGAGTATGTTGAATCAATAAAAGAGGATGTCAAATGGCTGGGCTTTGACTGGGATGACCGTCTGTATTTCGCTTCCGACTATTTTCAGAAATTTTACGAATATGCCGTTGTTCTGATTAAAAAAGGACTTGCCTACGTAGACGACCTCTCAGCCGACGAAATCCGCGAATACAGGGGTACGCTCACCGAACCGGGGAAGGAAAGCCCATGGAGAAACCGCTCGGTTGAAGAGAATCTTGATTTGTTCGAGCGCATGAAAAACGGCGAGTTCGAAAACGGGGAAAAGGTACTGCGCGCGAAGATCGATATGTCTTCGCCGAATATGAACATGCGCGATCCCGTTATATACCGCATTCTTAAAACCCCTCACCACAGAACCGGAAACGATTGGTGCATATACCCGATGTATGATTATGCGCACCCGCTTGAAGACGCAATAGAGAACATTACGCATTCACTGTGTTCCATAGAATTCGAAGATCACAGGCCTTTATACGACTGGTTCCTTGAGAAACTCGAAATTGAAAACCCGCCGCGCCAGTACGAATTTGCCCGTTTAAATCTCACCTATACCGTTATGAGCAAACGCAAGCTTCTGCAGCTTGTTCAAAAAGGAATAGTCGACGGATGGGATGACCCGAGAATGCCCACGCTTTCGGGATTCCGCCGCAGGGGATATACACCGGAAGCGATAAGGAAGTTCTGCGAAATTATCGGTGTCGCAAAAACGTACAGCGTTGTTGACTATGGACTTCTTGAGCACTGCATCCGCGAAGATTTGAACAAACGCGCCCAAAGGGTTATGGCTGTTCTTAACCCGCTTAAGGTCGTAATAGACAATTATCCCGAAGATAAAATCGAAGAAATGGATGTCGAAAACAATCCCGAAGATCCCGATGCGGGCACAAGAAAAGTTCCTTTTTCGCGCGTGGTTTATATTGAAAGGGACGATTTTGAAGAAAATCCGCCCAAAAAATACTTCCGTCTGAAACCCGGCGGAGAAGTGCGCCTGAAGAACGCTTATATTATCAAATGCAACAGCTTCATAAAGGATGAAAACGGACAGGTAGTTGAAGTGCACTGCACTTACGATCCGTTAAGCCGCGGCGGCAGCGCTCCGGACGGGAGGAAAGTAAGCGGAACGATACAATGGGTTTCCGCTCAGCACGCGGTCGATGCGGAAGTAAGGCTGTACAACCACCTTTTCCTTAAGGAAGATCCCGATGATGTTCCCGAAGGCGAAGACTGGACTGTAAACCTGAATCCCGAATCGCTTGTGGTTTTAACGGGGTGCAAGGTTGAACCATCGCTTGCCGATGCCAAGCCGGGGGACAAATTTCAGTTTATGCGCATTGGTTACTTCTGCGTGGACAGCAAGTACTCTGCGAAAGGAAAACCTGTGTTCAACAGGACAGTATCATTGAAGGATACATGGGCAAAAATAAAAGACAAGTCCTGAATAACAGCCCTGCGGTGCCTAAAAGCTGCCGCAGGGCCTATGTTTATTCCGAATCGACGAAAAGCCGTTCGCCCGGCTTTACCATTCCAAGTTTTTCCCTGGCAATACTTTCTATAAATTCATCCGTACCCGCTTTGCTTTGCTGTTCAAGAAGCTTTTCCTGAATCTGCTCTTCCTGCTTTATTTTATGCTCAATGGCGCGCAGCTCGGAACGGATAAGCGAAAATTCTTCCTGCTGGCGGAAATAAGTAATGATAAAATAGGCAACAAGGCCGGACATTAATATAAACAGCAGCGGATTAAAACGTCTTTTCCTCCGCATTTACACTCCCCTTTTCTTTTGTATGAAAATAAACGACATATAGGATTTTCCTTTTTTATCATAGCATGATATTCAGGCCATATCCTTATTTCCGATCGATTATTCCGCTTAAAAAACCGTAAGA
>JAAYXD010000211.1 GCA_012516065.1 Clostridiaceae bacterium
CATTAAAGACTTTGACAAGGTTGCAAATTGGGCTAAAGATGCGGTTAAAAAAGTTGTTGACAAAGGCATTATGATTGGAGACGATCAAGGCTTTTTCAATCCTTTACAGCCTTGTACCAGGCAAGAGCTGGCTGTTATTGTCAGCAGGCTGCTGGAGTTGATAGAATAGCAGGGGGATTTTGATGAGCTCACTGCTTTTGTTCTTTTATTAGTAGAAAAAAATTATACACCCTTATAATAACCATGAAAAAGGGAACGGTCTTATAAAAAGTTACTGAAGGGTGTAACGGATTGGTCAGGGGTTAGATTCACGGTTTGTTTCAAAGATTGATTCCCAGGGCAATAAATATACACGGTATTTAACTTCCATGTCCCATATCCGTCTGGCGAGAAGCAAGGATGGTGTCCATTTCCGGATTGAAGACAAACCGTTTATTTTTCCGGAAAGCAAATATGAGGCCTGGGGCGTGGAAGAACCAAGGGTTATCCGCATATGGGACTGGTACTATATTACCTGTTCGTTTGTTTCCGAGTACGGTGTTGCCGTAGCTCTGTTCAGTACCTGGGATTTCAAAAGCCATGAGCGGATGGGAATTATTTTTCATCCGGAGAATAAGGATGTTTACCTGTTCCCGGAGAAAATAAACGGTTTGTATTACGCTTGTCACAGGCCGGTTCCCGGACGCCAATTCTGGAACCGGAAACAGACTATGAAAAATACGGGTTTTTTAACAATGTTGTATTTACCTGTGGTATAATTTGTGATGACGACAAGGTCAGAATATATTACGGTGCCGCAGATCAAAGAATTGCATTGGCTGAAATTGAAATGAGAGAGCTTTATAAAGCGCTTGGGTTATAAATATGGAGAAAATTAAAACGATTGAAACACTGCTAAATGAATACAGAATGAGAAGTAAAAGAAAGTATAATCCCAGGAAAATTATTTTCCGGGGGATGGACGGGTATGACGTATATAACCCCACCGCGCCCTTTGTTTACAAGGAAAAAACTTATATGGCCGCAAGGGTTGAAAGACGGGACAGTGAAAACGCCAGAGCGATTTTCTTTCAGGAGAATTCCGACGGCAGTTATTCAATTGATGAAACTATGCCGGTATATGAACTTCAGGATCCTTTTTATACGAGAATCAACCGATGGCACATATTCGGTGGAACCGAAATATTCCCTGATGGGAATGACCCCGGAAAGATTCTGTGGAGAACGGCGATTTATTACGGGGAATCCATTGAAAAGATGAGCGAGTTGATTAAAGGACCGAATGGCATGAAGGATATTCGCCTTGTGGAACTTTCGGACGGAAGTGTTGGGGTTTTTACACGCCCTCAGGGAAAGAAAGGCGGCCGGGGTAAAATAGGATTTACCACAGTGCCGTCCTTATTTGATATATCTCATGATGTAATAGAACGTGCGGTTCTTCTTGATCTTTTTGATCCGATGGAATGGGGCGGTTGCAATGAGCCGGTTCTGCTGCCCGATGGTAAAGTCGGAGTGCTCGGTCATGTTGCGAGGTTCGTTCATGGTACGAACAGACAGTATTACCCCATGACATTTATCCTGGATCCAAAGACTTTAACCTTCAGCAGGTATCAAATCATAGCCGAACGCAGCGATTTTCTGCCTGGGCCTGCGAAGCGGGAGGATTTAAAGGACGTGCTGTTCAGTGCCGGTCTGATACGAAAAAACGGCATTACAACTCTATATACAGGTGTAAGTGACGCGGAAGTTCAGGCAATGGAAATTGACAATCCGTTCCCGGGATATTGAAAAATTTCAATTGCCGGCAAGGAGGGTAAAATTTCAGAATGGCTGCATATGTTATTTACATATTGCTGGTCGTTATATCCCTGTTGATTTTGTCAGGGTTTTACTTTTCCCGGAAAGTTATTTATATACCTTTAAGAAATATGGAAAAAATATCGGAATACGAGTCCCAGAACCCGTCTTTTGATATTGAATGGTACGAAAAGCTTGATAAAGAGGATGTGACAATCCCGTCCCCGTTTGGATATATGATTTCGGGAACCTTTATACGAAACGAAAGATCGGACGGCAGAACCATTATTTTTTGCCACGGCGTAACGGTATCAAGAATATGCATGGTAAAATACGCTGCAATGTATTACAGACGGGGCTGGAACCTGTTTTTATACGATCACAGGCGGCACGGAAACAGCGGGGGCAAAACAACGACCTATGGCTATTTTGAAAAGCACGATCTGAAAGCGGTTGTTGATTATGTCCGCGGTAAAATCGGCTCTGCGATAATAGGCATCCACGGCGAGTCGATGGGGGCCGCGACTCTGCTTCAATATGCCGGGATGGAGGATAAAGCCGATTTCTATATTGCCGATTGCCCGTATTCAAGTCTTTGGGAGCTTCTCAGGTATCTTTTGAAACGGGATTACCACCTCCCTGCTTTTCCATTGATGCAGATAGCGGACATTTTTATACGTTTACAGGCGAAATTCAGCGTAATAAGCGTAAATCCGTATGATGACGTGAAAAATATCAATAAACCTGTCTTATTCATCCACGGGGAAGCCGATGATTATGTGCCGACCTCAATGAGCATTGAAATGCATAAAGCGAAGAAGGGCTTTGCCGAGATTTATATCGCGCCCGGAGCCGGGCATGCTTTGTCAATGCGGACAGATCCCGAAACATATGAAAATGTCGTGTTCTCCTTTATGGAGAAAGCCGGCATATCTTAATCATTTCCGGCTTGACAATTCATAATCCAGGCAGTATAATTCTTGTGGTGTAAAGTAAAAATGCTTAACAGGGTGGTTGTCATGGAAGAATGCGCTCAGATTTCCATGCTGCTTGATTTTTACGGGCAATTGCTTACTAAAAGACAATACGAAATTCTTGATCTGCATTACAACGGCGACTGCTCGCTGGGAGAAATTGCGGGGCAGCTAAACATAAGCAGGCAGGGAGTGTATGACGGGGTTAAAAAGGGAAAAGAAGCCCTTAAGGCATATGAAAAAAAGCTTGGGCTTGTAAGCCGGTTTACTAAACATGAAAAAAACCTCCGGTCAATATTGGAAAATTTAAAAGAAATGAAAAACATGGATAATAAGGATAATCTTAACGATATGATCGATATTTGCGTAAAGGAACTGGAAAAAGTTATTATAGAGCTTTAGTATCCTGAAAGGTTTTTGAACAATAATGGGCGGTATCAGGGAAACACAAATGCCGCCCGGAAGGTGGAAAAATGGTTTTTGAAGGTTTGTCGGAAAAACTGCAAAATATAATAAAGAAAATAAAGGGAGCCGGTAGAGTAACCGAAAAAGACGTAAAATTAATGATGAGGGAAGTGAAGCTTGCACTTCTTGAGGCTGATGTCAACTTTAAGGTTGTTAAGGATTTTATTGAAAAGGTCTCCGAAAGGGCGGTCGGCCAGGATGTGCTTGAAAGCCTTACCCCCGGACAGCAGGTAATTAAAATTGTACATGAGGAACTAATCTCGCTGATGGGCGGGAAGACCGAGAATATCAGTTTTTCATCCGCACCGCCCAGCGTGTATATGATGGTCGGGCTGCAGGGTTCGGGAAAAACGACGACTGCAGCGAAGCTCGCGAACTATTTAAAGAAGCGCGGGAAAAAGCCCATGCTCGCGGCTTGTGACTTATACCGCCCGGCCGCTGTAAAGCAGCTTCAGGTGTTGGGAAAACAGCTTGACATCCCGGTGTTTGAAATGGGCACCGGCGCAAACCCTGTTGACGTTGCGAAAAAGGCCGTGGAAAACGCAAAAAGGCTCGATAAAGACGTGGTTATTATTGATACGGCCGGCCGGCTGCATATTGACGAAGAGCTGATGCAGGAGCTTGTGACGCTGAAAAACAGCGTTAAGCCGCAAGAGATTCTTCTCGTGGTCGATTCAATGACAGGACAGGATGCCGTAAATGTCGCGTCAAAATTCAACGAGACTTTGGGCATTGACGGAATTATACTGACAAAACTTGATGGAGATACGCGCGGCGGCGCAGCCCTGTCAACAAAAGCCGTTACGGGAAAACCGATAAAGTTTACCGGTACAGGTGAGAAACTGAATGATTTTGAGCCTTTCCATCCTGACAGGATGGCTTCTAGGATTCTCGGCATGGGTGATGTTCTTAGCCTTATTGAAAAAGCCCAGACGGCATTTGATGAGAAAAAAGCTTTGGAACTTGAAAGAAAGCTGCGCACCCAGCAGTTTACACTGGATGATTTCCTCGATCAGCTTCAGCAGTTAAAAAACATGGGACCTATAAATCAATTTCTCGGCATGATGCCCGGAATGAACGCAAAACTGCTTAAAGATATCCGCGTTGATGATAAGCAGATGGTGCATTTGGAAGCCATTATCAGATCAATGACAAAACAGGAGAGACAGAATCCATCTATAATCAACGCGAGCCGCCGCCGGCGCATAGCCGATGGAAGCGGTACATCAATACAGCAGGTTAACAATCTGTTAAAACAGTTCGAATCAATGAAAAAAATGATGAAAATGTTTTCGGATCCGGGCAAGCTAAAGGGATTGAGAGGACCGGGAGGCTTTAGACTTCCGTTTTGATACTTAATGAAAAAGCCGGTTTATTGTCAGAAGTCGGCATAAATGTCCTTAAAACGATACAATGCACATTATTCGAAAGGGGTGATAAAATGGCGGTAAAAATGCGTTTAAAGAGGATAGGCAAAAAGAAGAAACCTTTCTACAGAATTGTGATTGCTGATGAAAGGGCTCCGCGTGACGGCAGGTTTATCGATCAGGTAGGAACATACAATCCTCTGACTGATCCTTCAGAAATCAAGTTTGATGAAGAGAAAGCGAAAGAGTGGCTGAAAAAAGGCGTTCAGCCAACCGATACGGTTAAAAAACTCTTAAAGATATCCGGTATAATCGAATAAGCGCAATTGCAGAATAGAGATATCAATGACGGAATCATACCGGTTTTCTGAAATGGAGGGTTTGTTATGAAGGAGCTATTGGAAAATATAGCAAGGTCGCTCGTAGATAATCCTGACGCAGTATCCGTCAACGAGGTGGAAGGCGAGAAGTTATTGATACTTGAATTGAAAGTAGCCGACGAAGACATGGGAAAAGTAATAGGCAAACAGGGACGAATCGCCAAAGCTATCCGGACGGTTATGAAAGCGGCGGCCGTGCGCAATAATAAAAGAGTAGTCGTTGAAATAATTCAATGAGAAACAGAGCAGGGGCAGCCTGCTCTGTTTTTTAGAAAAATAGATATAAGATGTAAATAGTTTGTTAAAACAGGTCTGACCTTTCTGCATCTTCTCGGATACTAACATTACGTTAAATAAGCCGGGAAATTACTGTATACCTGTCGGGGTTGTTTCTGTGACATAAGATAACGCACCTTGTCCATAGTGACATTTTATCGGAATAATTATCAGCGGCATAATCACAGAATAAA
>JAAYXD010000233.1 GCA_012516065.1 Clostridiaceae bacterium
ACCCAATGTACTACCAGCTTTCACTACACAGGTATTAGCAACAGGGTCTTGACTTTGTATTGTCGCTAGTGTTGTTTCAGACACTCCATCGTCTGCTGTAATATAGAAAAATGATTCTTCAGTAATAGGTATACCGTTATCCGTAAATACTGCTGTATATGTTGCTGTCTTGGTCTTTACGATTGAAGTATTACCGCTTATTGTTACCGCATAGTTATGCTCTGGTAGTGCTGTAACGGTTATACTAATAGTATCATATACATTCGGATTTTCTGCCAATGAAGCGGTAATGATACATTCTCCTGCACTTATAACTGTAACTAATCCGTTTTCATCGACTGTTGCAATAGAAGAATTATCACTTGAATAGATTACTTCTTTTTCAACTGTATTTCCGTTTAGTTTAACTTGTGTTGTTAGTTGTAGAGTATTATTTTCCTGTATGCTTGCCGTTTCTCCGTTAGTAATTTCTAAACTATAAATATAATCCCCTGCATTGGCAATTTCATTGACTAAATCATCACTTGGTATAATTGCATCTAAATCACAGTGTAGTATTAAAAGTCCGTTTTTTGTTCTGTCTATCCCTGAAACCTTCCATGCTTGTTTCATTTTTATGAATCTATCGTTTATTTTGATATTTTCACTATCTGCGTTACTTTGCATTGTAACAACAATTTTACCAGCAGGTATGCTCAAATATTGGTTTGTTTCTGTGTCAAATACTTTGCTATCCACAATAGCAGGAAATTGTTTTATTGTTCCCTGAAAATTGAATTTGATGTTATAGTTGCATTTTTGGATTATACCTTTGTAGTAACTATATCTTTTATGTCCTATATCACTTATGATAAGCCAATTTTCGTTATCCCAATTTATTAAATCCCCTCTTTTTATCTCTGATGTTGTGGATATAGTCCTAATATCTGCTTGCCTATTTACTGGAAGGTTATTTATAAGTGCTTTTTTTGGTATTGTACCGTTATTTAGGTATATATTATCTCCTGCCATTGAAAGCAGGTAAAGATAATCATTACTAGGAAAATCAAATATGTTCACGTTGTGAACCTCCATTTCATTAATTAATTTTTGAATTTTGGACAAAGTAAAAAGCGTGACATAAAAATGCTTGAAATGCTTGATATATCTATGCTAGAAGGTATTTTTTAGGACATTTTAAAAGTTAAAATATAAGGGAAGTAATATAAATATATTACCCCCCTATATCGTAAACCCTGAAACCCTTGAAAATACTGGCTTTTATTTTTTAAAAAGCGTGACATTTTTCCCTTTGTTTTTGCTTTCTCAATCTTGCTTTTTCCTTTTTAACTTTGTCTTTACATTTCGGGCAGTATTGCTCATTTTTTTTATCTGACGTAAACTTTTTATTACAATATTTGCATACTTTGTTATATAATCCGCTTGTTTCTTCTGCGTCTGGAAGCAGTTCTTTATATAGTTCTTTGTCAAGCGGTAAAACCGAATTTATAAAATACTTGCATAAAACTGAATATATACAACCCATTTGCGGACAAGTGGTATCTAAAAGGATACAC
>JAAYXD010000212.1 GCA_012516065.1 Clostridiaceae bacterium
TCTTATAAATAGTAGGTTTATCTTCTGTCTTGGGTTCAAAGATTCTGCCTAGCTTTTTTGCTCTCTTTACCCTCTCTGCTTCTGCTCTTTCGTAGGTCTCTTTATCAATGATGGCAGGGTAATAATCATCACCAAGATAACATGAGCTTTTGAAATATCTTCAATTTGAGAATAGATGGGGTTATCCTGAATTGCTGTTTTAGCTGTAGGTAGAGATACTTGACCTACCGGCATCATTCTATAAAAGCCTATTTCCTGAAAGTTTGGCTCGCTTGCCTTTTCCTCTTGCCTTATTTTTACATCCTCGAATTCTTGCAGTAGATTAGTAATTTCAATCAATGGAGCTTCAAATTGCTTAAAATACTTATCGATATCCGCATCGGTTAAAGAAACATATTCACCTGTGTTATAATTCACTCTTGCAACCAAAAATGTTCCAAAAATCGGCTGTCCATTAACAATGCGGTTAATAGAAGTGCTGTCAAAGTCCACGTCATCAGCACATATCGCATCAATACCTTCTGTAATTTCAATAGTAGTAAAAGTACCTCCGACTTGTTTTTGAAGCTCCTTATATCCATTATGGATTTCAGTAATATAAGGCGTTTTGTCATGTTCTACTACCAAAACTTTCAATAGTTTTTCCTTTATCTTCGGCTCATCAGTTCCCTTCATTTCTTGGAGTTCATCAGGGATATTATAATCTCCGATGGGATCATTTTCGGGCATAAAAAAGAGCCATCCGTTAATGACTCATTCTTTTCGGATAGCTCCACATTTGGAATATAAGGTTCACTGCTTATCTCACTTTGTAAATCAGTTCGTTCAGAACGATTTCCTCTGCTGCTGATCTCAGGCTGTTCATATGTCTGGTTTTCTCCATGATGTCCTCGGTGTTCGGCATCGGATCGGACTTTAACATCTGCTGTGTGATGTGCTCTATTTTCTCCACTGCTTTCTCTTGTACCCAGTGCATGGTCGCCATCAAAGTGCCATCCATTTTCAAAATCATATATCGCTGTGGATTTTGTTCTTTGAGATACTCCATTGCCATCCTGCCGTATTTCCCCAGTGGCCTGTCATCCTCGCTGTTGTTCGAGATTTGGATATTGGGAATATTCACTCCGTCTATCTCTGTGTAACTCACGTCTATTTTGCTCATTTTCTGCTCTCCTTTCTTTCTCGATGATTTTTATGTTCCGCTCAATTTCAATCAAGATTCCTTTGGAAATATCGGTGACAGTATGGCCAAGTTTTGCAATTAAAGGAATGGTATTAAAGTGAGCAATGGTAGCCATTCCGTATCCTAATTCCATTTCTTCATCAGTTAATCCGCATCTTTTCCCTACAAAATATGAAACACTGTCGCTGATAAGTTCTTGAAGCTGCATTTCCAGCCCGTCATGCGGAAGGTCTTCAAACAGGTGATTTCCAAAGTCATTCTGAAAGTTTTGCAGGTAAGTGTCCAGGTTTTCCATAACAGCTTCATAAGAGATTTGGCGAAGACAGTCTGCAAAACCTGATGTCTTTATGTTATGCCCATATGAAAGACGCAACTCAATACGCTTCTTCATATCTTCATCAAGCTGCCAGCTTGTTGCAATCACATCTCTGCCATTGGTCTGTGAAACATCAAACAAGTGCTTGATAGTAAGTCTTGCGTTTTCATATTCGCAAACTGCAATACCTGTTGCACCTTTGTTGACATATCGTCCAACCTTATTCCAAACTGCCGTAGGTGCAAGCATAGTAACATTTGGGTTTTGAGCATATACAAGCAGTGCATTATCAAAACTGTATTTGAAGAATTTAGATGCAAACTTAAGGTAATCTCGCCAGGCAATCTCGCTCCGGGTAATATGGGGAGCGATTGTCTCATAGATCGTTTTTAACCTTTCATCTTTTCTCAAGCAGTGTTAGCCTCCTTTCTGTCAGGGTGGGTTTGGAAATATAGTTCAAGCGCTTCTTCCACCACCTTTTCAATTTCACTTGCCTTGGTATCAGGTGAAAAAAACCTGGAGTAAACCTTATGCTTGATTTTAATTGGTGGAGCTGATAATGATTTTGGTTTTCTATTTATCTCACCTGATATAATTTGATATGTGGTTTTCTCGTTAAGTTTGCTGTTTACTGAATAGCTCCTAAGCATTTCAGTCTTTTTCATATCCACTTTGAACTCGTTTTCCGAAAGAACCTTTTCAACTTCTTCTTGTTCCGTCTCAGCAAGATAAGAAAGATCAACCGCACATCGCAGGGAAATTTCATCGCAGTCAACCCGGCGCTTTAAGTCGGCAATCAGTTTATCAACTCTTAACAAACGAGCAACAGTATTTCTTGAAAGTCCATATTCAATCACTACTTTATCAAGAGATTTTAACTTGTTCCCCACTGGGGAACAAGTTTCATCACTCCCTTTATATTCAGGGTTTTCGAGCCTTATTAACTCGTTGATGATGTCATTTCTTTTGCCCTGTGAAAACATTTTAGAGTGCCTGAGAGCAAGCACGGCCGCTTTTTCCGACGGCAGCATATCTGTAAAGGAGCGCTGAATTACATTTGTTTCTACCACATACATGAGGGCTTCTTCATCAGACAAGCTGTCCTTTACAATACAAGGGCCTTCTGTAAGTCCTGCCAGTTTTGCTCCGTTCATTCGGTTATGACCGGCAAGCATCTCGTATTCATGGCCGTTTTCGTCAGATTCAATCCTTCTTACGATCATCGGCATCAAAATACCATTTGATTTAATGCTCTCTACCAAGTCATCCAATCGCTCATCACTATATAAACGAAATGGGTGATTTTTATATGGCCTGATTTTATCAAAAGGTATCATCAAAATCCAATTTTTTTCTGATTTAGATAGCATTGATGCTGGTTCAGCAGCCTGCAATAATTCATCAAGAGATTTTACCTTCTTAGCTGTTGGTCTTGTTACCATTTGCTATCAACTCCTTTGCAACTTCACCGTATGCAAGCCCCGCCTTTGACTTCCTATCAAAGTCTATGACACTCATACCGTAACGATTTGCTTCACCAACCCGGATAGAGCGAGGAATATGCACTTTAAAAATTTTCATCCCGTTACCATAGGCTTCTGTAACTTCAGCACAAACTTCCTTATGAAGATTGGTTTGCATATCGCACATCGTCATCAAGATTCCTTCAAACTGAATTCCGGGGTTAATTCTCTTTCTGATTTTTAAAATGGTTTTCGTTAAGTCTGTAAGTCCCATTGTTGCGTAATATTCAGGATTAATCGGAATAATTACGCTGTCGGCAGCTGATAGTGCATTAATGGTCAATGGACCCAACGAGGGATTCGTATCAATGAGGATAAAATCATAATTGCTGCGCAATGGTTCCAGGATATTAGAGAGCAATTTTTCACTTCCCATTTCCATACGCAGGTTAGCTTCAACAACAGATAAATGAATACTGCTCGGAATAAAATCTACTTTGCCGTGAGAATGAATGTACTCTGCCTTATTTGGTAGTTCTTCTTCATCCATAGCCTTATTCATAACTTCTGCAATTGTTGTATGAACAGAAGTGTTGTTGTCCACAAAAGATGCTGTCAAATTGGCCTGCGGGTCAAAGTCCACTGCCAATACCCGCTTACCAAGTTCTCCAAGAGAATATGCCATGTTTCGGACACTGGTTGTTTTGGCGACACCACCTTTTTGGTTCGCCACCGCTATAATTTTACACATTCGTATCTTAACCTCCTCAAAACTGCTGTTATTTGCCTTTTTGGGCATAAAAAAATTGGACTAAATCAGTGAAACCCTTGTGTTTAAAAGGTTTTCTAATTTAGTCCAAGTATAACAGCTTCATCGGCGATGATCATGTCGGCGTTCCATGCGGCAAGCTCCTTTTCCAGCCGCCATGCCGATTCATAATTGATCACCGCTACTTGCAGGGGAGAGCCGCGCATGTGCCGCAGGGTATCGATCTTCTTTGCGGTGCTGCCTTCAAGAACCGCAAGGCTGTAATCGAAATCCGCGAATTTCTTGAGCTCTTCCTGCCAGACTCCCAAGATAGAGAGAGGCGCCACCACCAGAACCCTGCGGATCTGGCCTGCCTGATACAAAGCGCCGACGATCGCGATGCTGGTGATGGTCTTGCCGGTTCCCATTTCCATGAGCAGTGCCGCGCCTGAAGAAGGCATAGTCTGCGAAGTGACAAGCCCGAACTTGCCGCATACAAAGTTAAAAGCGTTGATCTGATGCCTATACGGTGCGGCTTTAATCGGCATTGGCAGCAGCGGTTTCGGCTGTTCCATCCGTTTTGTCCCTCCCTTCGTCAGGCGGCTTTTCGAGCATCGTAAGCTTTCTTGCCAGCCGCTTTGACACCACGCTGATGGCGTTCAGGATGCCGACCAGTTCTTCCGCCGTTTCCTCTCTCTGCGTCAAAGCGGCATTCACGCTTTTTCTCATGTCCTTCACCTCCGTTTCGGGGAAAAGAAAAACCCCCTCACAATCCAAAGGAAAGTAAGGGGGTAATTGAGCCATATTTTTTAGAAAAACTTTTTCAGTTTGTTAATTATAGCTCGTTTACGGTTGTTTATGGTTTTTTGTGGCAAGCCGGTTTCTCTGGCGACCGTACGTTCGGACTTTTCCTGATAGAACAGCTCATTAATCAAAAAACGCTCATCATCTGTCAATTCCGAAAGCGCCTTGGACAGCATGTCCAGCAAAAGCTTGTCCTCGAAAATCTCGTCAACAAGGGCCTGACTGGAAGGAATCTCAAACCCTGCATCCGCAAACGCTTCAAGCGAAAGTTCCTTTTCTGCACGAACCTGCCTGCGCTTGCGCTCTTTCCAAGCAGGACGCTTGAAGGCATCGTATACTTCCTTGCTGACCGGAATTTACCTGCCGTTAAGTTCAATGAAATATTCCTTGTCCATCCGTTTCCACCTCCTTTCCCGAAAACTCAGGGTAAGGAGGCGGGGGAGGACTGCGGCATCCCGGTAAAATAGCGCAAACACAAAAGCGGCCGAGTTTACTGAAATTCGTAAACTCGGCCGCAAAAACTATTCTATCAAGCAGCGCCCTGTCTAAGGGTCGTCATCGCTTTTTGCGCTGTATTGTCTTTTTATACGGGGATGGAATCGTATCCGGCGTATAGCTTTTGCCTTATGTATATTGGCAGAGAACCGCTTGATATTGTATGAAGTCCAAACCATACAACATCAACCTACACGGCAGCACCAGCCATACGCTCAGCTACGACTTAAGTCCGGCAGGTGTTGTCATGCCGAATTTATCTTGTTCACGCTTAGGAATGTTGCTTTATCTTTGCTGAGGGGAACATAGTAGTACAACGTAGATTCCGCCTTTCTTTTTTAAGAGTAACGTTTTGTTAACTATATTTGTTTTTTAATTTCTGTTCTAATTTTATTGTCTTTTATTGTCGCGGTAACAAGCCAAACAGACCAACA
>JAAYXD010000213.1 GCA_012516065.1 Clostridiaceae bacterium
TATTCGAGAAAGAACAATACAATCTACCCACTAATAGTCCAACACAGATACTAATTAGATCTTATGGCCGGTTAAGGAGTTTGGTTGGATAACAACAGGAGGTTGTCAAGCAAAAACTCCACAACAATTTGACACCGTCCATGAATAATCTTTTCATGTGCGTGTTATTGTACAAAAACAAAACAACTATTGCCGGAGGAATATACAATGGGCGTTTATGAAGGATTCAGCAAACAGCAGCTTATTCTCAGAAAGGAAGAATTGGAGCAGAGGTTTTCTTTGTATAAAAAGCAGAACCTTAAGCTGGACATGTCGAGGGGCAAACCCTGTTCGGAACAGCTTGATCTTTCCAATGCGGTGTTTGAATACAACGGTGATTTTACTACGGAAGAAGGCTTCGACTGCAGGAATTACGGTTTACCGGACGGCATTCCCGAGATGAAGAAAATATTCGCCGACATACTCGGCGTTAGTTCAGAAAATGTCATTATAGGAAACAGTTCCAGCCTGAATATGATGTATGATACTTTTGTCAGAGCGTATTTATTCGGGATTAGCGGCTGCGAACCGTGGAACAGGCTTGAAAAAGTCCGTTTTTTGTGCCCGTCTCCGGGTTATGACCGTCATTTTGCTATTTGCGAACAATTTAATATGGAAATGATAACAATTCCGATGAACGAAGACGGCCCTGACATGGATATGGTCGAGGAACTGGTCCGGGATGACGAATCGATAAAGGGAATATGGTGCGTCCCGATGTACAGCAACCCGACGGGCGCGGTTTATTCGGACGATGTTGTCAGAAGACTTGCGGGAATGAAGACAAAAGCGGCTGATTTCCGCATATTCTGGGATAATGCTTATGCGGTGCATCATTTATACGAAGAAAACAAAGTTTTAAACATTCTCGAAGAATGCGAAAGAGCCGGCAACCCTGACAGGGTATACTTGTTTACTTCTACTGCGAAAATAACTTTTGCCGGTTCCGGTGTCGCGGCTATGGCTTCAAGTGTTGAAAATGTACGGCAGATAAAAGAAAAGATGTCTATCCAGACGATAGGCTCAAACAAGATAAACCAGCTTTTGCATGCACGTTTTTTCAAAAACTATGACGGCATAAAGGCTCATATGGAAAAGCACGCCAGAATTCTAAGACCGAAATTTGAAATGGTTTCGAAAATTTTGAATGATAACCTTTCCGGACTTGGGATTGCATCATGGACCTCACCGAGGGGAGGATATTTCATAAGCCTTGATGTACATGAAGGCTGTGCTAAAAAGGTGGTTGCGAAAGCAAAAGAGGCAGGGGTTACGCTGACGCCTGCCGGAGCAACATTCCCATATGGCCGTGATCCGAAAGACAGGAACATAAGGATTGCTCCGACATATCCTCCGCTCGAGGAATTAAAGAGCGCACTTGAAGTTCTCTGTATATGCGTGGAACTTACAGTTCTTGAAAAAATACTTCAAAATTAAATACTCCGAAAAATACAGGAAAGAAACGCGTTAATGGACGCGTTTCTTTTTTTATCTGAAAACTGATTAAAAAAAGCAGTAACAAATCTTGGAGAAATAATAAAATTATATCTGGATTTTTAAAAGAAAAAAATATATAATATTGGTAAACGGTTAATTGCATAACATGATGTTATTACATAATATTGTCTTTACCAATTTTGCATAATCTTCTTAAGTCTACAACTGGGCTATGCAAAACACTTCTTAACATAACCGTATAAATAATAACAGGAGAAAAACAGCAATGTTCCTTGCTTTTGCTGACAGAATATGATATGATGTATGAACGTAATTACATAATTACAGCTTTACCTCATTTTTATTTTTAAAAGGGTAACTGGGGGTTGATGACGTGGCAGGCTTAAATAAGTACAGTACAATTCCGTTATATTGTCAGTTGAAAAATATTATTCTTGAGCAAATTGAAAACGGCTATTTTGAGGAAGATTCCAAAATTCCATCCGAACAGGAATTCTGCGAAAAGTATAATATCAGTCGGCCTACCGTCAGACAAGCTATAAATGAATTAACGAATAACGGTCAGTTATACAAATTAAGAGGTAAAGGCACATTTGTATCAAAACGAAAATCAATCATAAATATTAAAGATTATACGGGGTTCACCGATTCGATATTAGACAGCCTTGATCCCGAAAACAAAGAAATTGTATCTATTGAAAACGTATCATCGGATGATTTTGCAAAACTGAAGGAAGTATTTAACGTAAAAGCTGAGAGAGCCGATTTTACATGCATTACATATATCAACAAGCGTAATGATGAAATATTTTCGGTTAATGTTTCTTATATTCCATTATCTTTATTTCCTGACATAGGAGAGGACATAAAAAATAAAAAGCCGTCATTCGAAATATTAAGGGGCAAGTATCCGCTTGTGCCTTACAGTTCGAAAAGCACGCTGGAAGTCGTATATACCGACCAGGTTGATGCCGGCCTTTTACAGGTACAGCCCGGACAAGCACTGATACAAATCAATAATGTATTATACTCAAAAAGCGGTCAGCCCGTTGAGTATATTATTTCAAAATACCGCGCGGATAAATGTAAGCTGATGTTTGAGAACCACAAATAATATCCGTTTCATATACCGTCCGTTATCAACGAAAATATTCAGACAAGAGCCGCGTACCAACCGTAACGCGGCTTTACTCGGGTGTTTCGTTTCTTAGGGCGTTCTTAGGGCGACAAAGCGCATACCAATATCACGCTTCTGTTATTTTTTATTATCGCACGGCGGTCTCCATATCCCGGGTCGCTCATTAACACGCTCCACAGTTACCGGTGTGCAGCAGTGCGTTGGAGCATGTCGCCCGTCGTCACCGAAAGCACCCGAGCCACCCGCTGGGTATTCGTCATTATTCCCACGGGTCCTGCTTCGCGGGTCGAGGCATTGCTGCCGCGTTCCAGTGGGTACGCGGCTTTACTCGGGTGTTTCATTTCCTTGGGCGACAAAAAACATACCGATAATACACTTTGGGTTATTGCGGGATGTTGTAATTTATGTTAAAATATCAGAAAAAATAACGAGCAGGCTTTGCTGTGCATATATTTTAGTATCCTGTTTTCAAGCAGGGTGATTTATGCGCGGCGGCATTATCTGAGCTAAAGCCGGTTTTACGGTTTTAGCAAGGATGTATTTTACATACCTGAAGTTATGGAGTATTCCGTGCGAAGGGGAACGGGAAAAAATAATGCCCATCCGTTACGGATGGGCTTTTTTAATGAGGAGGTTTTACATTATGAAAAGCAAAGGTTTTATACTGTTCTTAACGATAATACTTGTACTTCTGATGTTTACATCCTGTGCCCAGGAGAAAAAGATTGAACAAATCAAGGTTGTTGTTCCTGCGGGTGCGACTGCCGTCAGCATTGTCAAGCCGATGAAGGATACCAGGGAGCTCAACGGAACAAAAATTGAATATGAAGTGGTTCCTACAACAGACTTGATTGTCGCAAGATTAACCGCAAAAGAGGCTGATTTGGCAATTGTCCCTGTTAATCTGGCCGCACAGCTGTATCAGAAGCAGATGCCGTATAAGCTAACGTCGGTGGTTACTTGGGGCAACCTTTTCATCGCGTCGTCTGAGGATATTGAAGGATGGGACGCCCTGAAGGGTGAAGATGTTTATATGATGGGGAAGGGTCTTGTTCCCGATATAGTATTTAGGACACTGTGCAAGGAAAACGGAATAGACCCCGATACCGATATCAACATTATTTACCTGTCCGGGGCAACGGAGCTTGCGCCTAATTTCCTTGCCGGGAAGGCAAAAATATCGATGCTTCCGGAACCTTCATTAACTACGGTAAAACAAAAAAATCAAGATACGAAAGTAATCCTGGATTTGCAGCAGGAGTGGAAAAAATCGTTCGGAACCGACCTTGGATATCCGCAGGCAGGCATTTTTGTGAGCGAAGACTTAATAAGGGATAATCCGGGATTTGTAAAAAGTTATATACAAGTGCTGAAGGAAGGAATGGACTGGATTAACGAAAACCCGAAACAGGCCGGTGAATATGCGGAAGAAATGGAACTTGGGCTTCCGGCGGCGGTTGTCGAAAAATCGATGCCGGGCAACAATATAAAACATGAGTATGTTAAGGATGTACGTGCTGCGCTTGATTCATTCTTTAAGGTTCTTTACGATTTTAACCCTGAAACGGTTGGGGGTAAACTCCCTGATGACGGGCTGTTTTATGAGATACGGTAACGGTAAACAGGTTTTATAACCAAATCGGTGCGTGCAGCATCAAGATGTGGAATATTAAAGAGCGGGGTAATATGAAAAAATATCTTCGAAGAATTTCATATGCGGCATTCGCGGCAGCAGTAATCGTGTTATGGCACTTTTTGTCGCTGGGGAGGAAAACATTGATTTTTCCTTCCCCGTATGAAGTGCTGCTTTCTTTTGTTTCGATTATCCGCTCTGATATTTTTCTTTCTGCTGTTTTCAATACAGTAAAAACGATATTTTTAAGCTTTGCCATCGCTTTTATCCCGGCGCTTGCATTAGGAATATTAAGCAAGCTTGTGCCTGTTGTATATATTGTAATGGACGGCATTTCCGCCATCGCGCGTTCCATACCCACTGTGGCAATCATCCTCATGGCTCTTTTGCTGCTGCCTGTTTCGCTGACCCCTTTGGTCATATGCTTTTTCGTTGTTTTTCCCGTTCTGTATACAAATATTGCGGAAGGGCTTGTGAGCGTCGACGGGCGTCTGCTAGAAATGGCCAAAAGTTACCGGATAAAAAAGAGGAAAATAATAACGGATATATATATTCCATCACTTAGGCCTTTTTTGGCAGCGGGAATCCGTTCCTCGCTCGGGCTGAGCTTTAAGATAATAGTGACCGCCGAGGTTTTCAATTTCGTGAACAGCAGTACAATAGGAGCCCAGATGTATATGCATAAGATACAGATAGATATTGCGGGAATAATCGCATGGACGATTATTGTCGTAATACTTTCACTCCTCGTTGATTTCGCATTGAAAAAACTTTTTGAAAGGAGTGAAATACGTTGGTAAAACTTATTGATATTCACAAGCGGTACCAAAGTGTTGATGTGCTCGACGGCATTGACATGGAGTTTGAAGAAGGCATGATAACGGCTATTTTAGGACCGTCGGGATGTGGGAAAACGACGCTTTTATCTATTACCGCAGGTTTAATCGAGCCTACCCGCGGCGAAGTACTCGGGATGGAGTCGAAAAAAACGGGTTTTATATTCCAGGAACCAAGGCTGCTTCCGTGGAAAACCGCAGTGCAGAACCTTGAATTCGTCCTTCCTGATAATATCGAAAAGACCGTGAAAAAACAAATCTGCTGCGATATTTTAAAGCAGGTCGGCCTTTCGGGGTTTGAAAAACATTATCCTTCCCAGCTTAGCGGAGGCATGAGCCAAAGACTTGCCATGGCGCGTGCCTTTATAGTTGACTCCGATATTCTTTTTATGGACGAGCCTTTCCAGTTCCTGGATTTAAAAAGACGCGGGCAGATGATCGAGCTGCTGATAAGCTTATGGCTCAAAAGAAAACCCGCGGTGGTTATCGTAACACATGACGTTCATGAGGCTCTTCTTTTATCGGATAAAATATATATCCTTTCGGATAAACCGGCAAAAGTTATTAAAGAAATAAGAAACCCGATGCCCTTCGGTTCCAGATCGGTAAAAAACGCGGAATTCTATAAACTTGAACAGGAAATCATAAACGACTACCTTTTACGCTGATTGTCAATTTCTTTTTATCCCCTTGTATGCTTATAAAAACTTATGTATTATGGACTTGTGTTTTTAAATACTTACGAGGAAAGGATCTGCAATGCTTCGCAAGGATTTTTATTATGATTTGCCAAAATCGCTTATAGCACAGCATCCGTCAAAAGAAAGAGATATGTCGAGGCTTCTTGTTCTTGACAGGAAAACAGGCAAAACAACGCATGTTTTATTTAAAGATATAGTTGATTACCTGAAAAAAGGCGACTGCCTCGTTATAAATAACACAAGAGTCATACCCGCGCGCCTGCTGGGAGAAAAAGAAGACACGGGCGGCAAGATAGAATTTGTCCTTTTAAAGAAGAAAGGCGAAGATATCTGGGAGGTAATGCTTAAGCCCGGGAAAAGGGCAAAAAAAGGGGCAAGGTTTGTATTCGGCGGCGGAATACTTAAAGCCGAAATAATTGATATTGTCGAAGAGGGAAACAGGCTCGTAAAATTTTTCTACGACGGCATTTTTGAAGAGGTTCTCGATAAGGCTGGCGTTATACCGCTTCCTCCGTATATAACATCAGAGATAGAGGACTACGAGAGATACCAGACCGTTTATTCGCGTTATAATGGTTCGGCCGCGGCGCCGACGGCAGGACTGCATTTCACGCAGGAGCTCATTGGAAGGCTGAAGGATAACGGGATTAAGTTTGCCGAACTTACTCTCCATGTCGGTATCGGCACTTTTCGTCCCGTAAAAACCGAAAATATTGAAGAGCATCATATGCATAAAGAGTATTACAGTATAGGCAAAGAAGCATGTGAAATTATTAACGGCGCGAAATCGGAAGGCGGCCGTATTATTGCTGTAGGAACCACAAGCTGCCGGGTTCTTGAAACAGTCTCTTCCGATGACGGTTTTGTGACACCCGGCGAAGGAGAAACGGGAATTTTTATTTATCCCGGATACCGTTTTAAAGCCATAGACGGGCTTATAACGAATTTTCACCTGCCCGAGTCGACATTGCTGATGCTTGTAAGCGCTTTTGCAGGCAGGGAGAACGTTCTGGCCGCGTATAAAGAAGCAATAAATTTGAAATACCGGTTTTTCAGTTTTGGCGACGCAATGCTGGTTATATGATTTTTAATCAAATTCTAATCATCGGCTAACGGGTTTTTCATTGTGATGCGTTATTCTTATATCAGCTAATGCAACAAGTCGGTTTTTTTTGCAGTCCAGTGCCATTGTAATGTATTACATTTTGAAAAAAGGCACGAAAAATAATAAACTGCTGAAAGCCCATTAGGAGGATGGAAAATGGAACAGAAAAATAACAGCAGGTTTGTATGGGGAATAATACTTGTATGTTTGGGATGTCTGTTAATATTGAGCAACCTCGGCGTGATTCCTTCGATTGGAAGGCTCATTGGTCTTTTCTGGCCGCTTATTCTTATTTTTATGTCATTAATGTTTCACGTAGGGTATTATACAAACAGGAATAATGTCGGGCTGCTGGTTCCGGGCGGAATTCTGCTGACGGTCGGCATCGTTTGCCAGGCTTCAATGCTTTGGAATTTATGGGGTTTTTTATGGCCAGGGTTTATTCTTGCTCCTGCGGTGGGTTTGTTTGAACTTTATATATTCGGAAACCGCGAAAAAGGCCTGTTAATCCCGGTTGCGATTCTGTCCGGTCTCTCATTGATTTTTTTCACGGGAAATATAAGGATGCTTGGAGTATTGTTAAGATACTCGATTCCGATCGCATTAATCCTTATAGGCGCAGTCATTCTTTTCAAAAACAGAACGCAGCACGACCAGTACTCTGCCCAAAACGGTCATCAGGACAAATATGAGGATAACGGCAGCGTGTAAAATAAATAATTATATATAGTCTTTTGAAGACAATACAGGCAGGTGTGATTTAGGAGAAGCAAAATCAGGTTCCGCGGTTGACATGAAACAGGGCAAAAGATAATATTAAACTGATTAATGGCAGCAAAGGATGTTTTTATGGCAACGGTAAAATACGAACTTATTCATAAATGCAAACAAACAGGAGCAAGGCTCGGGAGGGTTCATACTCCTCACGGAAGCTTCGACACTCCTGTTTTTATGCCTGTCGGAACTCAGGCGTCGGTAAAAGGCATGTCTCCCG
Organism: Clostridiaceae bacterium; assembly: GCA_012516065.1. Taxonomy (GTDB): domain Bacteria; phylum Bacillota; class Clostridia; order DSM-8532; family DSM-8532; genus DTU069. The sequence goes on from JAAYXD010000213.1 coordinate 7,905, forward strand.
ATGAAGTAAAAAGCATCGGGGCAAAAATTATACTGGGAAACACATATCACCTTTATTTGAGACCGGGCAGCGAAATAATAAAAAAAGCCGGCGGGCTTCACGCATTCATGAACTGGGATCTACCGATTCTCACAGACAGCGGCGGCTTTCAGGTATTCAGCCTTGCCGATCTGCGCGATATAAAAGAGGAAGGGGTTACTTTCAGGTCCCATATAGACGGCTCGAAGCATTTTATTTCTCCCGAAAAATCCATAGAGATTCAAAACGCTCTTGGAGCCGATATTATTATGGCTTTTGACGAGTGTGTCCCTTATCCGTGCGAATACGAATATGCGAAAAAATCGATGGAAATGACAACAAGGTGGGCGATACGCTGCAAGGAAGCCCATAAAAACACGGAAACACAGGCATTGTTCGGCATTATTCAGGGAAGCGTGTATGAAGACTTAAGGCGTGAAAGCGCAAAACAGATAACAGCGCTTGATCTGCCCGGCTATGCGATAGGAGGGCTTAGTGTCGGCGAACCTGCCGAGATTATGAATGATATCCTCGAAAAAACAGTGCCGCTTATCCCCGAAGATAAGCCCAGATACCTTATGGGGGTCGGGAGCCCTGATTACCTTATAGACGGCAGCATCCGCGGGATTGATATGTTCGACTGCGTTCTGCCCACAAGGATTGGCAGGAACGGTACCGTTTTCACGTCAAACGGCAGGATAATTGTACGGGATGCGAAATATGCCGAAGATTTTTCGCCGATAGATCCAGAATGCGACTGCTACGCGTGCCGGAACTTCACGCGCGCTTACATCAGGCATTTGTTCAAAAGCGGTGAAATGCTCGGGTTAAGGCTTGCGACATGGCATAACCTCAGGTTTCTTACAAAACTGATGGAAAATATACGCGACGCGATCAGAAATGACAGGCTTGCCGATTTCAGAGCCGAATTCTTTAGTAAATTCGGCTATAACAATGCAAAGACCAATTGAAAAGGCGGCATGCTCCAACGCCGCGCGGTGAATAGGCAAACGCGGACTTTAGTTCTCAATGATTGCAGTAAAATAAACGGTTGAACTGGCTGGTTTAATTTAGTATAATGTTTGATGTGATTTGGGAAAGAATGCTTATGAATTTTGAATTGCAGGGAAAAATTCAGTTATAAAAAGCTTTCTTTCAAAAATCCGTAATAGGTTAATTATGTAAAGCTACATACATAGTTTTGCGAAGTAAGCCGTTTGGCTATGTTTTTTTGAGGTATGAAAGGAGAAATCATATGAACTTGTTATTAACGGCTTTTGCCGAAGGTGCTGCAGCCGATACTGCCGAATTGGCAGCCGGGGGAGGCTGGCTGGCGTTTCTTGTACAATTCGGTCCGCTTATCCTGTTATTTGTGCTTATGTATGTTATTTTAATACTTCCGCAGCGTAAAAAGGAAAAGAAAATACGCGATATGATTAACCAGGCCATTGTTGGCGATAAGGTTATTTCAATAGGCGGAATAGTCGGTAAAATAATAAATATAAAAGATGACGAATTCACTATTGAAACGGGAAATGAAAGAACAAAGATAACAGTGAAGAAATGGGCAATAAAGGAAGTGGAAAAACCGATTTCCGAATAAAGGATGCGGATTATTATTCATCCATTGAATAAGAAAAGAAGGACAGTATGACCCCGGCCTGAAAGGACGGGGTTTGTTGTAATACGGCCTGAACGTATTGGAAGGTTATCCGGAGGTAAAAAGGTTGGTAGAATATCTTGCCGTCGGAAAAATTGTAAATACTCATGGCGTACACGGAGAAATGAGGGTGATTCCTTTAACTTCCGATATCTCGCGTTTTGATTACCTGAAAATGGTGTGGGTAGAGAAAAACGGGATGTTGACGGAGCACTTCGTGAAAAGAGTACGGTATCATAAGAATTTTGTTCTTATTACGCTCAGCGGTATTGATACAGTTGAAAAGGCTTCGGAGTACAAGAACTGTTATATCAAGGTAAACAGAAAATATGCGCGCCCTCTTGAAGAAGACGAATATTTTATCGCAGATCTTATAGACTGTGATGTTTATGAGGATGATGTCCTGCTCGGCAAAGTGACGGATGTTCTTCAAACCGGCGGAAATGACGTTTATGTCGTTTCCGGGGAAAAATACGGTGAAATTCTTATACCCGCAATTGTCTCGGTTATTCTTGATGTTGATATCGAAATGAAAAAAATAACGGTAAAACTCCCCGAAGGGCTGGTTGAAAATAATGATCTTTGATGTATTGACTCTGTTTCCTGAAAGCATAGACAAATTTCTGTCGGAAAGCATAATCGGAAGAGCGCGGGAAAAAGGGTTGATAACCGTTAATTGTTATAATATAAGGGATTTTTCGCTTGACAAGCATAAGAAAGTAGATGACTATCCTTACGGCGGCGGCAGCGGAATGGTAATGATGGCACAGCCGATATATGACGCCTGGCTTCATGTGACGAAAAAGCTGTCCTACCGCCCTAAAACGATTTATATGAGCCCGCAGGGCAAACTTCTCGATCAGAATATGGCTTTGCGTATAAAGCAGGAAGGGCATATAATTATATTATGCGGGCATTATGAAGGCGTGGACGAGCGTGTTATTGAAGAAATAGTCGACGAGGAAATATCCATCGGGGATTACGTTTTAACCGGTGGCGAACTGCCCGCCATGGTCCTTATCGACTGCGTAGGCCGCCTTGTGGAAGGCGTGCTTCCGTCACAGGAAGCTTATACATGCGAATCCCATTTCAACGGACTTCTTGAATACCCGCAGTATACACGGCCTTATGAGTTCCTGAACAAAAAAGTGCCCGACATCCTGTTGTCTGGACATCATTCCAACATTGAGAAATGGCGTTTTGAGAAAATGATTGAAAACACGAAAAAAAACAGGCCCGATTTATATTTGAAATATATAGAAAGTAAAAAATCCGGCGATTAACGTTTTTTGTTTATAAAAGAAAAGGTGGTTTCATTGGGTAACAGAACAAAAAAGGA
>JAAYXD010000214.1 GCA_012516065.1 Clostridiaceae bacterium
ATGTTCCATAGTCCCCGCTCATAAATTTAAGTGGTTCAATCGTTTGACTTTATTATATCTGTCGGATAGAATATGAAATGTCAGGAGAAGATTTTTAAAAATACCCGTAATCCATCAAACTTTTTCTCCGAAAAACAGTATTTTTTTATGGAGTGGTTTTTTTGAATAAAAAACTGCGGGATGAAGCTACCGATAAGTGGTTTGACGCGATTCTCCTCCTCAGGAACAAGGAAGAGTGCTACAGCTTTTTTGAAGATATCGGTACCGTAGCCGAAATAAAAGCGTTTGCCCAGCGGTTAGAGGTGGCCAAAATGCTTAACGAAGGTAAAACATACCGTGAGATTCACCAAAAGACCGGGGCGAGCGAAGCTACAATCAGCAGGGTAAACCGTTGCCTTAATTACGGTGCCGACGGCTATCGCCTGATACTCGAAAGGTTGAAGGAACGGGAAGAAAAGAGGGAATAGATTGAAATTACTGGAAAGAATATTCGGCACATACAGCGACAGGGAATTAAAACGCCTTGAACCGCTTGTGGATAGAATAGAAGCGCTTGAAAGCGATATGGAAAAGCTTTCGGACAGCGAATTAAGGGCTAAAACCGATTTGTTCAAAAAAAGGCTTAACGAAGGCGAAACGCTTGACGATATTTTGCCCGAAGCTTTTGCCGTTGTGAGGGAAGCATCAAAACGTGTGCTCGGGATGCGGCATTTTCGTGTTCAGCTAATCGGGGGCATTGTTCTGCATCAAGGCCGTATAGCTGAAATGAAAACAGGGGAAGGGAAAACCCTCGTTGCGACTCTTCCCGTATACCTTAATGCTCTGGAAGGAAAAGGAGTCCATGTTGTTACCGTAAATGATTACCTTGCACGCCGTGACGCGGAATGGATGGGGAAAGTATACCAGTTCTTAGGCTTAAGCGTCGGTGTTATTGTGCACGGACTTGACAGCGACCAGCGCAGGAAAGCATATAACTGCGACATTACCTATGGAACAAACAATGAGTTCGGGTTTGACTACCTCAGGGACAATATGGTTGTTTACCGCGAGCAGATGGTTCAGCGCGGACATAACTACGCCATTGTTGACGAAGTTGATTCGATTTTGATTGACGAGGCCCGGACGCCTCTTATCATATCCGGCCAGGGGGAAAAATCCACCGACTTGTACCAGCAGGCCGACAGCTTTGTGCGTACGTTAAGGAAAAAGGTGTTTACCGAAACCGACGATAAAACCCATGATGACGATATTGACGCCGATTATATTGTTGACGAAAAGGCGCATACCGCGACGCTCACCGCCAGAGGCGTAACCAAGGCCGAAAGATATTTCGGAGTCGAAAACCTGTCTGATATTGAAAACCTCACGCTTTCACATCATATAAACCAGGCCCTGAAGGCTCACGGTCTTATGAAAAGGGATGTGGACTATGTCGTAAAAGACGGCGAAGTAATCATAGTCGACGAGTTTACCGGGCGCCTGATGTACGGAAGAAGGTACAGCGAGGGACTTCATCAGGCTATCGAGGCAAAAGAGGGCGTGACTGTTGAAAGAGAGAGCAAAACTCTTGCAACAATAACATTCCAGAATTATTTCAGGCTGTACAAAAAGCTTGCGGGCATGACCGGCACGGCGCTTACCGAAGAGCAGGAATTCCAGGCTATCTATAAGCTTGATGTTATCGCGATACCTACAAACCTTCCCGTTATCCGCGTTGATCATCCCGATGTGGTATATAAGAGCATTAACGGGAAATTTGAGGCCGTATTGAACGATATAGAAGAAAGTCATAAGAAAGGGCAGCCCGTGCTTGTCGGAACGATTTCAATTGAGACTTCCGAGCATTTAAGCAGGCTTTTGAAAAAACGAGGAATTAAACATAATGTTTTAAACGCAAAATACCACGACAAGGAAGCCGAAATAGTCGCCCAGGCAGGCAAGCTCGGCGCTGTTACAATCGCGACAAACATGGCCGGGCGCGGAACCGATATAATGCTCGGAGGCAATCCTGAATTTCTTGCGAAACAGGAAATGCGTAAACAAGGCATAGACGAGTATTACATCAACATGGCCACGAGCTTTAACGAAACAAATGACGAAGAAATATTGAAAGCAAGGGCTTTATATAAAAAGCTGTACGAGGAATTCAAGAAACAAACCGACGCTGAAAAACAAAAGGTTATTGAAGCCGGCGGCTTGAAGATAATAGGTACTGAAAGACATGAGTCAAGGCGTATAGACAACCAGCTCCGCGGTCGTGCCGGCAGACAGGGCGACCCCGGAGAGTCACGGTTCTATATTTCCCTTGAAGATGATCTCATGAGGCTTTTCGGTTCGGATAGGCTCCAGGGAATGGTAGACATGCTGGGCCTTGAAGAGGACCAGCCAATCGAACACCGTATGCTTACGAACGCCATTGAAAACGCGCAGAAGAAGATCGAAGGGATAAATTTCAACCGCCGTAAAAACGTGCTCCAGTACGACGACGTTATGAACCAGCAGCGCGAAGTAATATACAAGGAGCGCTTTAAGGTGCTTAACGGAGAGAACCTTAAAGAGAACTTCCTGAGGATGATTGAAACAACGGTTGATTACATTATCAGCCTGTACTGCAAAGAAAGCCCTCATCCCGAAGAATGGGACTGGAAAGCGCTTAAGGCTTATGCCGAAACCTACGTTGTGCCGCAGGGTTCGATACAACCCGAAAAGTATGATATGGAAACCCTTACTGCCGATAAACTCAAAGAAGATATCGTTAAAATTGCGTTCAAGAAATACGATGAACAGGAAGAAACTTTTGGCAGCGAAATAATGAGGGAACTGGAACGGCGTATACTTTTGAAAAACGTCGATGAAAAATGGATGGACCATATCGACGCAATGGAACAGCTCAAGCATGGCATTGGGCTCAGAGCGTACGGTCAGCGTGATCCTATCGTTGAATACCGTATGGAAGGCTTTGACATGTTTGATGAAATGATACGCAGCATACAGCAGGACTCGATACGCGAAATAATGCGCATAAGAAAGGAAAACGTTACGGTACAGAGAACGCAGGTTGCAAAACCCGTAACGGCGTCACACGGAGGAGATACGGTAAGAAAACCGAAAAAACGCGAATTCGAAAAGGTTGGTCGTAACGATCCGTGCCCGTGCGGGAGCGGCAAAAAATACAAAAAATGCTGCGGGGCGTGATACCGGATTCATGCCCTCCGGTTTACCCATATAATTTTAAAGAAGGATTGCAATGGACTATAAAGAAGCAGTTTCATACATTCACAGCCTTGAACGGTTTGGAAGCAAGCCTGGTTTGGAAAGGATTGGAGCTCTTGTGGAGCGTCTGGGAAATCCCCAGGATAAACTAAAATTTATTCATATCGCGGGAACAAACGGAAAAGGCTCGACAGCGGCTTTCATATCAAGTGTTCTTACCTGTGCCGGGTATTCGACCGGATTGTATACATCGCCGTTTTTAATCCGTTTCAATGAAAGGATACGGATAAACGGCGAAGAAATACCCGACTCCGATCTTGCCGAGTACACATGCAGGGTTAAAAAAGTGATTGATAAAATGGTTGAAGAAGGGTATGAGCATCCGACCGAATTTGAAACAATAACCGCGCTTGCTTTTTTATATTATTACGAAAAAAAGTGTGATGTGGTTGTTCTTGAAACAGGCATGGGAGGACGCTTTGACGCGACAAACATAATTAAATCACCGCTTGTGTCAGTTATAACGAAGATATCGCTTGATCACACCCAGATTCTCGGAACCACGTTGGACAGCATAGCGTTTGAGAAAGCGGGCATTATAAAACCCGGCGGGATTGTGGTGTCATATCCGCAGGAAAAACCTGCGGCAGAAACAATCAAAGCGGTATGTGAACGGAGGAATGCCCGTCTTATAACTGCCGATGCCGATGACATAAAAATGATCGCGCTGAAACCGGGGAAAATGATTTTTAACCACCGGGACTACGGCATAATGAAAACGGGAATTGTCGGAATATACCAGAAATACAATGCGGCAGTGGCGCTGAAGGTTATAGATGTGCTGAGATCGTCGGTTTTTGCTCTCGGCGCAAAAGAAATACGTACAGGATTTTTGAAGGCGTCATGGCCGGGACGGTTTGAACTGATAGGACGCAAACCGGATTTTTATATCGACGGGGCACATAATCCTGACGGGGTGAGGGCCTTTATCGAAACATACAGAAAGATTTATCCGGATAAAAAGGCGGTTATAATTTTCGGAGTATCAAAAGATAAGGATTATGATACAATGCTCCGTGAACTTTCGTCAATTGCGGAATGGTTTATTGCGGTAGCCGCGGATACACCCCGCGCCCTGCCGGTAAAAACGCTTTCAAATGAAATGCGAAAGTATTGTAAAAATGTTGAATTTAGTGATACAATAGAAGAGGCAGTGGCAAAGTCATATTTAAAAGCAGCAAAAGCTCATGTCATCGCGGCTCTCGGTTCTCTTTTTTACATCGGACAGGTGCGTGAAATTGTGGGTCAAATAACGTCACGCTGCTTAAATAATCAGATAACCTGAAAGCAGGGGTGTTGGGTATGTTGAATGTGTCAACTGAACTGGAGAGTTTTCAGCCGATAGATCTTGAAGAAATTGAAAAAGAAGCCGGTAGTTTGCCGGAAGATACCGTTAAGGCAATTAAATTGTTCAATAAAGCCCTTGAGGATATAAAATTCGGAAATGAAGATATAGCAATAATCCAGCTTAAAAAAGCGATTTCGCTTTACCCTTCCTTTTTTGAGGCAATGAATCTTTTAGGCATATGCTATTACGCAGCAGGAAAGACGGATGCTGCAAGAAACGCGTTTAAACAGGTCATCGACGCCGATGACAGCGGCATAAAAGCCATGCAGTACATCAATAAATTGGATGGCATCGATGATCAAACGGATACCGCTGTTTACAGCAAAAAGAAAACCAAAAGCAATAAAGCTCAAAAAGACATGAAATCACCTCAAAAAGACGGCAAAAATTTTTCCGAATTTATTGCCGACGGTCTTAAAGCCGAAGACAATAACATTTACGGGTTGAAATATATCGTTGGTATATTAATCGGGGCTGCAATAATGGGTTTCATATGGTTTATGGTCCCAACGAATAAATCATTATTTACAATTAAGAAAGAAGAAAAAATTATTAAAGATCCTGAACTCGAAAACCAGATAATACAACTAAACGCCAGAATTGAAAAACTCGAGCAGGATTTGGAAAGCAGGAAAGATGAAAATTTAAAGCTGATGGACAACTTCCGCGTATATAAGGATTGGGTCGCCCGGATAAGAGAGGCGGAAGAGATTTATAATGAAGGCAAGTATACCGAAGCGGCCGAGCTTATGATGAACCGGCAGGGGACCGCTGTGCCCGATGATTTACAGGGCATGTATGACAGCGTATGGGATAAAATACGCTTGAAAGCGGCAAATCAGTATTATAACGAGGGTAACAAAATATACAACGGAAATTCGTCAAGAGACGCAGATATATACAGGAATGCGCTTGAACAATATGAAACGGCCATTGCGTTAATTGATACGGACAACGTATCATATAAAGCTGCGCTTTATTACCAGGCGGGTAAAGCGGCGGCACGCTGCAATGAACGCGAAAAAGCGGTGGAGTTGTTTGAATACATAATTGAAGAATTCCCGAACAGCAATTACAGTTCATATGCCGCTGCACGTCTGAATGAACTTGAAAGCGGTATGGGAATAACGGGGAATTAAGGATTAATATATCTGGAATACAATACAATAAAGGCAGGGGAGTTTGGAATAATTATGGCTCAACGTCAAATG
>JAAYXD010000018.1 GCA_012516065.1 Clostridiaceae bacterium
GTCCATAATATTTGTAAACGTTATTTTACCTTGCAGAAACAATGACACGGCAACTTCATTCGCAGCGTTCATAGCGGCAGGCATGCTTCCCCCGGTTTCTACCGCCTTATATGCAAAACTTAAGCATCTGAACACTTTACAATCGGGTTTTTCGAATGTTAATGAACCGATTTTGCAAAAATCCACTCTTTCAATCGTATTTTTAACACGGCACGGCCATGTAAGCGCATACTGTATAGGTATTCTCATATCGGGCACCCCTATTTGAGCTATTATTGAGCCGTCAACATATGATACCATTGAATGTATAATGCTCTGGGGGTGAATTAATACCTCAATTTTTGATAAATCAATATCAAACAGCCATTTCGCTTCAATGACCTCAAGACCTTTATTCATCATTGTTGCCGAATCTATCGTTATCTTGCTTCCCATGTCCCAATTAGGATGTCTTAAAGCCTGTTCAACGGTAACCTTTTCGAGTTGTTCGGCTGTAAACCCTCGAAACGGTCCACCCGAAGCGGTCAATATTATTTTTTCTATATCCTGCTTCCTGTTGCCTGACATACTCTGGAATAAAGCCGAATGTTCGCTGTCAACAGGCATTATTGTTATGTTTTTGGCTTTTGCGGCCTCCATTACGAGCTTTCCCGCGGTAACAAGCGTCTCTTTATTTGCGAGAGCAATATTTTTACCCGATTCTATGGCCTTCATCGTAGGAATAAGACCCGAAATCCCTACAACCGAAGTCAAAACGGTATCGGCTTTAGGAAATCCGGCAAGTTCAATCATACCTTCCGGTCCATATAAAACTTTTACCGCTGTATCGCTTAACCGCTGCTTTAAATCCCTGCCTTTTTCCGGATCCATAACGGCAACGATAGACGGCTTGAATTTTCTTGCCTGTTCTTCAAGAACCTTTATATTGTTGCCGGCCGCAAGGCCGACAACTTTTATATTTAAACGCTCGCAGACATCGAGAGCCTGGCTGCCTATTGAACCTGTTGAACCAAGAATAATCAGATTTTTAACCATGCCGCATCTCCAAACAAGTCATTTTATCCTGCATCGGTAAAGAAGCAGAAAATTTCATATAAAAAACTGCAGATAGAAATAAATCGCCGGGGCAACAAACAGTAAGCTGTCAATTCTATCCAGCAGCCCGCCGTGTCCAGGCATAATATTCCCAAAATCCTTTATCCCTACGCGCCTTTTTATCGCTGAAGCGGCCCAATCGCCGATCTGCGCGATCACGCCGCATAAAATCCCTATTAGTATGTAATGGTAATTCGGTATTTGTAACCCGGCATAAAGATTTACATAAAAATACCCGAAACCTGTCGTACAGACGATACTTCCAACAACTCCGCCTATCGCTCCTGCAACCGTTTTATTCGGACTTACCTCGGGAAGCAGTTTCTTTTTCCCGAACAGCTTTCCTGTAAAATATGCAAATATATCGGTTGAGAACGTGCCGACAAAAATGATCCATACAAGTTCAAAACCATTCTCCATGCACCTTACAAGAAATACAAAAGACAAAAGAAACGGGACATATATAATACCTAAAAGCGTTACGGCAATATCATCAAGTGTAAAATGCTTTTTGTTGAAAATCAGCTGCATCATTAAATAGAAAATAACTATGTAGATAATCAAAAAGACTATATTTCTCTGGAAGATTGCCTTCGACAGTGCTCCTAAAGCCGTTTCTATCAAATCCGTTTCATATGAATAAGAAATAATATACAGCAGGAACATTATACAGGAGAAAAATCCTACTACCCTTACAGGATAAAAATCTACCTTTCTGACGGACTGGTAGAATTCATACAATGCTATTAATGACACGGCAAAAACGGCAATTCCCATTACAAAAGGAGGCTGCATCATAATAAATATCAACGCAACAATCGCAATCGCCGCGCTTATTATTCTTTTTTTCATTATTATCTCTTAATACCTCCAATACCGGGGATTTGCAAAAATATTTATTTCACCCCGCCGAAACGGCGGCTTCGCTTCTGGTACTCCAATATCGCTTCATGTAAATGTTTCTTTTTGAAATCAGGCCAAAGCACAGGCGTAAAATAAAATTCGGTATAGGCGCACTGCCAGATAAGAAAATTACTCAGCCGCATCTCCCCGCTGGTTCTTATCAACAAATCGGGATCAGGTATTTCTTCGGTCAAGAGTTTTCTGCCAAATACATTTTCGGTAATCATTTCTTTTTCAATAATCCCGTTTTCAACATCGTCAACTATTTTTCTTACGGCTTGAACAATATCCTGTCTGCCGCCGTAATTCAAAGCGATTATCAAATTCATCCTCTTTTTGTCTATAGTCTTTTGTTCAACTTTTTGTATCTGTTGAACAATTTCTTCGGAAAGTCCCTTCCTGCTTCCGATAATCCGCACACGCACATCTTTATCGCTTGTTTCATTTTCGGCGTTTTTCAGATACTCAAGGTAAAGGCGCATTAACTCGTCTACTTCTTCTTTAGGCCTGGACCAGTTCTCGCTGGAAAAAGCAAAAACAGTAAGGTACTTAACACCTATATCATAAGCCTCTTCTACAATTTCCCTGACGGCCTTTGCCCCTTCACGGTGCCCTACGCTTCTTGACAGGCCGCGCTTTTCAGCCCATCTGCCGTTCCCGTCCATGATTATCGCAATATGCACAGGTATATTATTTAAATCCAACGTTTTTTTCTTTTTTGAAGCAGCCATAATATCTCCTTATATGCTTTTTATACAGGGAGCCGCATCTGCCCTGTTACATCAGCGAAAAATTTCCTATATAGTATATCAAAAAATAAATGAGCGGTCTATGAAAAAAACTTTAAACCGGCATCAGATATCGTATATAATCCGGCAGTAAAGTTAAATCAATTATATAAAAACACCCATAGGGTAATAAATCGGATGGGTGCTGTTTTTTACTTCTGGATACTTGTAATATGGCAATGTACTTATATCATTTATCTGAAGTTTCATTTATTTATACGACGTTAATCCTCAGGACTGTATGCTACTGTATATTGATTCTTTTTCCTTTGAGCTTTGAAGGTTCCGCCTTCGGAACGGTTATTGACAATATTCCGTCTTTATATTCAGCCGTCGCCTGTTCCGTTTTTACTTCCACAGGCAGCGGTATTGTTCTTGAAAAACTTCCGTAATACCTTTCAGTTCTGTATATGTTCTCATCCTTATATTCCTCATCTCTTTTTGACTGTCCTGATAACCTTATGGAATCCTCGTCGATGTATACTTCCAAATCTTCTTTTGATATACCCGGTATCTCCGCTTTCACTATTACATCTTTTTCGGTCTGGTAAACATCAACTCTCGGGGAATTCATCCCTCCGAAAAACCTGAAAGGTGAAAAATCGAAAAAACTGCTTACTTCTTTACCGAAATTATCCATTTCCCTGAATGGATTCCACGGTATAAGACTCATATAACCACCCTCCCATAATTTTATTCATTTTTATCGTTTCCAGCTAAAGTTATTTTATTCAGACAGTAAATGTATA
>JAAYXD010000257.1 GCA_012516065.1 Clostridiaceae bacterium
ATGGTTACTGCTGCACTAGAAACGAAGACCGCATCAGCAGCTGGGATTGGTGCGCTGAGTGAAAGCGAGGCAGATGAACATGGGGAACACTACAGCCCATCGACACCTATGGCTATCTGTATTAGCATTGGCGATCATGCTATATGCGCCAACTGCCTCAGCCGACCTAGCAGTCCACTTCATCGACGTCGGCCAGGGCGACGCTGTACTGATTGAGTGCGACGAATACGACCAGTGGGCCCTGATCGATGCTGGCGATCGGTTCAGAGATCCAGTCGCCAAGCTCCGGTCCTACCTCGAAAGCCAGGACGTCGACGCCATTCATCTACTGATGGCCACTCACCCCCACGCCGATCACATCGGCGGGATGTCTATGATTCTTGAAGAGTTCACTGTGCTCCTAGTGGCCGACAGTGGCTATGAAGCCACGTCTGCCCTGTGGAGAGACTACAAAGAGCTCTTGATGACCACACCCATTCCCGTGATCTTCCCCAGGCGTGGCGACGTGATACAACTCGGCAACCTGGAACTCGAGGTGCTTCATCCGAGCGATCCGGTGGACCGGTACGCGAATGAGAACAACGCTTCGATTGTCATTAGGCTTGAGTATGGTGACGTTTCGTTCCTCTTCACAGGCGATGTGGAGGCCCTGGGCGAGTCGGAGATGCTCTCAGAGCTTGGTAACAGCGCCTCTGAGCTACTAGACGTAGACATACTGAAGGTCGCCCACCATGGGAGCAGAACGAGCTCCTCAGAGGCTTTTCTAAGCGTAGTGACTCCTGAGGTGGCAGTGATCTCCGTCGGCGAAGGCAACCGCTACGGTCTCCCAGATGAGGAGGCGCTCCATGCCCTTGCTGAAGTCGGAGCCGAGGTCTACAGGACTGACCATCATGGCACAGTGGTCATATGGACAGACGGTTCACAGTACTCAGTCACTACTGAATGCAACACAGAATCTGTGTTGCACTGATAGGCCTGGAGGAACCCAACTATGCGAGGCCATATACGCAAGCGAGGAGAAGACAGCTGGGAGCTCAGATGGTACGTTGGACGAGGTCCTGACGGGAAGAAGCGGTACAAGACCAAGACCGTCCGATCGCCGCGCAAATCGGACGCTCAAAAGGAGCTCAACCGTGTACTCGGTGAGCTATCCATGGGGCAGTACATCGAGCCCTCCAAAATGACGGTGGCGGAGTATGTCCGCGAGTGGCTCAAATCGACCAAAGGATCGGTCAAGCCTAGTACCTATGACTGGTACGAGATGATTATGAGAATACACATCGTTCCTCACCTGGGCCATCTGCTGCTGTCTCAGCTCACACCTATGCACATCCAGACGGCCTACCGGGAGCTCAAGGAATCTGGAGCAAGCGCCTCCACCATCAACGGCTGCCATCGAGTGTTGCGGGCAGCGCTGAACCAAGCCGTTCGCTGGGAGCTTCTGCATCGCAATCCGACCGTCGGAGTGGACAAGCCTAGGAAGGGCAGACGTGAGATGGAGGTGCTCACAAGCGAGCAGGTGAACAAGCTGCTTGACGCAGCGCGCTCTAGAAGCAACTACCCGCTCTATCTAGCCGCTGTGACCACCGGACTACGCGAAGGAGAGCTTCTAGGCCTTAGGTGGCAAGACCTCGACCTCGACCGGAAGACAGTCACCATAACCGGGACTCTCGGCAGGGATGGAGAATGGATTGGCAGTACCAAGACGAAGTCCAGCGCTCGAACGATACCCATACCGACTGAGTTGGCCGACGAACTCCGAGAGATGCCTCGCCGCTCGGAGCTTGTGTTCACCACGTCAACTGGCCAGCCAATCAACCATTCAAACCTGCACAGGCAATTCAAGTCGCTCCTGAAGAAGGCTGGCCTTCCAAGCATCAGGTTCCACGACTTGAGGCACACTCATGCTACTCTGCTACTCCAGGCTGGCGTACACCCGAAGATCGTTCAGGAACGTCTCGGGCACAGCAGTATCAGTATGACGATGGACATCTACTCCCACGTCTTTCCTCATATGCAGAGTCAGGCGTCCGACCAAATCAGCGAGATTCTGAACATCAGAAAATAGGCAAAATCGCAAGCGTTCTAGCTGGCATTTTGGAAAAGGAGTAGCAATAGAGTAGCAACTGGGTGTTCTGGCGGACGTGTGACCGAATCGGAGGCACAAAGAAACCCAGCCTAAGCTGGGTTGATAACTGGTACGCCCGGAGGGACTCGAACCCCCGACACCCAGATCCGAAGTCTGGTGCTCTAATCCGCTGAGCTACGGGCGCATATTGACGATGCTGAGCAAAGCTCAGATATCATGTGAGCAATACTAGACTACCACTTAGGCG
>JAAYXD010000282.1 GCA_012516065.1 Clostridiaceae bacterium
ACCCGTTCGAAATCTTTGATTTCGGTAGCGGATGAAGCTATTTTATCATATAACAAAATCAAAGAAAACCGGCATCATGTAATTGTTTTACATATAATCAAACAGATACCGTTTCAGGAACAAAAATTTTAATAATCGCTTGACGTTTTCCAGATTTAGTAATACCATAAAAATTACTTATAAGATCCCGCTGGGCTGGTATTACTGCATGCGTAGCAAATTCCTTATGCCCGATCCGATTTCAGGGGGTGGAACGTTGAGTAAATTGGAATCTGTCTTTATAGGCATAATAATAGGACCGGTTCTTCCAATTCTTCTCTTTTTGGCAGGGTGGTGGACCAGCTTTTTTTTCGCAGCGGAGCGAACCATATTTTTATTCAGCCTGGTTGGATTCGGAATCGGCTGTATAACAGACATCATAGTTTTTGAATGGATTAAAAAAGCCTACTGGTGGAAACAAAGCGTATTGGTTATGATCTATTTATTTTACTCGGCGTGTTTTTTTGGTTTTTTTATGGGCGTCCCGGTATTTAACCTGGCTGTTGGAGCCATCGCCGGAATTTTCATGGGTAGAAGGTTTTATCATGAAGGTATCGATAAGGAACAGCTAAAGAAAGCTTCCGCGTCTTTTGCACTTTTCTCTGCGCTGGTGATGGTACTCGTTTCGATTGCGTCAGCTTATTTTGCGACAAGAGATATTACAGATACGGCGCGAAACCTGAAAGGCATGTTTAGACTGCAGTTTCTTCCGACAAATCAAATGATTATTGCTCTGATAGTGGTTGGCGGAACCGGCCTGGTTTTATCACAATATTGGATTGCAAAAAAGTTAACGCATTGGGCATACGGTATTGGAAATAAAACAGCGTAGAAATTATTTGGAAGTACGAAAAACGGTAAGAAGGTTTAAGGGAGATTGTTCATTGATACTGGATAAAATCGCTGATTTGCATGTTCACTCGTATTATTCGGACGGGACAATGTCGCCGGAAGAAATTTTAGAAGCCGCTTTAGCCAAAGATGTAGGTTTATTGGCTATTGCCGATCATAATGTCCTTGAAGGTTCTGTCAAATTGCGGGAACTTTGCTCCAAATGCAATATCCGTTATGTTCCCGCTGTTGAGCTGGATACGCTTTGCGAAGGAAAACCCATTCACATACTTGGGTATGGAATGGATTTTTCAGATAAGGAATTCTGTCTCTTTGTCAGAAGAAACCGCGCTATGCTTGATGAAATAAGCGTAAAGCTGATAGAAAAAATGCAGGCGGATTATAATTCCGTTTCGCTGCCGGATTACCTGGAATACTCTTACGACAGGAAAAAAGGCGGCTGGAAGGCTCTGCACTATTTGCTCGATAAGGGTCTGTCAAAGAGCTTACGGGGAGGGCTGGAATTTTATGATATTTACAATTGCTCTTACGATTGTGTGGACTTTCCCACTGTGAGCGCTGCGGCGCAGTATATTCATAATGCCGGCGGCAAGGCAGTCCTGGCTCATCCCGGAGAAGTAATTAAAGAAACGGATATGAATTTATTCGCCGAAAAGGTATTGGAACTTGTTTCCTATGGGCTTGACGGCATTGAATGCTATTACCCGTTTCATACGAAGGACATTACGGACATTTGTCTGGAAATATGTAGAAACAAGGGTTTGCTTATTACTACCGGTTCGGACTGTCACGGGGACTTCGGAAGAACGGAAATCGGAGAAACGGGCATAGCAATTGGACAGTTGAATCTTGGGAATCTCTTATCAACCACATAGGTATAAGAAAATGTCCTGCCGACGCAGTTTTTTATTTAGGGAAAAAAGATGGATATAAGGCTTTTTCGAACCTCCTGTCACATTAACTGAAATATGGGATGAAGAAAACCAGTGTTTTATTATGATAAAAATTATTATGATTCATGAAGATTTTAAGCCGGGAAATAAACGGTGCTTCCGGAGGGAGTCGTATGTGTTTGGAGATAAGAGAGGCCATAGCAGATGATATTGATGATTTACAGGAGTTATACTTAAAGCATTAACACAATATCCGCCGGAGGAACCTCAAATAAAGGAGGAATGGGTTTCACTCCTGGAAGAGAAACAGTCTTCTATTTTCCCGGTGCAATTATGCGGTTCGGTGAAAAACGGATATTTGCGCACGGGAAAAGCATGCGGCAGGGCTGTTCAAATAAATTTGCGGGAGGTATTTGTATGAATTTGGTTATCAGGGAAGCAGGTATAAAAGACTTACCGGATATTCTGGCGTTATATAAGCAGCCTGATATGGATAATGGTGAAGTTCTGCCGGTAGAACAGGCTGAAACTATTTTCAGGAAAATGGCAGCTTATCCGGATTATAAAGTATATATTGCAGTAAGTGACAATGAAGTTGTCGGTACTTTCGCGCTGGCGGTTATGGATAACCTTGCCCATATGGGATCGCCTTCGGGACTGATTGAGGATGTAGTTGTAAAAACGGACCGGCAGGGCAAAGGGATCGGAAAACAAATGATGAAATATGCAGTGGAATACTGCAAAAAATGCGGATGCTATAAGGTCGTATTGTCAAGTAATCTGAAAAGAGAAAAAGCGCATCGTTTTTATGAATCATTGGGGTTTATAAAACATGGATACAGCTTTTTAACAGAGCTGAAAGATTAGAGTCTGACAAAAGGCGCGTTCATGCAAATATCAGTTAGAAACTTTGGGGAATCCTTATATGACAGGTATCAGTTGTATATTGTTCGATTGTATGGAGACAGTTGTTGACATTGTAAAAAAACCTGATATCAGATTGTATTGTGAATGGGCTTATTTCGGCAGCGGGTACGAATCTTTATGGGATAGTTTTGATTCTTTTGTCGACGGTTATGAAAAAGCAGTAAATTATCTTAAGTCAAAACAGCAGGAATATGAAGAACACAATATAATTGACAGATACAGGCATATGGTTCGAATGATTCCCGTACACTTGCATGAAACAGAAACCGTAGTAAATGCAATCTTCGAGAACTATTGGAATAACTATAAAAGAAACTGTATTGTTCATGATTCGGTTAAATCAACACTGTATAGTTTGTCAGACAGGTTCAGGCTTGGAATTGTGTCAAACTTTATCGTAGATGACGGCGTCGAAGAACTGCTTGATATCCATGAGATCAGTAAATTTTTCGATTTTGTTATTACATCCGTTAAGGTTGGATGGAGAAAGCCGCATGAAAATATATACGCTGCGGCTTTGGACGCAGCTAAGGCATCAAAAGAGCAGATACTTTTTGTAGGCGATGATTATGTTTGCGATTATGAAGGGCCGCTGAAATATGGGTTTAATGCCGTTTTGCTTGATAGAGAATCTAGGTTCGGCAGTGTAAATATAAGAATATCGGGTATTGAAGATCTGGTAAATTTATTATGTTGATGCAGGAGAGAAACACATGATTGTTACGCCCAATTTCCATTTTCCCGGCAATTGTATGGAAGCAATCGAGCTGTATAAAAAAGTATTCGGCGCTAAGGTTCTTTGCGTATTAAAAAGCAAAGATGCGAACCCTGCGGATTATACTCCGGATGAAAAGTATTCCGAGCATGTGTACCATGCCGAAATAATGATTGGTGAAACCCGGATCATGATGTCCGATATTACTGATAATAAAGACCATACCCCAGGCAACTCGTTATCACTGGTTGTTACTTTTGATACCGCCGATGAAGTCAAAAAGGCATATAATTTATTAAAGAATGGTGCGGTTATTATTTCTCCAATGAGAAGCACTACTTATTCATCGTGTTTTGTATCACTGATAGATAAGTTTGGAATGAGATGGGAACTAATGACCGAACAAACAGAAAGATAATTAAAAGACATAAATCCGAAGGGCCATGAATTATATACCATAAGCGTTATTTTATCAGGAGGATAATATATGGAAGATATAGAAAATACACAGGCAAAAAGATTATTTGATAGTTTGCTTAACCATACCGATGAAAAAACAGCTTATGATATCGCCTGCGGAATTAAGCTGTCAAAAAGCCCGTCGGATAAAAAGAAACTTGAGTGGGCTGAACATATCTGCAACAGGCTCGATAACAGCTTTGAGAAGGAAAAAGTTAAACAGATTCGTATGGGATGCTGCTGTAAACCTTCATTGGCAAAGATGAAAGAACTGAAAAAGGTTTACACGGAATCAGTAAACCTGATTGATTTTGCTGAAAAACTGAATTCTCTGAATCTTGGTGCGAGTTTTTGGTGTGATAACAATGCATTATTTATATGTTATCCGGTTTGCTATTGTTCTTTTGTAAAGAACATTGATAAGCGGCTCCCAATAAGCTGGTGCTACTGTACTCTTGGCCATGCAAAGTATATGTATGAATATGTTTTTGACTGCGAAGCAGAGGCAGAGCTTTTAGAGAGTATTAAATCAGGGGGAACAAGGTGTGTCATTAAGATTTCAAAAAGACGGTAAAGAAATGAAAGAATTTTTAGGAAAGCAGGTAGAAGTAATAATTGACAGACCAATGGGCAGCAAACATCCAAGGTGTGAAATCATTTATCCTGTTAATTACGGATTTGTACCCGGAACAATAGCCAGGGACGGGAAAGAGATTGATGCCTATGTTTTAGGTGAGTCTGAACCGCTTGATAAATATAAAGGTTACGTAATAGCTTATATTCACAGGAAAAATGACAATGAAGACAAGCTTGTAGTTGCAAAAGAACTTAACAGGTATTGCAAAGAACAGGTGCAAACTTTAACGGAATTCGTAGAAAGAGCTTTTGATATAGAGATTATTATTCATGAAAGCAATTCATTAAATTGAAATACCTGAGAACCGCCGTAAATGGAGGTTCTCAGGCTGTTCTTACAGTTCACCGGTATATTTAATGCCTTATTATTTTCTTGACAACGGACTCATTAGCTAAAACATTCCATATGTTTTCGTCCTCAATTCCGAGGCGCCACAATGCAAGGCCGTTTATACCCATATTCCATGCGGTTCTTAATTTTGCGCGGATGCTGTCAGCGTTTTCAAACCATACCTGGTGCTGCTGCCCCTGTTCGTCGGTATAGGAAAAATAGGGGGTCTGGAATCGCATGTCAAACCGGATTACGCTTCCGTACCGGTTCGCAAGCTGTATTGCCCTGTCATGGGATACGTAAGAGCTTCTTCCTGTCGTAAGGTTAAAGTCGAAGCCGAATACTGAAACCGCTGCGGCGATTTTATACCACGGCATTTTTGTTTTCGTATAGTTCAGTACCCTCTGCATCCACGGTATTGATACCGGAGGTCCGGGCGGGCTTCCGGGCCATCCGAATTCATTATAAAGCATTACAATGAACTGGTCCACGGCGCTTCCGATAACACTGTAATTAAACGGATCGGAAAATGGATTGAACGGCTCGTCGCTTATACGGGACGGAACCGAAGCCGAAAGATAATAGCCCCTTGGTCTGAATGCGTCGGCTATATCGACATAAAGCTGTGCAAGGTTATCGCTGTCCTCGGTGTATGCGTCTTCAATATCAATATTCACGCCGTCAAAATTATACTGCTCTACCAGTTGTACAAGATTATTTGCGAATGCGCGGCGGTTCGCGGGTGATGAAACAAGCCGGCGGACAAGCTCCCTGGCAAGTTCCGTTCCTCCGGGACGGTATAAAAGGTTATGTATAACCGGGAGTATTTTTATATTGTTCCTATGGCTTATCGCTACAAGAACCCGGATATCCTGATCGGTGAACTGGTAAAACTTGTCGACCTGTGTGGGGTCATTGCGGCTTATCTGGTAAAAAAACAGGCATAGCTCCGAAATAAGTGATACGTTGTTTACAAAAGAGAAGTACGAACCGGGCAGGCCGGGGCCTTCGGCAAGCGTATAAAAGCCGATTATCGGCTGGATAGGGCGGCTCGTATCGTGCGCGTCAACAGTAACGACATTTTCGGAAATCCATCCTGTTGAACCGTTATACAGGACAACCCTGTACCAGCCGGTCCGGTATCCTGTGACGGGAAGCCGTGCTCCCTGCTGCATGACCGCAAGAACAGGGTAATTTGTTCCGGGGCCGCTTCGCACGTTGACCATTGCCGCATTTACGATTACTTCCGTGTAAAACGGTATTAAAAGCCTTTGCCCGGCGTATATCGTACTGCCGGTTATATTGTTCAGTTCGACCAATGACGGAATTGTCGTATCGAAAAGCTGGGCGAGCCTGTAAAGGGAATCTCCCGGCTGTACCGTATACTGCATGAGCCTGCCGGGGGTTGGGGGTATATATATCATTTGTCCGACATTTATGACTGTACCTGAAATTTTATTTGCCTGCTGAAGTGTTTCGACGGTCGTTCCAAAGCGCTGCGCTATCTTATAAAGGCTGTCTCCTGCCGCTACGGTATACCACATAACAACACCTTATAATCATTTTCTTTACATCAGTATATGAAAGGAAAAGGTGGTATGTGATATATGATAAATTACGGATTATGCGATAAAAAAGAAGGAAGAGCAGGGCATGATATATAAACCTCAAACCAAAATACACTATTCAAAGGATATTGGAATTGATTAAGGTATAGGAATAGTTTAACATAATAAAGGGGAGGTGTACCTATCTCTAAAGATAGCATGTATAATGCCTTGTTATCGATTTTTTCCTGATACATAAAAATCAAGTACCTTGTATAAATGGTTTAGGACGCAAACTGTTTGTTTGTGGTAAAGTCATGCTGGTGTAATATGCAAAGGTTATCAGATGCTCAATTTTTCGGGTGGTGTATATATGTACAGAGTTCTTGTTGTAGATGATGAACCAATTCATAGGAGAGAAATGGCTAAACTGGTTATGTCACTGCGGAGCAGCTACATAGTAGATGAAGCTGAAAATGGCAGAAAAGCTCTGGAGATGATCAACAACAATAAATACAATATTCTGATAACCGATATAAAAATGCCGGTTATGGATGGATTGCAACTGCTTGAGTCTATAGAAGAAAAAGCCTCCCATATGAAGATTGTTGTTTTAAGCGGCTACGATTATTTTGAATATGCTAAAGGGGCCATCAAGTTTGGAGCCTGTGATTATATACTTAAGCCCGTTGATCCTGAAACAGTTGAAATGATGCTTAGAAGAGTGGAAAAACTGCTTAAGGAGCAGGAGGAAAATGATAGAACCAGGGATTCTCTTAAAAAGGAGTTGGATGTTACATATCCGGTTTACCTTGATTATGCAATGAATAGGTTGATAAGAGAAGAACTCTCACTTGATAATGAACCTATTATACAGGATGTTTTAAAAAATGAAGGCGACTGCAGAATTCTAACCATTTTAATCTCAGATAGAAAGACAACTGCCTCAGGCAGCTCAAATACAATGAGGAAAGACGAAATCAAATCTTATGCCAGGAGCGCTGTCTGTGACCGTTTAAATGCTTTCGGTCGGCATTTATCGTTTTTTCTTGAGGATAAGAGGTTGATACTGGCGATAATTTTATTCTCGACAAATAAAACCAATATATATGCGGATGATTTAATTCCGGAACTGAATCAGATCGCTTCTTTATTTTATGAGCAGCAGGAATTAATTATAAGTGTAGGAATCAGCAATTCTTATAAATGCTCGTGTCACAATTGGAAAATAGCTCTCCGTGAGGCACTGCAAGCACTTGAACATTGTTTTTACAAAAAAGAGCCGATATGCATATATGGCATTGATGGAAAATTACCGATGAAAAATGCACTGCCGGATGTGCTGCAGCTCGAAACAGAACTGAAGGACGCAATAGTTCAATGTGACAGGGAAAGAATCTTTAAATGTTTTGATTATTTTTTCTCCGGATTGGCAAAAGAGTCCAGGATTGCGCCGGATATATTGATAAACTACACTGAAAACCTGCTGATATCGTGTCTGGATACCATAAAAAAATCAATCGAGAACCGCGATTTTTTAGAGTTAAGCTATAAAATAAGACAATCAATAAATCAGTGTGCATATCTCGTAGAATTGTCAGAAGTTTCAAGAAACCTGGCTACTGCTGTTATAGACACATTCCAGACTGTTTTGGAGGACAGAAACAAATACATCATCCAGAAATGCATTGAATATATATCCGGAAATCTGTCGGAAGAATTAAGTGTTGAAACGCTTGCGCACAGATTTCATTTCAATCCTAATTATTTTAGTACAATTTTTAAAAAGAATACGGGAGTTGCTCTTTCATACTTCATTCTGGATATGAGAATGGAAAAAGCAGTCTTTTTATTACAGAACAGCGAAAAAAAGATATATGAAATTGCCGAGAAAGTTGGATTTAAGGATGTGAAGTATTTTTGTAAGGTTTTTAAAAGCAAGTTTGGAGTTACACCTAACCATTACAGGATATTTGCCGGGAAAGGTGGCTTTGTTAAATGAATGTAAATTTACGGAAAAATAAGCTGTTCGTTCTGCTGGAGAATATATTGAACTCAGTCAGATTACGGACGAAGCTTGTAATAACTTATATTGTCATTATAATCACAATTATTAGTTTTTTAGGCGTTTCTTGTTACAAAATGAGCAGCAATCTGATCTTAGATGTTACAGCAAAGAATGTATATGAGCTTATAAAGAAGAATAACGAGATTGTTGATGAAAAATTATCAAAAGCGCTGGACAGCAGTATCGCCTTAATTGCGGATAAAAGCTTGTTTAATACGCTCTCCAGCCTCGATCCTGACAGTGAAGAAAGTATTATCAAATCTGACAGAATTATCTCCAATATTCTGTCACGATATCTGATGAACGCTCCGGGCATATACTCTTATAAGCTTGTCACAAGCTATTACACATTTACACCTGATGCAGGAAACACCTCACCGGGCTTTCTTCCTTTCCAGGAGTTTTCGAAAACATCAATATACAGTGCGGCCAAGAAAGCACAGGGTAAAGCGGTATGGATACCCACCTATGACTTTGTTAAGGAGTTCCGCCAGAAAGATTTGGAAGATATACACATGGAAGGAAGATATGTCTTTTCCATGGCAAGGATGATTGATTGCCTTGATTTTGTAAATGGCCAGGTTTTACACTTAAGTGATGAAGTAGAAAGACCTTTCCTTGTGATTGACTATTTACCGGGTTTTTTTACTGATGTGTATAACAAGAGTAATATAGTAGGGAATTCAATGTTTTTTGTTGCAAGCAAGGATGGTACGGTTGTAGCGCAATCAGAAAACAGCCAATTGGTATTGGAGGAACAGGATACATGGCTTGATATGGTAAGAGAAGAAACCAGCGGATATGTCAATGTGGTACTTAACGGAGAACCATGGATACTATGTTTTGACACTTCAAATGTTACCGGATGGATTACGATGATTTTTGTTAATGCAAAAGAACTGACTGCTCCCCTTTTGATAGGAATCAGAAACAGAAGTTTTTATATTGCGATAACCTTATGCCTGGTCTCGATGATAATTGCCTATATAATTTCCATAAGAGTAACGACTCCGATAGACAGGCTGACAAAGGCAGCTAAAAAGATCGGTTCCGGTGATTTTGACGTGATGCTGCATGAAGAATATGACATTGAGTTCAAGCAGTTGGCTGACACAATGAATTATATGAGCAGCAAAATAAAAACCCTTATTAGAGAAAACTACGAGGTAAAGATTCGTGAAAAAGAAGCTACTATTGGAGCCCTTACCCTTCAGTTAAATCCGCACTTTCTTTATAATACGATAAACATCATTAACTGGATTGCAATACGAAACAAACAAAATGACATAAGTAAAATGCTTATCAGTTTATCTTATATGTTGAATTACACTGTGCGTACAAAACAAGACATTGTACGTTTCAGTGACGATCTTGAATGGTTGGAAAAGTATCTTTACATTATGTCCATCCGTTTCGAAGGTAAGTTTATAGTCGAATATGACATAAATCCCGAAGTTTTAAGCGCCAAAGTGCCGAAGCTGTTTCTGCAGCCAATTATAGAAAATGTCTTTACACATGCTTTCAGTAGTATGGAAAGTGATGGTACGATAAAGATTTCTGCAAAGAAAGACGGGAATCTTGCGTTTTTTTCAATTGAAGACAATGGAAAGGGTATATGCAAAGATGATATTGATATGATCCTGAACCGTCCCCGGGAGGATAATCTGAGCATAGGCATTTCTAATGTTAACAGAAGAATAAAAATCATATACGGCGAAGAGTACGGAATAAAAATAGAACCATCTGTTTCAGGAGGAACAAAGGTAATAATAGTTTTCCCATTCAACAAGTAAACATCTGATGAAAATACACCAATATGATAAAAGTACAATATCATTTCTTTTGTTCATTATATACAATAAAAGAGTAAAATGGCTGCGCAGCCATATTAATTTTTATGCTCAAGGAGGTCAAATATGAAAAGCAAATCACGTTTGTTGTCGATATGTCTGTTACTCTGCTCTGTAATGCTCCTGTTTATCGGATGTGATAAGGCGCCGAAGGCTGCCGGAGACTCCGGCGGAGCGGCACCGGCAGATAAAACATCAAATACTGCCAAGGAAGTCGTGCAGCTTACCTATTCGGGATGGGGGTCTCCCAGTGAGAAAAATGTAACCGAAAAGGCGATTCAGAAGTTTAATGATAATAACCCGAATATAAAGGTTACATATATGCATGTTCCCACGGACTATGTTACAAAAATGGCTACTCTTGCAGCGGCGAACCAGTTACCGGATGTTTTCATGTTCTATAAGAATAACACCGTTGAATGGGGAGAGCAGGGGAAATTATACAATCTTAAGGAATTTCTTGATAATGACCCGGATATTGACGAAAGCAAGCTGATTCCGAATGCACTTCTCAGAATTGATGAGAATACGATTGTTGGAACAAAAATTTGTGAAGAAGCTTTTGCGCTCTACTATAATGTTGACATGTTCAAAGAAGCGGGCGTGGAACCTCCACCGACAAGAGCTGAGGATGCCTGGGACTGGGATACGTTTGTTGAAGTGTGTAAAAAACTGACCATAGACGAAAATGGAAATAATGCTTTATCACCCGATTTTAATAAAGACCGGATAAAGCAGTATGGAGTCCGTTTTCACAGGTGGATGTGGTCGCTGTTTTTCGACTCTAACCAAACAAGCATAGTAAAGCCGGATAAAAGCGGTTTAAATCTTAGTGACCCGGCGGCTGCAGAGGCTGTTCAAAAACTTGCGGATTTAATTAATGTGCACCATGTTGCGCCAACAGTAACATCGGAAAAGAACCTGCCTGCTCCCGCAACGGCAATGCAAAGTAAAAAAGTTGCTATGAACATTGATGGGCAATGGGTAAACGTTGACCTGGCAGATGCGGGATTGAATTTTGATGTCGGTGTTCTTCCGAAAATGAAGGTTCCTTCAACGGTTCAGTTTGGCGAAGCAATTGTCATGTCCGGACAGACAAAACACAAGGAAGAGGCATGGACTCTGTTGAAATGGATGATTAATCCGGAAACATCTGTTGAAATCTATAGCAGCGGATTATGGATGCCTACGGTAAAAGAATGGTACACGAACCCTGAACTGTTAGAAAAATGGGCATATGTAAAACCTGGACATCCAGACGGGTTCAAATCTGCAGTTGTTGATACGGTACTGAATTATGGATACAACAACTACGGATATTGGCTGAAGAATGCCGCTGAAATAGAAACTATTATTACTACTGCGTTGGATGATGTGTGGATAGGTGCAAAAACAGCGGCTGAGGCTTTCAAGGAAATTGAATCACAGTTGGCGGAAAAATATCAGGGTGTATACGAATAAAATACACTTAACGGATGAACCGATAAAGACTTGCCGGGAGGCTGTCTGTAAAAAGACAGTCTCCTTCGCAAATAACAGGTTTTATTTATTAAAATGCCCTGCAGAACTTCTGCTTATTGAGGCGGAGTAATGAATCATCTTTATACTATACGTCACCTGCTGCTCCCACCATTACAGGGCATTTGATAATAATCGCGTCGTTTTTTATATAAAACCCACGGCGATTTTTGTTTTAAGGGGAGATATCAATGTCAAATAAAACAACAGCAAATGTAAAGTCATATACAGGAAGAAAAAAAAGATTGTTTGATGAGCTTTCGGGATGGTTATTTGCCAGCCCTGCCATCCTTGGTTTTTTAATATTTATTTTGGGTCCGATGATAGCCAGCTTGTATTTAAGCATGACTGATTATACCATAGTTGTTAAGCCCAATTTTATTGGTTTTCGGAATTATGTTGAACTTTTTACTTCGTCAACCTCTCTTTTTTTTCAGGCGCTAAAAGTAACAGCTTACTATGTGGCCCTTTCTGTACCGATGCAAATTATTTTTTCTTATTCAATAGCGCTTTTACTTCATCAAAGAGTCAAGTGCCTGAGCTTTTTTAGGACAGCGTTCTATCTACCCACCATTGTCCCCTTGGTTGCATCATCAATGGTATGGATGTGGCTTTTGAATCCGGATCTCGGTTTTCTGAATGAAATTCTAAGGGCATTGAACTTGCCCACAAGCCAGTGGATTTATGCCCAGGAGACTGTTATCCCTACTCTTGCGCTCATGAGTGTTTGGAGCAGCGGGGGCGCGATGCTTATATTTTTAGCTGCGCTTCAGGATATACCAAATGTATATTATGAAGCGATCTATATTGATGGGGGAAATAGTATTGATAAGCTGCGGTATGTTACAATTCCGATGACTACTCCGACCATTTTCTTTAATTTGGTTATGGGTCTGATAAACGGATTTCAGGTCTTCGTACAGCCATATATAATGACGGAAGGCGGACCGAAAAACTCCAGTCTGATGTATGTTTTTTACCTTTACAGGGAAGCTTTTACTCACCAAAACATGGGTAATGCGTGTGCAATAGCATGGATCCTTTTTATTATCATTATGGCTTTCACGGCTTTAATTTTTAAGACATCCCAAAACTGGGTATACTACGAAGGAGAGTGAGATGATATGATTCGGGCTAAAATCTCCAAAGTCCTGATTTATACAGTTCTTATATTGGGTTCTTTGGCGTCCATTTTTCCTTTTTTCTGGTTGATTAGAAGTTCTTTAATGTCGACAGCACAAATTTTCCAGCTTCCTCCAATATGGATTCCCAAGCCGTTTATATTTAGTAACTACCTTGAGCCATTTAAAATTCTTCCTTTTGCAAAATATTATATAAACTCTGCAGTAATCGTATCTTCGGTGCTGGTTGGTGTTCTTATAAGCAGTTCTCTTTCCGCTTACAGTTTTGCTCGATTGAAATGGAAATGGAGAGATCGGGTTTTTTATATTATTTTAAGCAGTATGATGCTTCCATATGCAGTCACGATGATACCTACTTTCATAGGATGGAATGCCCTGGGCTTAGTAAATACATATTCTCCGCTTATTATTCCGGCCTATTTCGGAGGAGGCGCGTTCAATGTATTCCTGGTCAGGCAGTTTCTTCTTTCCATACCGAAGGAATTGGATGAAGCGGCGTATATAGACGGCGCAAGCAAATTGAAAATATTTATTAAAATTATTTTACCTTTATCAAAATCAGCGCTGATTGTTGTAGGGATTTTTACTTTTGTTAATACATGGAACGACTTTCTTGCACCGCTGATATATTTGAACAGCGAGCATCGTTTTACGCTCGCTCTTGGGCTTTTTCAATTCCGCGGCATGTACTCCGCACAGTGGAATGTTTTAATGGCGGCTTCCACGCTGGTATTGCTTCCTAATATTATCGTTTTTATTATTGGGCAGAAATATATTCTCCAGGGAATAGCACTTACCGGTATTAAAGCCTGAATTCTCAAAATTATTGCAGGGGGAGTTGCGTTATGAATAACGGATCAACAAGAAGTTCAGAAGAAGTCAGCTTGAAAGCAGTAAAAATTACCGATAGTTTCTGGTCTGGATATCAGAAGCTTGTAAAGGAAGTTGTATTGCCATATCAATGGGAGGTTATGAATGATAGGGTACCCGAAGCCGAGCCCAGTCATGTAATAAAAAATCTCAGAATCGCAGCCGGTTTAGAAGATGGAGAATTTTATGGATTTTTCTTTCAAGATACCGATTTGGCCAAATGGTTGGAAGCGGTTGCATATATACTCGAGACTTATCCCGATCCGGAGCTGGAAAAGCTTGCGGATGAGGCAATTGATCTGGTTGAAAAAGCCCAGCAGCCGGATGGATACCTTAATACTTATTTTACGATAAAGAAGAAGGGCAAACGCTGGACCAACTTATATGAATGTCATGAACTGTATACTGCCGGTCATTTTATCGAAGCCGGGGTTGCTTACTATCAGGCTACCGGAAAACGTAAGCTGCTGGATATTGTATGCAGGTTTGCCGATTACATTGATACTGTATTTGGGCCTGAACCGGGTAAACTGCAAGCATATGACGGGCACCAGGAAATAGAGCTTGCGCTTGTCAAATTATATAAAGTTACAGGTGAAAAACGTTATCTGGAGCTAAGTAAGTTCTTCCTGGATGAACGCGGAAAAGAGCCATTTTATTTTGAAATAGAGTGGGAAAAGAGAGGAAAAGTATCAGAATGGAATAATAGCACTGATGAGAAATATTCCCCAGGTCAAAATCGTCAATATAATCAGACTCATTTACCGGTTAGGGAACAGAAAGAGGCTGTTGGTCATGCCGTCCGGCTGCTTTATATGCTTACGGGGATGGCAGATGTAGCAAAGGAATATAATGATAAAAGCCTGTTGCAAGCATGCCGTAATTTATGGGAAAATATTGTTACGAGGCAGATGTATATTACGGGCGGAATTGGCTCCACATCAATAGGGGAGGCATTTACTTTTGATTATGATCTTCCCAATGATACAATATATGCCGAAACCTGTGCGTCCATTGGCCTTATCACATTTGCTCACAGAATGCTTCAAATAGAGAATAAAAGCGTATATGCTGATGTTATTGAAAAGGCGTTATATAACATAATTATTGGTTCCATGGCCAAGGACGGGAAACATTATTTCTATGTAAACCCGCTCGAGGTTTTTCCGGAAGCCAGTGAAAAAAATCCGATAAAACGGCATGTAAAACCAAGAAGACAAAAATGGTACAGTTGCGCATGCTGTCCTCCGAATCTGGCAAGGTTAATCGCTTCGCTGGGACTGTATATATTCACTAAAAATAGTGACACTCTGTTCATACATCAGTACGCAGCATGTGAGGCCGAACTTGAAGTTGCGGGCTCAAAAATAAAAGTTGTTCAGGAATCTGCTTATCCCTGGAATGGTGAAATTAAAATTGGAATCGTATCAGATGTTCAAAAGGAATTCAATATTGCTTTAAGAATACCCGGCTGGTGCAGAAAATACAGTGTTGATTTAAATGGTAATAAACTGGAAGCAGATAATTTATTGAAAGAAGGGTATTTATACATTCGAAATGTATGGAGTGGGAATGATCAGATACACTTAGTGCTGGATATGCCGGTAGAAATGATGGAAGCCAATCCGCTGGTGCGCGCAAATGCAGGAAAGGTCGCTCTGCAAAGAGGCCCGGTTGTGTATTGTATTGAGGAAGAAGATAACGGCGATAACCTTTCGGCTCTTTCCATATTGACAGAACCTGAAGTCGATTATGATCCGGAACTGTTTGGAGGCGTACATGTAATAAAGATCAAAGGTTATCGGAGATTGAACGATGGATGGGAAAATAAGCTGTATAAACCGGCTGGAAGCAAATATAAACCTGTTAATATAAAAGCAATCCCATATTATTTATGGGGAAACCGGACACCCGGAGAAATGATGGTCTGGATAAGAAGAGCAGGTAATGAAATTGATTGATAATACCCTGCATTTATCCGTTATAAAAGCATAAGTATCACCATACTGACTGCATGTTTTGTGTTCATTAAGCGCAAAAATGATATTTAAAAAGGGAGCCGGAATGGGCTCTTTTTTAATTACTAAAATTTATTGCATTGTTTTAAATTCATTGGAAGCATGGAATAAAACAAATACCGGTCAATGCCGATATAAATAATGTAGTGTACCCTTCTCCATGCGTTTTGAATTCCGCATTATATGCCGAAAACGCATGGAACCGGCGTATGTGTATTAAATAAATCGAAGTCTTATTTTTACTGCAAGGAGCTGTAATTTGGTTATGAATTATAAATTCCTTAAATTACCGGCAGTGATTCTGACAGTATTTTTACTGATGGGAATGGTATTCCCGCAGATGCAGCCAAGTTTTGCGAACAACATATTCAATCCTTCCGTTTCATACAATTCCGCGACGGGAAAATGGGATATAAAGTGGATTCCGATAGATGGAACCGCAACCTTTTCATTGACATGGCACGGGCCTGCGGGAGCTATGCCCGCATATACCGACGAAACTCTTGTGTTTGACGGAAAATACAACGTAGTAAGCCTTACGTTTCTGCCGGACCATATATATGATTTAACTTTCAGTTTCAAGGATTCGGACGGAAATCCGGTCCAGTTTGTTAACAAATACGGAGAAATTGTGGACAAAGAAACGCTGTTCTTCCTGTCAAAGATCACGTTCCAGGGTACGTCGTTCAATGACGCTGCCGTTCTCGGAGGACTCGAGGACGCCGATCCCGATCTTATACAAAGCGGCGGCCAGACAGTGAGAATTATAAGCGGAAACGACCCTAAAATCACACTCAGGTGGAAAGTGCCGACGATTTGGGAGCCGTCGGTCAACGCCGTCCTTTACATTACCGATGAAAATGTTAACCTTGACAGGCTTGAGAGCGGCGGCACATCGCATGTCGATCTTGACTATGCGTATTTTCATATAAGGATGTATGAGGTTACAAATATAATAACCGAAAGAATATTTACAACAACGGTCCAGGAAGGAACAGGCGCGATAATAGTAAGCCAGTCGGGCGATCCCGTGCAGGGCTTCGGAACCGGCGGAAGCGTTACCGCTTCCGACGGGTTTGTTTATTTTACGCTCGACCAGTCCGACGGAATACTGCCCGGAACGGAATATGAGAACGTTAATATTAAACTGACATTCCGGTCTGGCCTTTCCGAAGCACCGTTCACGAGGCTCAACTCCGCCTCAGGCAATTTTCCCATTGAGAACAAGGACAATATTTTCCAGTCTACAGGCGGTCAGATTACGTCAATTTTCACACCGCTGTGGTTCGAAGCGTCTAAGGTTGACGTCGACAAGCTTGAGCTTAAGGTATACAAGATAAAAAGCCGGAACTATACCGAACTGTATTATGAAGTACAGGACGCCGGTTCAATTGTGGAACTTTTGGAGAATCCCAGCCAATCAAGCAGCGGCATAAAGCTGCCCGACGCGAGCATACCGGATACAACGGGCTGGGGAAGCGTTATTGTTGATATTCCAATCGACCGGAACGGCGAGCATCCCCAAAGGTTTTACAGGTTTGTCGTAACGGACGGGGATTCGCTTACCCCGTTAGGGTCTCTTGCGATAAATTTGCAGCTTCTCGGGAACGATACGGGAAAACCCCCCGTTCCGAGGGAAATAGAAGCGGAACCGCTTTACAGCGGAAAGCAGGAAGTTTTTTATAAAAACCCGCAGGTGCCTGTTCCGGTAAAAATTCCGCTGTCCGATATAAGAATTTCATTTGAAAAACCGCTGGTCTGGATGACGCGGCCGTGGAACGAAATAATAGCAAGCCCGGATGATGATAATGATTTCACATTCCACCTGCTTTTAAACACATACCTGTCTGATGACATTAAAGCGGTTGAAACAAGAGAAGTAGGCGATGAAGGGGTTACGGTATATGTGCCCGTGAAAGAGAAGAGGGTGCTCGCTGTCGGGAAACACCAGCTTAATGAGGACCCGAATGACAGCACGCGCGTCTATTTCGAGATTGACGGTTCGAAGCTGTTTTATGATTATGTGAGGGATGTTCCGCTGGACTATGAAAACGACGTTGATTACGATATAAACGGCAACGGCGATTATCCTGATTTCCTTCTGCCGAATACCAAATATTACATCAGGATGTTTTCGACAAGGCTCAGGAACCATGATGATGTTAACTGGGCGTTAAGAGATCAGCTTGATTTTGAAAGCGATATTTCATACATATCTCCGATAACCAGTTTTACGACATACCCTACAAGGGAAAAGCCGGTGCCCCTTCCGAACCTTTCACTTGATATCGACTTTGAGCCCGATCCCGATCCTGTGACGGGTAAGCCCGTAATGAACGGGATTATAGTGGAATTCCCGAAGATATTGAATGACAACGACTGGCTCAATTATACGAATGTTACGCAAGGCAGGCGCATTGCGTACGAGCTTTATATAAGCGACAGCCCCGACGAGAGCAGTTTCATCCTGCTCGATTCTCCGTTTCTCGCACCGCTGGAAACGCATTATCCGGACGATAACCCGGACGCCCCGATGTCTGCGCTCGTAACGGTCTTTCCGGCAGGCAGCGGCGAGGAGTTAAAGCCAAATACGACTTATTATTTCATGGCACGCGCGAAACTGTATGTCAACGGGGAAACCGAGCCTTTTATCACAAGCGATCTAACGCCGATAAAATCGATTACAACCCCGAAAACCGATTCGGGGGACCTTGATGATCTGGACAGGGAGCCGAGGACGCCTGTTGAATTCTCGATAGCAAGAGACAGTGAAGGCGAACTCGAGCTGACCGATTCGAAAGTTACGTTTAACTGGCTGCATGCCGAGAAGGACGTAACGTATGAGATGGTTGTCACAAGGAAAAAACTCGCGCCGAACGCATCGTCTGATGATTACAAAAATGATCCGTACAATGTGGGCGACGCGTCAACAACGGGATTTCTGCAGGCATACAGGGATTACATTAACGCCGGAGATTTGGAACTGCATATTAAACTTGACGATTCACAGCTTAAAAGCATTGGTCTTGAATATGACCCTGAAACCCGTATTGCAAGGTTCCCGATAAGCCTGCCGTTTTTAAGGCCGAACCACCTTTATTATTTCAGTTTAAGGGCTGTCCGCGGCAGGGGGACCGAAGATGCCCGGTACAGCAAATGGGTAAGCATCCCCGTAACGACAAAGATGGTCGCTCCTCCCGATTTCTTTGAAGTCGTAACCGACGTGCAGCTTGGGTTTAATATCAGGCTTTACGGAGATATACCGCCCGAAGATGTCGGTATAATGCTTAAGAAGGGATACCAGTCAAGAGCGGCGTATGTTGAGCTGTCAAAGGCGAAATATACCGTCGTCAGGGATGGAAACACGTATTATATAAGGATTTTCGATCTCGATCCCGATACATGGTACGACATAAGGCCGTTTTATAAAAAAGCAGACAAAACATACTGGTATGACAGCGACAGCAAGAGCTGGAGCGAGTCGGAAGGCGATCCTGTCACGATGAAGACAAGGAACACATTGAATGAAATTGAAGTACGTTTTGCCGGAGAAAAACGCTATAAGTATTTCCTCGAACTGAGGACGGACGATGATGAGGGTTATATAACCCTTGAATATAACGCAACAGGCGAAACGGACTATGGTTATACCCTCGATGACGGCACGCGCATCGAGTTCTATCTCGAAAAGACAAACGCTTACCTCGAGGAAGGCTTAGAGGATAAATACCTGTATTACGCGAAAATCAGCAGCGCGCGCCGCAGGAGAAGCGACGGAACCTACACAAGGCAGCCGCTTTTCAGCAACACGCGCTATTATATAAAGGTTTGGGCGCATTATATTGAAGACTCGAAGCATATAGGCCCTGTCACGATACGGACCGACTTCAGCCAGAGCGACTACGACAAGGATCATATGAAGGACGAATTACGCGACATGTTCGAGACAAAGGCCGACAGCCTCATGCGCAAGCTTTATTTTACCGTTGACGAGAAAAATAAGGCGGTCAACCGCGTTATGCTTAAGGCTTCGAGGGTATCAAACCTGATGCAGGTATCGGGGTATACCGGTGTTACGGTGGACATATCGAAGGAAAACCCCGAAGCGGCTATTGATGTCATATTAATTCCGTATGATATTCTGAAAACTGTACAGGATTACAACAGCCGCCTGACAATTAAGCTGGCGGGCTGCGACATAACCTTAACGCGCGACTCATTCGACCTTGACGCGCTGAAAAAGCTGTCCGACGCAGTCGGCGTAAAAGAGACTATGCTTGAAATTACGTCTGAACGCAAAGCATCCGGAACGGCGCCGGTACCGTTCGGTTATTCGTACGCGTCAAAGGTGTATGATATAAAGTTCGTTTCTGTTGGTATGAAACGTACATATGCGGAAATCAACGAGATTATATATGACATACTGAAAGAACCAGAGGCAAAAGGCCCGTTCAAGTACGGCATCCTTGACAGGGAGCTTGTCAGGCTGCTGGAAAAGGAAACGAACCTTAACTATATGAGCCATGTTGAGCTTGACAATATGATTTCCAAAATTATTGACATCGTTGAAGAGGAGCTGTCAATGTATATCAAAGATATTCTTGAAGGCGGGAGAGGCTTTTCCGCTTCAAGGATAAGTTATAAGGATGTACCCGGGTTGCCGGGCGGCATTAAGCTTAAAATGGTTCACAGCGGCGCGGGCGCAATGACCGGGCCTTACATGCTCACGCGTGAGCAGCCTGAATGGCGCGAACCGGAAGGAATAAAGGCATGGATATTCCCGTATGTCGTATTTACCGCATACAAGCCCGGACAATATGCCGTATTTAATCTGCCGGCAGTGAACATACAGACTCCGGACGGATCGGTTGATCCTGATTTCCGGCTTCTGTCGCAGAAATATGACCTGAGGAAAGCGTTCGGTACGACGTATTTATATCCCGGAGATTATGTTTCCGCGGAAAGCGCCGTTCTGCTTTTCGAGATCATAACGGAAACGGGCAGTGAGGTCGAGGGCCTGTCGATACCGGCTAAAATAAATTACTATAAGCTTAATGAAATATTCTCCGCTGCTTCGATAAGGCAGAATATAAACCGCGGGCAGGCGGTCTGCCTTGTTGTCGAGATATATTGTTATAAAACGGGAATACCTTCGGCGATGTTAAGACCGTCAAAAAGGCTGTATATAAGCAATTCCGATTCGATGCCCGATTATTTGTACAACCGGCTCGTTGTTGCGCTTGATCTGGGCATTGAAACTCTCGAACCTGGCAATGTTTATACTGCGGAAAAGACGGCAACCGCAGGGGAGCTTATCGAAAAAGTGATATCTGTGCTCGATTTGCTTGGTGAATGGTGATTGGAGGGAACCCGGCATGAGAACAAAAAGCATCATATTGCGCTTAATCGTATGGATTATTATATTGGGAATGCTGGCTGCTTTCGTTGTGGATTTGGCCCTTGCGCAGGTGATCCCTTCAACGCCGCCGCAGAATTTAAGGGTATCCGATATAGGATATGAGAATGAAGCCGGCCAGAACTGGTTTGCGGCTTTTTCGTGGAATTTGCCCACGTACCCTCCCGAAGCGACGCAGGATAAGTCACAGACATTTTATTTCAACCGCATCGAAAGGGGTACCGGAAAAATTATAAATGATGTGGCGCAAATAACATTAGGCAGCACGGCCACCTCTTTTTCAACATCGGGATACGGAATTGAGCTCGAACACGGAACAATTTACGAATTATACGGAACTTCGTCTTACACATACGGTGATTTAGGGCAGTATACGTTTACGTCAGGGAAATCAAACCGTGTTAAATTCATTACGCATCTTGAGTTCGGCGCGGAATTGATTTCAGGAACAAATGAGATAAAAATCGTTTGGGACGACGTATGGGATACGGACGGGCGTATTGACTACCGCATCCTCATTTCGGATACGTCGGGATTCACGCAGCCCCCGGCAATTCCGGATATCATAGGCTCGCAGATTGGTACCGAACAGAGCAGGGTGACCGTCTCGGGCGGGCGCCTTGAATACGTATATACGAATGCGCTTCCGGGCAGGGAATACTCAATCAAGGTTATCCCGCTCGTTAATTCGGATGTTGCCTCTATACCGGCAGAAGAGCTTCCGGTTGTTCGAGTAAAAACAGAAATCCTTTTAAAAGCAAAGAAAATGGGAGAAACTGCCGATGGCGTAAGGTGGATGCTTTTCTGGGATCCCATCATTAAAGGTTCTATAGGCAGCACAACGTTCACAAGAGTTGAATACAAGCTGTACCGGCATGACACGGCGGGGAATGCCACATTTTTCGCTTTGGTTGTCGACCGGGACAGATTTGAAATGATCATGAAACCCGAAGATGTCGAAAAATACACGTATTCAATTGAAGCTGTCGCTTACAGGCCGGACGGCTCTTCGGTCCCTTTCTATTCGTCGACTAAAGTGTCGCTCGTGGAACAGATACCGGAGTATCCGACTGCGCCGGAATTTGTTAAAAGTTTCCCGACAGCAGATCCCGCACCGCTTGTGTTTGACGACCTGCTGACGTCAAACAGCGCAACGCTTCTTTGGAAAGTGCCTGTTTCCGGCGACGGGAAAGTTGACACCGAGGTTTATTACGATCTTTATCTCGTTGATAAAATTGAAGAGATGAGCACACTTCCGATAACGAAAAGGATCGGCACAAACATAACCATGACGCGCGCGAATGAGGTCAGGGAACTGGAAACGGGAAGGCTTATCGGCTACCGTTATACAATAAACGGCCTCAATTCGAACTCGACATATTACGCGGTTCTTATAGCGAAAAAGAACTTTATAATCGAAAGCGAAGACGGTTTTATGGTGTCGCGCCCGTATGCGTCCGACCCGGCGATAAAGGTAATAATAACGCGCCCCGACGCCGAGATGGACAAACCCATCGCGCCGCCTTCTCCGCCGTTCAGGCTCAAACCGGGCGACGATTCGATCCGCGGAAACGAAATAATACTGCAGCTTGAAAAATCATGGCTCGAAATGTATCATTCGGGTTTAAAGAAATGGCTGTATGTCGTCGGCAGGGACGATCCCGAAAGAGGCAGGGAAGAGAGCTATTATAACGAAAACAATTCGTTTGATTATGATGATTATGTTCAAAATCAAAACCTTCCGGACGGAGACGCAAACAAGAAACCCGCGAGAACTGTGGATTATCCGGCCGGCTGGCAGGTAAAAATACACTGCGTTGAGTATGATGATGCCCTTCAGATAGTTAAGTCGATAACCGGAAGGGATTTTGTCTCATACAGCGATCTGAGCCGTAATTATATTTTATCCTTACAAAAGCAGATTGAACCGGTACCCGTTCCGGATTTGAAACCTGATGAACGGCAGGTTTTCCTGCTTCCCGTACGCAACCTTGATCCTAATACGACATACCTGATTTGGGTAACCGTATCAAACAGCACGGGGACTCTTGAGTCCGATCCTTCCGATCCGCTGCTTATTACCACACTGCCCGATTTCCCGCCCGTTGTTGAAACGCCTGTCGTGCCGACGGATCTGAAAGGCATCGCGGCCGATACTTACGTTGATCTGTTCTGGAGTTACCTTCCCGGATACAGCTATAACATAAGCTACGCGGCCGAAGATGACAGGACGAAGGCTATCGGGACAGTAACGGTTTCCTACGAGCAGCTGCGTTACGAGCCTTCATACAGGATCGCGGCTTTAAATGCGAATACCGTCTATTATTTCTGGATCCAGGCCCTTGCCCCGTCCGAACGGGGCGGGTTTACCGCGTCCGACTGGAGCAACTCGATCGCAGTGAAAACCGAGCCGTACAACCCTCCGCCTAAACCGAGGGGTTTTGGAATAAAGGGTACACCTGACGCGATAACCGAGACAAGTATCTTTTACGAATGGATTCCCGACGAATCGGTTACGTTCATCCTTGAAATTTCAGAAAACGCCGATTTTTCGGATTCCGTCGAATACAGTGTGAACGGGTCGGAATACCAGGCTACGGGTCTGAAATCGAACTACCGGTATTTTGCGAGGCTTTATTCATACAGCGCCGCTACGGGTTTACGCTCCGAACCGAGTCATGTCGTGATGGTCGTGACAAGAAAGGGACGCGGCGAATACGATGCCGATGTCCCGCTTGATGATATCCCCGTAGGGGACATGCTCGTAATTGACGCGATAGCAATTGACGGCGTTTGGAACGCAAAAGCCGTTGATGTCAACGCGCACAGGCTGTCCGAGAAAATCAGGCAGTCGGTCGCCGGTACATTTTCGGTGGATTTGACCGTTCCGCCGCCCGGAACGAAAACGATAAGGCTTGAACTCGGCGGCGAGGTATTGGAAACACTCGCGGGGACAAACCGTACGCTTATTGTCAGAACGCCCGGATTTGATATATATGTTTTCCCCGGATGCTTCCTGCAGGATACATATTTCAGGCTGAAACAAAGCCTCCGCGGCATATCGTTAAGGATTGACGTGCGTCCGAACCCGGGCGATATAAAGCCTGAGAACAGCATGCGGCTGATGGCTCCGATAACCGAAATGAAGGTGTACGCGGGGCGTGGCGAAAGCTTCTTCATGCTTGAGGATTTCATAAAACCCGTAAAAGTCATTCTGCCGATAGAAAATGCCGCCGAAGCGGACAAAATAAAAGCAAGGCATTATGATACGGTACGGTTGAAATGGGATGACGTTGATTACAGATGGATTGCTCAGGAGCGGAAATTTGCCGTCTATCCGAAAAAAAGCGGCGCTGTCGCGGCTGCAGCACTGAAGCCTGCGAATATTGCCGCGGGAAGCGGGATAGAGCAGACTCTTAAAAATATTTTTTCAATATACCGGATGCCTTCCGTCAATCCGGACAATCCTGCGCTCGAAAAGGAACTCACCGTGACCGAAGGCATAAAGCATTTAATGGATATTATACCGTATGAATACCGGGACGGCGATGTAACGGAAAAGGCATTGAGAGCCGGCCTGCTGCTGCCGGGGAACGCGAACGGAAACGCTCCGTTAACCAAAGAAGAAGCCGTTTATGCTGCGGTTGCGGTATTACGGAAAAAAACAGGTCAGAATATACCGGATTCAACGTCGATATTGGCTCAAATTCCGAATGCGTCCGAAATCCGGCCGCAGTACAGGGCAGCAGTTGCTTTCGCGTTAAGCAGCGGGATTGTTGCCGAAAACGGCGGCATATTTTTGCCAAAAGCTCCGATAACACGTTCCGAATTACTGATCATTATTGAAAATATTCTTATCATGGCAGGTGAAATATGATAAAATCAGAGATAGGGATTTGATCGGATTGGAAATTCCGTTTGTTTTTCCAAAAAGGTAAATATGGTTTAATTTGCTAAAAAGATGTCAATTATTTATAAGGAAGAAGCGGCAAAAACCGCCTTAATAAAGCGATTTGAAATTGAACATAATACTATTGGAGAAACTCAGAAAAAAGTCCGATTGGAAAAACAGTTTACATAAGACAAAAAAGGGAGCGAAAATATGAGCGTATTTATTATTGACGGCGGGGTTCCGCTTAAAGGAACAGTCAGGATCAGCGGTGCAAAAAATGCCATTCTTCCTTCGCTGGCTGCTTGTTTGTTGACGGAGGAAAAAACCATATTGAAAGATGTTCCGGATCTTGAAGATGTACATACAATGTGTAATCTTCTTAATTCATTGGGAGCCGGAACCACCTTCAACAAAAAAGACAAGGAAATTATCGTGGACGCGTCGTCAGTCAATAAATATACGGCTCCCTACGAGCTTGTCAACCAGATGAGGGCTTCATTTCTTGTTATGGGTCCGCTCCTGGCGAGAAAAGGAAGGGCAAAGGTTTCACTTCCCGGAGGATGCGCAATTGGGAGCAGGCCCGTTGATCTCCATCTCAAAGGTCTGTCCGCACTTGGTGCGAATATAAATACGGGTCACGGCTATGTCGAAGCGAGCGTTAAAGGGAGACTCACGGGTGCGAGGATATATCTTGACTTTCCGAGCGTCGGCGCGACTGAGAACATATTGATGGCTTCGGTTTTGGCCAAAGGCCGGACAATAATCGAAAACGCGGCAACCGAGCCTGAAGTTGTCAATCTTGCGACACTGCTTGTATCAATGGGCGCGAATATAACAGGAGCGGGAACAGATACGATACGTGTTATCGGCACCGATCGGCTGCACGGAACCGAGCACGCGGTAATACCCGACCGCATTGAAGCCGGTACGTTCATGCTGGCTGCAGCAATTACGGGCGGCAGTATTACGCTTGAAAACGTTATGACCGAACATATAAAACCTATAAGCGCGAAGCTCAGGGAAGCCGGCGTTGAAATTTCGGAAGAACTGGGCGTTGTTCATGTGAGATCGACATCAAACCCGAAAGCGGTCGACATCAAAACGCACCCGTATCCGGGATTCCCTACGGATATGCAGGCACAAATGACTTCTTTCCTAAGTCGTGCCGAAGGAACAAGCATGATAGTTGAAACGATATTTGAAAACAGGTTTATGCATATAAGCGAGCTTAAACGCATGGGCGCAAGGATTAAGATTGACGGGCGGACAGCCATTATTGAAGGCCGCGTGCCGCTAATGGGAGCCCAGGTAAAGGCCACCGATTTGAGAGCCGGCGCGGCATTGATTCTTGCGGGGCTATGCGCCGAAGGCAGGACAGAAATAAGCGATATACGCCATATTGACAGGGGCTATGAAAGAATGGAGGAAAAGCTGAGGGCGCTTGGTGCAAGAATAAGAAGGGAATAGCTGTCAGTCGTTAAGCTCATCGAGCGTAAGCCTGAAACTCGGAATAAAATGTTCGATGAAATAATCGGCTTCGGGCATATTCATGTTTTTGATTTTTTTCGCTGTCGCTTCTGCGGCTTTTTTAAATTCGGTGTTTCCTGCCTTTTCCTCTTCAAGGCATTTGATATACGCGCATATGCGGTCGGCGGCTTTTACAATTCTGCCCTCATCCGATGACTCGTCGTAAAAAAGAATGCCGCGGTAAATATCCCTTAACTCTTCGGGGAGCATTGTCAGAAGCTTCTCTTTCGAAATATCTTCCATATCTTTATATGCTTTTTGCATAAGCGGGTTGAAATACTTTATCGGCGTCGGCATGTCACCGGTAAGCGCCTCGTTTGAGTCATGATAAAGCGCAAGAACGGCAATGCGTTCCGGATTGACGCTTCCGCCGAAATACACGTTTTTTATCACAGCGAGCGCATGGGCTATTACCGCCACCTGGTGGCTGTGTTCCTGTATGTTCTCTATATTCGTGTTGCGCATTAAGCTCCAGCGCATGATGTATTTCATGCGTGAAAGAAACGCAAAGAACTGGTGTGATTTATCCATTTTTGTTCTCCCGGAATAAAACTGGTTTTATTTTATCATAACGCATTTATACAGTTCAAGAATACACTGTCTCACTATTTGAGCTCGCAAATTGCAAGTTAAAATGAAACACTTTTTCCCTCTGTTAAAATGTAACTCCTTATACTGTCCATACCAAGATCTCTGTTTTCCTCCCCTAGGGGAGGAACGGCTTTTTACTTTATCTTATGCGCTTTCTTCTCTAATAACTTCTTTGGCGCTTTTTCCGTTCAATACTTTGCGTGGATAACTATTTAACCATTCCTGGATTTTTAATATCTCTTTTTTACTGTATTCAGCTATTGCGCTTCCCTTAGGAATAAATCTCCTTATATGTCCGATTGCCTGCTCGTTCGTTCCCCGTTCCCATGAATGATAAGGGTGGCAATAGTAAATTTGGGTGCGTGGTTCGCCTCGAATGCTTACACACGACCGTTCTAACTTCCGCCAATCTAAAAACTCACTTCCGTTATCCACCGTTATTGTCTTAAACTTCTCTCGAAAACGCTTAAATCCTATCTTATTTTCATATTCATCTATTTGCCGCAGCACCTCTTTTTGTGTCTGTGAACGCAGCTTAAATATCAGTGTCTCTCTGCTCCTTCTTTCATTCAACACTAATAGGCATGCACGTCCTTTCCCTCGCCCAGACTCCACACAGTCCATCTCCCAATGCCCTATTTCACTGCGCTCATTCGCTCCCTCAGGTCGGTCATCTATCCGTTTCGCTTCTACATCCCTTATTCGCTTTGTAACTCGTCTGTATTTCCTTTTTGACTTCTTCCCTTTCCTCGGTAAATCCTTTTTTGTCACATTCAGCAATAATTCCCGGTCTATGTAGTTATATAGCGTCCGCTCACATATCGGTGTCTTTTGATAGTCAGGATCATCCCTTAATTCCTTTATCGTTGAATATGGCGAATACTTTTTCTCCGTTATGTAGTCCTCAATCTTTTCCGCTAATTTATGATTATTTCCTATCTTCAACTGTGGACCCTTTGCACTTGCCTTCCCTTCATAATCATCTTGGGCTTTCATGGCCGAATAGCTAACCACTTCTCGCAAGTACGTGTCTAACAATATTACCTTCCCTCGTCTTAATTCGCGATTTATCGTGGCCGGGCTTACACCTAATCGTTCAGCCATTTTACGCTGGCTCAGTCTTTTCCCTTTTGGTAATGCATTGTTTTTGTTCACTATCGCTTCTAATTCTTCACGTTCATCAAAAGTTAAGTGTTTACCCTTTCTTCTCGTTCTGATACAATATACTTGGCTCATGAGTCTTCTCCGTTTTTGTTTGTTTTTTTGGTATATAAACATTTTAACAGAGATGCTCTCATGAGCTATATTTTTGTTTCATTTAATTTTACAACTCGCCTTTGTTTTGTTTATTCTGCAGTAATGTTGTCCCCGGATATTTCAGTGAAAATGTCGCCGGTATGAAATGGGAGTGGTGCTAAAAACTGTCCTGTTCAGGTGATATTTTCATTCTAATCTTGACATATTTATTTCTAACCGATTAAAATTGCCTTAGTGTTTTTGCTATAATATTTTTTGTCCAGACCACGATACCATCTGTGGAGAGCTGCTAAACGGAAATAAACTTAATCAGCGTAAAAAAGGAATAATGTTATCCTGGTGAAATCTTCCGAGTATATTGGTTTTATTTCTGAAGCCCTCGTTAAATTTAACCGCGAAAAATTACCAACGGACAGCAGTATCTGAGTCACGCCTGCTTATATTTCAACCGGAGATACTATATATCTAATGTATCGAAAGGATGATGGAAGTGCAGTTATGGTTTTCGGAAATGCATACACCTAACGCAAAATTCTCCATTAGGATTGACCGCCAGTTGTATTCCGGTCAAAGCGAATTCCAAAGGATTGACGTTTTTGAGTCTTTGGAGTTCGGGCGTTTCTTAGTCCTTGACGGATATGT
The DNA here is from genome assembly GCA_012516065.1 of Clostridiaceae bacterium. Classification (GTDB taxonomy): domain Bacteria; phylum Bacillota; class Clostridia; order DSM-8532; family DSM-8532; genus DTU069. The sequence goes on from JAAYXD010000282.1 coordinate 29,191, forward strand.
CATGCTGACGGAAAAGGATGAGTTTATCTATCATGAAATGATAGTGCATGTTCCTATGGCCGTGCATCCGGACGCAAAGCGCATTCTTGTTATCGGAGGCGGTGACGGAGGCACTGTCAGGGAATTGACGCGCTATAACGCCATAGAACATATTGATCTTGTTGAAATTGATGAAAAGGTAGTAGAAGTGTCTAAGAAATACCTTCCGTGCGTGGCATGCGCTTTTGATGACGGACGGCTGAAAATACATTACAAGGACGGTCTGGAATTCGTCCGGCAGCGTGAAAACGAATATGACTTAATTATTGTAGATTCAACCGACCCGGTTGGAGTCGGCGAAGATCTTTTCACAAAAGAGTTTTACGGGAATTGTTTCAAAGCGTTAAAAGACGATGGTATTATGGTAAATCAGCATGAAAGTCCCTTTTACCATGCTGATGCCGTCGCGATGAAGCGTACCCATAAACGCATATTCGCCTTTTTCCCGATAAGTCTTGTATACCAGGCCCATATTCCGACTTATCCCTCGGGGCATTGGCTGTTTGGATTTGCTTCTAAAAAATACCATCCGGTAAAGGATTTTGATCCGGCGAAATGGGAATCATTGGGTTTTAATACAAAATATTACAATACGAAACTGCATAAAGGCTCTTTTGCCCTGCCCAACTATGTGAAGGAGATGCTCGCCGATGCCGAGCAGGAGCTTTAAATAAACGGTATAAACCGGCAAAATATCATTCTGAACGGAAAAATAAAAAATTTGTTTACCCGGACAGGCATAAAAGGGTATAATGAAGAAGCCGTTTATTTTTTTCAGGGGGTATCGCCATGTTCAAGAAGGAATACATAACCATTCCGAACATTCTTTCAGTATCCAGAATAGTATTACTGCCGGTCTTGTTTATTTTTATCTTCATTAAGATGTACTTTACCTTTACGGTTTCATATGCGCTTTTGGGCATGACTGATATGTTCGACGGGATGATAGCAAGAAAGTTTAATATGAAAACCGAAATCGGCAAATATCTTGACTCTGTAGCCGACCTGTTTTTCTTTCTCTCGTCGGCTTATTTCATTCATTTCCTGTATCCAGAATATCTGAATCCTAATTTAGGTTTGTTTTTTATTTTTCTGGGAATTCTCGCCGCTTCCTTTATTGTTTCATACGTTCGCTGCGGCAGGATCATTCTGATGCATACTTTTTTGGCAAAAATGTGCGCCGTGCTGGTATATTTTTTAGTCATCAGCTCATATTTTTTTAATACAACGCTGTTCATAACCTTTATTATCTGTGCCTATATCATTACATTTATTGAAGTAATACTGATGTTTATCAAGTACGGAAACATAGATCCCGATACACTGTCAATTTTCAGCCTGCTGAAAACATCCAGGAAATAAAAACATAACTGTTCAAATCCGGCTGTTTTAAAAATACGGATTATTGACAACAAAATAAAGATTTGGTAATCTAAAAAAAATTATTTGTCCTGTGGACAGTAAAAAACATAAAATGCGATGAAGGGAAATAAGCGCCGGCAATTTGTGCTCCAGAGAGCTGTTGTACGCTGCGAAACAGCGCACATTCCGGTTGTGAGCTCGTCCCTGAGCAGTTATGCCGAACGCTTGCCAAGTAGGCATGATCGGGTATCCCCCGTTACAGGGAAGAAATCTTTTATGGTTTTACCGAGTGGGCATTTATATGCCAAGAAGAGTGGTACCACGGGAGCTGAAGGCTTTCGTCTCTTCCAGAAATGGAAACTGACGAGGCCTTTTTTTATACCAATTTCCATTATACCAGAGGCGTTTCAGGTCTCATTTTCATTATTAAGTTAACAGAACATTCATAATTAACAGGAGGGTAATATGAAAATAGCGTTTTCAACTCTGGGATGCCCTGATTTCAGTTGGGCAGACATATACTCGATGGCTAAGGACCTCGGTTTTGACGGCATTGAAATCCGCGGCCTCGGCGATGACATTTTTGCCGTAAAGGCGCAGCCGTTCACGGAAGACCAGCTTCCACAAACAATAAAAAAGCTTAAGGAGCTTAAAATCGAAATACCTTGCTTTTCTTCAGGCTGCTGCCTTAAGTTTGCCGACAGGGAAAAGGAAAATATCCAGGAAATTGAACAGTATATTCTGCTTGCTTCACGGTTTAAAACACCGTTTGTCCGGGTTCTCGGTGACCTCGAACCGCAGCCGAAAGACGATGTCGATGACGAAACGGTTCTGCGAACGTTAATGAAGCTTGTTCCAATCGCTGAGAGACACGGGGTTACGCTGCTTGTTGAAACGAATGGAGTGTATTCGGATACGGCAAGGCTGAAAAATCTGCTTGACCGCATACCCAGTGACGCTGTCGCCGCTCTTTGGGATATAAACCATCCATACCGCTACGCGGGTGAAACACCCGGTAAAACCATACAGAATCTCGGAGCGTATATACGTTATGTCCATGTAAAAGACTCCGTTGTCATTGACGGCGTAACCCAATACAGGATGATGGGTGAAGGCGATCTTCCGATACACGAAATGATCATGGCTTTAAATTCGATAAATTATGACGGGTATATTTCCCTTGAGTGGGTTAAACGCTGGGCTTCAGACCTTAGCGACGCCGGAATTGTATTTCCGCATTATGTGCATTACATAAGCAGGTATATTGAGAGAAAACCGGAAAAAAGCCGCCTGTATTACAACAAGACAAAGACGGGCCAATATATATGGGAAAAAGACACGCTTATAGATCTAACCTTTCCGCAGGTACTTGATCGTGTAGTCAGCGAGTTCCCCGATCAATACGCATTCCGCTATACAACTTTGGATTATACGAGGACGTATTCGGAATTCAGAGATGATGTCGACACTTTTGCCCGTTCGCTCATAGCTCTCGGCGTAAAACCGGGCGATCATGTCGCGATATGGGCTACAAACGTACCGCAGTGGTTTATTACGTTTTGGGCTTCAATTAAAATCGGGGCTGTCCTGGTTACCGTAAACACAGCATATAAGATTCATGAGGCCGAATACCTCCTTCGCCAGTCCGATACGCATACCCTTGTCATGATTGACGGATTTAAAGATTCGGATTATGTAAGCATCATAACGCAGTTATGCCCCGAACTTGAAACTGCCGTTCCTGGGGAACCTTTGTATACGAAACGGCTGCCGTTTTTAAGAAACATAATAACTATAGGCTGTAAGGTAAAAGGATGTCTTACATGGGATGAAGCAATAGCCCTCGCTGAAAAGGTTCCTCTATACGAAGTGTATAACCGGGCAAACGCAGTAAAAGTGCATGACGTATGCAACATGCAGTATACGTCCGGGACCACCGGTTTCCCTAAGGGAGTCATGCTTACGCATTATAATGTCGTGAATAACGGCAAAACAATCGGAGACTGCATGGACCTTTCCACTGCCGACAGAATGCTGATCCACGTTCCTATGTTTCACTGTTTCGGAATGGTGCTTGCAATGACGGCTGCAATGACCCATGGGACAACCATGTGCCCTCTTCCTTATTTCTCTCCGAAACAATCGCTGGAATGCATAACCAAAGAGAAAATAACATGCTGTCACGGCGTCCCGACAATGTTTATCGCGATGCTTGAGCATGAGGATTTCTCAAAAACCGATTTTTCGCATATGAGAACGGGCATTATGGCAGGCAGCCCCTGCCCTGTAAAAGTCATGCAGGATGTCGTTGACAAAATGAACATGAAAGAGATTACTATTGTATATGGTCAGACCGAGGCTTCACCCGGCTGTACGCAAAGCCGTGTCGACGATCCCCTGGAAGTTCGTGTAAACACTGTTGGCCGGCCTTTGCCCGGAATAGAGTGTAAAATAGTTGACCCAAAAACAGGAGAGGATTTGCCCGACAATACCGATGGTGAATTTGTCGCAAGAGGCTACAATATTATGAAAGGATACTATAAAATGCCCGAGGCTACAGCCGCCGTAATAGATAAGGACGGATGGCTTCATACGGGTGATCTTGCGAGGAGGGATTCGAACGGGAATTTCAAGATAACCGGACGCATAAAGGATATGATTATCCGCGGCGGTGAAAACATATATCCGAAAGAAATAGAAGATTTCCTTTATACCCACCCGAAAATCATGGACGTACAGGTAATAGGCGTTCCCGACAAGCAGTACGGCGAAGAAATAATGGCCTGTGTAATACTTAAGGAAGGGGAAACAATGACGGCAGAAGAACTGAGGGATTATGTACGCTCAAATATGGCAAAGCATAAGACACCGAAGTATGTTGAATTTGTAACCGAGTTTCCGATGAATGCCGCCGGGAAAATCCTGAAATATAAAATGCGCGAAGCTGCCATTGAAAAGCTTAAACTTGAGGGAGAAAAAATGGAAACAGCCTGACAATAAGCATAAGCTCAAAACCGGCATTAAAATGTAATCGCGCCCGCCTCTGTAGGCGGGCGCTTATCTTTAAGACCGGCCGTAGAATATTTCCGTCAGTTCCTTTGTTATTTTATCAAGCATTCCCTTCTCTTCCGCGAGGTTAAATATTGTATAACGCGGTTTCAGTTTATATGCCTTATACATGCTATCGATAAACAATTCCCTGCTGATTCCGATGTCTTTCGGGCTGTAACAGGAACCGAGCCTTTTCAGCAGGCCTATTATCTTCTGCGGATCGGTATTCGGCAGACCGTCAGGCAAGTAAGGCTTCATATATTCATAAACATACGCTGTAACCACGGTGCCAACCGCTACCGAATTGCCGTGGAGCGGATGCTCGGCATTTCTTGATATCGCGTCCATGTCCCAGTAATGCGCAAAATTATGTTCCGCACCCGATGCAGGTCTTGAATCCCCATGCAGCCCAATCGCGACACCGGAAAGAACAAGGGCTTCCATAACATAGCTGACAGCCTGTTCATCCCTGGCTAAAAATTTATCCACGTTGGATATGCACTTATCCAATGCATTCTCGATGAGCTTCACGCAGGTTTCACAGTAAAGTTCATTATTGATTATCTTCGACAGCTTCCAATCATCCAGCGCCGTAAGCTTCCCGATAATATCGCCGAACCCCGCCCGCAGCATGTCGATAGGTGCATTCTTTAAGACCGCGGTGTCGGCAATAATAGCCAGCGGATATTTCCCCGGCAGCGTTTTTTTTATGCCATTTAGTATTATCGGTGACACAACGGAAGCATACCCGTCCATCGACGGCGCCGTCGCTACGATTATAAACGGTTTTCCGGTTTTATAGCACACATGCTTGCATACATCATTTATAACTCCTGAGCCGACTGCAAGAACAAGGGATGTTTTAACTTCAATTTCGGCAAGAAGCAATCCCAGCGCTTTCTCATCCGGTACAAGCTGCTGCCTCGTTTTAAAAATAAATGTCCTTAAATTAAAACCGCTGTCGGAAAGTATTCTCTCAACAAAGGAACCATAAGCTTCATATGTGTTTGTATCCGCTACTAGCAATATCTCTTTTTCTTTGTATTGCGATACGGACTTCAGAATTTCTTCCGCTATACCTTTGTTATTAATAAAAATTTTACCGATATCGACCGAATGTTTCCTCCCGCAGTCACAATCAAAGGATATGCCTGCCATTTCACTAATGCTGTTTGTTTCCGTTATCTTTTTCATATTTCACTCCCGGCTTTCAAATAAAAATGCATATTAATATGCCCTCATTGACGAGAGCATAATCAACAGAAACAGCATATCAAATTATCCGGCATAAATCAACCGAATATAGCTGCGGGAAAGCATAATATTTTCGAATTTTAGCGGCAATTACGGGAATTTTCTTAACCGCGGCCTCTCTTTTCAATCGGTATATACTGCCTGTGCGGAGCAATACTTTTGTATGCGGGCCTGATTATTTTCCCGTTGTTAACGAGTTCTTCGATCCGGTGGGCACACCAGCCCACAACTCTCGCGACCGCAAACAGGGGCGTGAACAATTCTTCCGGAATATTAAGAATCCTGTATACAAGCCCGGAGTAAAAATCAACATTAACGCTTACACCCTTATACATTTTTCTTTTTTCCGCAATTATCTGCGGAGCAAGTTTTTCAACTTTTTCATATAACCTGAACTCTTCCTCAAAACCTGCTTCCTTCGCAAGCTTTTCAGCATACTGCTTTAAAATTATCGCTCTCGGATCAGAAATCGAATACACCGCGTGCCCGACTCCGTAAATCAATCCGCTTCTGTCAAAAGCTTTCCTGTCTAATATATCAAGCAGGTAATTACTTATTTCATTCTCGCTGTTCCAGTCTTTTATATGTTTTTTCATATCTTCGAACATCTGCACAACTTTAACGTTCGCACCGCCGTGGCGCGGGCCTTTTAGCGAACACAGCGACGCGGATATTGATGAATAAGTGTCCGTACCCGAAGAAGTAATAACATGGGTTGCAAATGTGGAATTGTTGCCGCCGCCATGCTCGGCATGCAGGACGAGAGCCAGATCAAGCACTGTGGCTTCAAGCTCTGTAAATGAGCAATCCGGCCTCAGCAAATGTAGGATGTTTTCCGCCGTGCCGTATTCGGGTTTCGGACTATGAATAACAAGGCTCTTGTTATGGAAATAATGGGTTAGCACCTGGTATCCGTATACCGCCAATAACGGCATTTGCGCAATTAACCTGACCGACTGCCTGATCAGGTTATCAATTGAAATGTCATCCGCACGTTTGTCAAAGGAATAGAGAGCAAGAACGCTCCTTGAAAGCAGGTTCATTACGTCCCTGCTCGGAAGTTTCATTATTGCATCCTCAACAAAAGATTCCGGCAGCTTCCTGTAATCCGACAGGAGATTCCGGAAATCATTCAATTCTTCGCTGCAGGGAAGTTCTCCAAATAACAGCAAATACGCGGTTTCTTCAAATCCAAACCGGTTTTCCGATGTAAAGCCGTTTACAATATCGTTAATGTCAATTCCCCGGTACAATAAACGGCCCGGCACCGGCACCATTTCACCTTCGTCAATAATATACGCATGCACTTCACCAATTTCGGTAAGCCCTGCGAGGACGCCCCTTCCGCTTATATCTCTCAATCCTCTTTTGACTTCATATTTTGTATATAGCTCCGGATCTATCCTGCTGCACTTTTCAGCCATTTTGCTGTATTTATTAATTAATTCTTTTTGTTTTGTTTTCCTGTCCATAAACAACACTCCTTTTCCGTATATATATTTGGGTTAACTGAATGATTTATTCGGTAATACCAGACGCAAAAATGCGTAGTTGACAAATGGATTGACGGTAACACCTGCTGCCCGAATCCCGCCATAACATGCATATATAGGGCCGCAATAAGCGGAAGGATTAAAGTACAAAAAAGCCATGGAGTATATCCATGGCGCATTCGCACTATACCCCTCTTTCAATGCCTACGAGGTTAGCTGCCGGGCTCGGGCTGAAAGAGTTACCCTATCCTAATGGAATTCGCCCCTGATTTGGGTCCCCCGCTTCACAACTGTGAATTAAGCATATTCATTTGTCCGTGGGTATATTTTACCACAGCCGATGTCCGAACGTCAATTTCCCGATTTTTTTGGACGGTGTCAAATTGTTGTGGAGTTTTTGCTTGACAACCTCCTGTTGTTATCCAACCAAACTCCTTAACCGGCCATAAGATCTAATTAGTATCTGTGTTGGACTATTAGTGGGTAGATTGTATTGTTCTTTCTCGAATA
>JAAYXD010000215.1 GCA_012516065.1 Clostridiaceae bacterium
AAGCAACTTTACATACACAATTGGAAATACAATAACTTCCCGATGCGTCCTCTTGGCTGGATTTCACCCAAGCAGGCGTTACAAAAATTTTTTTCAGCACAGTGTAACACATGATTGACAAACCAACACAGAATAACCTTACCGGTTATTACATATAAATGCATAATTGTGGCTTCACTTCGGCAATATATTGTAATTTGATTATTTGCTGTATACTTAAATTATCGGGAAAACTTCCCGGTAATTATAAACACCGGGCTGCATAGTTTAGCAGTAAATGTAATTGCCGGACCGGACATATGGGAAAGCATTACGGCAAAGCGTATGACATGCCTTGTTACAACGGGAACGACATCAACAGGACAGGTGTAAAGGATTCTGCAAGAATAAATAATTATGTAAATACATATAACCGGGGAGATTTTATAATGAAGCGTAGGTTGAAAAAAGTGTACCTGTATCTTAAAAAGATTTACGAAAGATACAATGAAGTTCAAATTGGTTTTCTGGCGGCGCAGACCAGCTTCTATGTTATTCTGGCCTTTTTTCCGTTTACGGCATTCATGCTGACGCTGATCAAAGAAACCAAACTGGACGATACTCTTTTCATGCAAGCTCTATCCAGCCTGCTGCCTGCGTCGACATATGTTTTAACGTTACAGATTCTTGAAAGTGCGCAGGAACATAAGAACCTGTTTATTTCCATCGGCGGGGTTGCCGCATCGTTGTGGCCGTTTTCGAGAGCGGTCAAATCGCTTATGGCGAGCATAAACGAGGTTTATAACCACGAAAAGCGCCCTCCGCTGAAACAGCTTGGCATATCCATGCTGTTAACCGCCGCTTTTGTCCTTCAGATTATAATATCGATTATTCTGCTGCTTTTCGGACGCCGCCTCGGTGAGATTATTTTCAGATATCTCGGGTCTCCCGATATGTTTTTACGGATCTGGGATTATCTGCGTTATGAGTTGTCCGTTTTAATCCTGCTTGTTTTCTTTATCATTATGTATAAAGTAATCCCGAGCGGAAAACAAAAAATAAGCGACGTTTTTCCCGGTGCTTCCTTCGCGACGCTTTTCTGGCTTATCATGTCTTCCGTTTTTTCTTTGCTTATGAACAGGTATTTTAAATTCGCCACAATTTACGGCGGTATCGCAGGGATTATTTTTCTGATAGTATGGCTTTTCTGGGCAATGCACATTATTTTAATCGGCGCTGTAATAAATTCGATTAATTCCGGATCTGCAGGCAGAAATGCATTGACAAAAATAAAAAAGTGATATTCTTAAGTTCATATAAAAAAGGGGCTTTTAAGCTCCTGCGAGTTTACGGGTTTGGTCTTCCGTTATTAGCGCGTCTATAATCTCATCCAGATCTCCGTCAAGAATCTGGTCAATTTTATAAAGCGTAAGACCAATGCGGTGATCGGTCACCCGTCCCTGCGGATAGTTATATGTGCGTATACGCTCGCTCCTGTCCCCCGTTCCGACCTGCATTCTCCTGTTCTCCGCGTATTCGGAATCGATCTTCGACTGCATCAGTTCATACAGCTTGGCTTTTAATACGCGCATTGCCTTTTCCCTGTTCTTGTGCTGGGATCTTTGATCCTGGCATGTAACAACTATACCCGTAGGGAAATGGGTTATGCGTATCGCTGAAGAAGTCTTGTTAACGTGCTGGCCGCCCGCACCCGAAGCCCTGTATGTGTCGACCTTTATATCGGCCGGGTTTATCTCTACTTCGGGCAGATCGTCTACTTCGGGCAGAACTGCGACGGTAACCGTTGAAGTATGAATTCTGCCGCTTGATTCCGTCGTGGGAACACGCTGTACGCGGTGAACCCCGCTTTCAAATTTGAGCCTGCTGTATGCGCCTCTTCCTTCTATCTGAAAGACGACTTCCTTAAATCCGCCGAGCTCAGTTTCATTGGCATCTATTATTTCATATGTCCAGCCTTTTCTCTCAGCGTACCGTGTATACATGCGGTACAGCACGCCGGAAAACAAAGCCGCCTCATCGCCGCCGGCTCCGCCGCGTATTTCAATAATAACATTACGGTAATCGTTTGGATCCTTTGGCATCATAAGGATTTTTAATTCATGAATCGTTTTTTCAAGACCTGCCTCAGATTCTTCAATTTCAGCCATAATAAGCTCGCGAAGTTCTTTATCGGGTTTTTCCTCAAGCATTTCCTTCGCATCCGAAATAGATTTTTTATACTTTTTATATTCGCGGTACTTTTCTACAATCTCTTCTATCTCGGCATGCTCTTTCATAAGTTTTGTATATTGTTCCTGATCGGCTATTACCGATGGATCGGCAAGCCTGTTATTTATTTCTTCATATCTTTCTTCTATTGACTGAAGTTTATCAAACATAAAATACTTCCTTTCGCTTGGAAATCGGCAGCTTATGCTCCGTTTCAAACCGAAATTCAACGGCAAATGCAATTATAGCACACACGCAGGCATCACCGCAATACACTGATAATACAGGCAAAGAAGCGGGTAAAACACCGAAAATGATTCAGACCAGTTGATCCAATGTCGTGTTTTCAAGTTTATCGGCTACAATATCGCGTATTTCTTTAAAAACGCGCAGAAGCTTTTCGTTTCTTTCAATGGGCGTGTGTTCGAAAAAGTACAGACTTGCGGAGCCAACGGAAGCAAGCGGACCGTCAATAAGCCGGATAATTTCTGCAACACTTATTTTTGAAGGACTTTTAGCCAATTCATAACCTCCGTTGGAGCCCTTTATGCTTCTGACATATCCCGCGCCTTTAAGCTGAAGGAATATCTGCTCCAGATACTTTTTCGGAATACCGTTATTATCGGCAACCTCGATTATTTTCGCTCTGCCTTTTTCATAACGGCGCGCGAGATCTACGAGCGCAAGAAGGGCATATTCGCTTTTTCGCGACAGACGCATACAAACTTGCCTCCCCTTTCACCAGCCGGGTAATAAATCTCTTGGCCATCCACCCTGTTCAGAAACCGCGGCTGTTGCCGTTATACGATAATATGCCTTGTTTTGTCATAAGCTCCTTAATTATTTCAACGGAACTTTCAATATCTTCGCTTCCGGAAAGTTTTATCGCCGCAGGAAGGTCAGTGTTGTCGCCTTTGCCGACCCAGACGGTTAAAATCCGTTCGGGCGGAATACCCGTATATATGACATCAAGATCCTCCTGGTTCAATTCTATCGCCGAAACAATCAGTATCATGCCCGCTTCCAGCATTATATGCGACACTTCGGTAAGCCTTCGTATATGTTCTTTTCTGTTGAAAGGGACAATGTCGCCGGATACAATGTCGGCATCAACGCCATATAACAGGCTTCCGATTCCAAGATAATACACAAGCCTCCCGTCGTCAAAAAGCTGCTTTTCAAGGGTACGCGCGATTTCTTTCCGCGGGCTGCCCTTTTCACCGGTTACAAGAACGAGCGCCGCTTTTTGGTTATATTTTGCCGCCCGCGTTTCTGCGCTTATATCGCTGCCTATCCACTTGTAATTCCGCATCAGTACTTTATCCCGGACCCAGCTTGTATGATCCTCCAAATCCTGCATGATAATCCCGCCGCCGGAAATCTCGTATTCGTCAACTATAACAAACCTGCTTGTTGCGGCGTTGTCGGTCATCAAATCAAAGGCAATATGCCTGTCCATGCTTAATATGCACTCGGCCACTTCATAACGTTCAATATAATCTTTTTTAACTCGATCAAGGCTTGACGCGTCAAGGACACTGTTAATGCTCTCAAGCTGCACGCCCACGCGGGCGGTTCCGAGCTTTAAGATATAAGTTTTGTCCTTAACAAACGGCTTTTTCCCAAGCCAGAAAAGGTTTACAAGCACACGTCCCGTTACCTTCGGTTTGGGTTCTTCCGCAAGGCATGCTATTTCGCCTCTCTTCACATAAATCTGTTCCGTAACGGTAAAGCCGCACGCCCAGCCCGCGCTGAGTGTTTTTGGCATTTCGCTGTTAAACGCTTCAATTGTTTTTACCTTTGTTCTCTTGCCGGACGGGTAAAAAACAACTTCATCGCCGACTGACAGTCTTCCGCTTTCTATCGTCCCGGCTATTATCCTGCGCTGATCGTTGTTTTTCGTGAATTTATAAACATCCTGGACCGGCATCCTGAACGGTTTATCCTCGGGAAGCTCTTCCTTTTTGAATGAATCAAGCATTTCCAAAACGTTCTTTCCCTTATACCACTGCATTTTTTCCGAATGGTTCGTTATATTTTCGCCTTCCGCGGCGCTAACCGGAATAAACCCCGCAGCCTCGAGATCGATCTTCCGCAAAAAACGCCGGTACTCCCGCTCAATTTTTCTAAACGGTCTTTCATTGTAGTTAACAAGATCCATTTTGTTTACAAGTACGCAGATCTGTTTAATTCCAAGCATAGAGAGCATATAGCCGTGTCTTTTTGAATTCTCGCGTACGCCTTCCGATGCGTCAATAACCAGAAGGGCTGCTTCGGCACGGGCCGCTCCCGTTATCATGTTCTTCAAAAATTCAATATGTCCGGGCGCATCGATAATAATGTAATTTCTTTGTTCTGTCTGGAAGAAGCAGCGCGCGGCATCAATCGTAATTCCCTGGGACTGCTCGTCCTTTAATGCATCCAATAAAAACGCATACTCGAAAGGTTTCGAATTGCGCCGGCAGGTTTCTTTAACCTGTTCGAGCTTTCCGAGCGGCAAAGAATCCGTATCGGCCAAAAGCCTTCCTATTACGGTGCTTTTTCCGTGATCAACATGCCCTACGATAACTATGTTCATATCTGTTTTGTTAACTAAATCCCTTTTGTTTATCGGATGCTCCATACCCGGCATCGTCCTCCCAATGCATTACATGTATCCGCCTCTCCTGAGCTCTTCAAGCCCGCCGCCGTCTTCTTTGTCCTGTGCCCGTCCGGACCGCTCGGCAATGTTTGAAAATTTCCCCGTTTTCAGTTCGGCGATGATCTCGTCTACGTTCCTTGCGTCGGATTCGACAGGAAACGTGCACGGCCAGCAGCCTAAAGATCTGTATCTTTTTCCGTCCCCTTTATTGTAATACAGTGAAACGGTAGGAATTTTCTCGCGTTTTATATATTCCCAGATATCAAGCTCGGTCCAGTCCAAAAGCGGATGAATGCGTATATGGGTATTCGGGGCGAAATCCGTTTTATACTGTCCCCAGAATTCAGGAGGCTGGTCCCCGATATCCCAGTCACTGTTTTTATCCCTCGGAGAAAAATACCTTTCCTTTGAACGGCTTCCTTCTTCGTCGGCCCTTACACCGACAATAACTCCTGTAAAAGGCTCGGTATTGCTGTCTATCTCGTATATCCCCTTTTCATGGTTCAGCCGGTAGCGGGGCCACTTACCGCTGAGCGTATTAACAAGCGCTTCCGTTTTAAGTTTTTTGCAGCATTCAATACGCGTCGCGTTGCCATCCGGGTATGTTTGCTTTTTATCCAGGGCTTCCCGGTTTTCTCCGTAAATCATGTCGAGCTTCCATTCCAACGCGAGCCGGTCGCGGTATTCAACCATTTCAGGAATTTTATAGTGCGTATCGATATGGATCAGCGGAAACGGAACATGGCCAAAAAAAGCCTTCCTGGCAAGCCATAATAAAACGGTGCTGTCTTTGCCAATTGACCAAAGCATGCAGAGGTTTCTGAAATTTGCATACGCTTCGCGCAGTATATGGACTGACCTGTTCTCCAATTTGTCAAGATGATTCATTGCATCAACCCCCATGCATCCTTTGCTGCAAACAGCCGGACAATAATTTTTATCCGGTTCATTGCGTCCTTTATCGGATACTATTTTTATCTTTTCCTGCCGGTGGAATTCATTTTTTCCCTGCCTGCGCTTTAAACATCGCGGGTAGGACAGTTCAGAGGCGGGATTTTCTGTCGACAAAGAGGTTACTTCAGTCTATTCAATATATTGTTTAAAACATAAAAACCTTTATCGTTGACGCTGTTAAGCCTGTTATACGTCATCTCCGTATCATCCATCTGCCTGAAGATGCCGCCCGCTTCTTCAACAATGCACTGCATTGCGGCGGTATCCCATTCCATTGTTTTGCCGAATCTGTAATACGCTTCAGCCTCCCCTTTGGCGATAATGCATCCCTTTATAGCGCTCCCGACTGTTCTTATGTTTTTAATGTTGTTTCTTTCAATCAGCCGCAAAAGTTCATCAGATCGATGCGACCTGCTTACCAGCAGGCAAATATCCTTCGTTTTATCCGAAACCTTAATTGTGCGTACCTGGCCGTTGTTTTCATAAAAGGCTCCCATTCCCTTTACCGCGTAATAAAGCTCACCCGTCACAGGGATGCCGATAACACCAAGAACCGCCTTTCCTTTGTATGCCAACGCAACATTAACCGTAAACTCGCCGTTCTTTTTAATAAATTCCTTTGTCCCGTCAAGAGGATCAATTATGAAACACCAGTCATTTTTTATCCTGCTGTCAGGATCATCGGGCGACTCTTCTGCTAAAACCGCACATTCGGGGTATTTTCTCTTAAGAACATTTATTATATAACTGTTTGATTTCCTGTCGGCTTCGGTAACCGGAGTACAATCATCCTTGTAATCAACGGAAAAATCCTTCGAGTATATTTCAAGAATAATCCTTCCCGCTTCACGAACCAATTCCTTTGCCGTCACCAGCACATCATTTAAATCGGATATATTCATTACCTGTCCCCTTAACCGGCTATTTTAATCCATGTTACAATGCCGCAATTCCCGTTGGCAAATATAACTTGACCTCAAGTTTTGTATCCTTACTATTATAGTATAGATTTATCCGTATGAAAAGCCAATTTTAGCTTCGATGAAACTCTTCATCGGCAATCCATGCCGGATAAACAGCGGAAATATGCTTTTAAACTGCCGTACTTAAT
>JAAYXD010000216.1 GCA_012516065.1 Clostridiaceae bacterium
ATATAATATTTTAAAAGATCCACGCAAGATTTGACGTGTCTTTTATTCCTTTAAATCCGGCTGATAAGCCGGGAATCCCGGTAGCATAACCGAAAGATTGCCGCACAAAGCATAAGTCCGGTATAAGTGGGGGGATATCATAAAAATGGCGGTGGTGTACTATTATGTCCCTATAGATAAATTGGAAGATGTAATAGACTGCGGGCTTAAACTTTCGGAATGGAAGGAAAGCTATCAAAGCACGCCGTGGGACAGGATCGAAAAGCCCTGCTTTTCGGCTTTTCTGCATCCGCTTGACGACGAAAGGCATAAAGACAGTTCGTTCCGCTGCATAAAGCTTGATATCCCGGTGGAATACTGTGCGGTCTATGACAGCGACTTATACCGCATAAGCAGTGAATTTCCGGAATTAAAAAAGGATTTTTATAATTCGATGGTACCATTGAATGATTATATATTCGGTTCGGTTCGAAGGCCGCAGTGCTTTGTATTTACAACTGTTCTTTCGGAGCAGATCAGCCTGCTTGGAAAGGGTATGGATGAGCCCGTTTTATATGAGAACTCGGAGAGCCTTTATGTAAATAACATACTGCAGCAGCTTAACGACCGGTATAATGAATTTAACAGCGTTCTTTTGTACAGCTATTTGACCGCCCAGGAGCAAAAAGGCGTTTATAGATGTTATAGAAGCACGAATGCCAGTATTGCCGTTTTCTTCGATGAAGAATCAAACGAGTATATCTCCGTACCAATTCCCGATTATCGCAGATACAGCGGGGTTAAAAGCGTTCTCAGCATTCATCGGCGCAGAACGCCGGCAGGGTATACTGACAGCCGGGGAAATCTCCCGCCCCGTTGAAACGGTGCCGGTCGTTCCGCTTCATCGCGCTAATCGCCTGCGCAGCCTGGCGTTTGAAATTGCCAAGCAATTTTTTGCGTTGTCTTATATTTAAAAATTGGTAAGTAGGATGTAGTGTATGAAAACAAAAGAAACTCTGCTGAAAATATTGGTAAATAACAAGGGAAGGTTTATATCCGGCGAAGCCCTGAGCGAAAAACTGAAAATATCGCGTTCGGCGGTATGGAAGCATATAGCGCGGCTCAGGGAAGAAGGGTATACTATCAATGCGGTTTCAAGGCGCGGGTATAAGATGGGGGCTCACCAGGATGTCTTTAACAGGTATGCGATAGCCAGCCAGCTTAATACCACCGTTTTGGGGCGCAATTTGATTTTTTATGATGAAATAGACTCGACGAATAATGAATTGAAGCGGCTTGCGGCGAACGGAGCTGCCGAAGGTACCGTGGTAGTGGCCGAAACGCAATCATGCGGAAGAGGCAGAAGGGGAAGAGTATGGAATTCAAAACCGGGCCTTGGGATATATATGTCTGTTCTTTTAAAGCCTGATATCTCTCCCGAATATGTCCAGGTTATTACGCTGGCGGCTTCAAGCGCCGTATGCAGTGCGATTATGCCCTTTATCGACGTCAAGCCCGGAATAAAGTGGCCGAATGATATTCTTATAGATAACAGGAAGGTTTGCGGCATTCTTACCGAGATGACCGCGGAGCCTGAAAAAGTTCATTCGGTAATTGTCGGAATAGGAATAAATGTAAATCACCGGGAAGATGATTTCTGCGAGGAGCTTAAAAATACCGCGGCATCGCTTCGCTGTTTTTCAAAAAGCGATATCTCCCGGAGCATGCTTGCGGCCAAAGTCCTGGAAGAACTTGAAAATTTATACCTGGATTTTTCATCGAATAAAAACGCTGATAGGTTATTAAATATTTGGAGGAGCTTTTCAGTTACAATCGGATATGATATTATCATATACCAAGGCGATAAATCGATAAAAGCAAAAACGCTGGATGTAGCGGATAACGGATGTCTTCTTGTTCAGACACAGGACGGCAGGCGGCAGTTAATATCTTCCGGGGAGATATCGATACGGTTAACCTGAAACAGCAAAAAGGAGGTTATTTGATGTCACAGGGCGGATATAAGAACGCGAATAAAAAAAAGAACGTTAATCAAAGGAAGGAAAACGGTACCCGCTTAAATTACAGAAAAGGCAGCCGGAACGATTTTCATAAAAAATCTGTGAGATACGGTTCCGAAAATTTGGTTGCAAGAATATCGAACCCGAAAAGGGAAGAGTCAATTGATGACATTAAACTGGATATAGAAAAAATTGAAAAGGATATCCAGTTTGAGATAAAACAGATCCGAAGCATTAAGCTCGGACTGTGACAATCCTTCGCCCCGTTGAAGACGAGGCCGGACGTTCCGCGTCGCTGCGCCGTTTCTTCTGTGCGGATCGATGTGATGAAAGCGCAAAAGGACTTATTGTATGCCGGAGGTGGGATACCGTTTGTTATTAGCGGTTGATATCGGAAACATAAACACTTCTATCGGTTTGTTTGACGGCAGTAATTTAAAATATCAATGGCGCATTTCTACGGACAGGAACAGAACTTCCGATGAAACGGGGATACTTTTCCGATCGCTTTTCCAGTCCGTAGGCGTGAACATGGAATCGATAAAGGGCGCAGTTATCTGTTCGGTTGTCCCGCCTGTAATGCATTCCTTCACGAACGCGATAATAAAATATGTTGATAAAAAACCAATGATAGTAGGGCCCGGAACAAAAACGGGAATAAATATCAAATATGAGAACCCGCGCGAAGTGGGAGCGGATAAAATTGTTAACGCCGTCGGGGCGGTCAGGTTATACGGCGCTCCGGTTATAATCGTAGATTTCGGCACCGCGACGACTTTCTGCGCAATAAGCCGCAACAGTGATTATCTGGGGGGCGTAATTTGCCCCGGTATTGCAATATCGGCCGAAGCGCTGTTTGATAAAGCGGCAAAGCTCCCGAGGGTAGAGTTTGCCGAACCGCGGTGCGTTATCGGACGAAATACGGAAACAAGCGTACAATCAGGGCTGTTTTACGGAAGTGTGGGGCAGGTTGAGTATCTTGTAAGGATAATAAAAAAAGAAATGCGCGAAGAGAATGCAAAAGTAGGTGCTACAGGAAGCGCAGCGATGTTTATCGCATCGAAACTCAAATGTGTTGATGAAATTAATACGATGCTTACCCTCGAAGGTTTAAGAGAAATTTATTTTATGAATATATAAATATTCACGGATACCGTCATAACGGGATAAACTAATGCAAGGAAGGTATGTTCATGGGAAGCAGGGAAGAATTGGCATTATCACTTCACAGGCAGTGGAAAGGTAAAATTGAAGTTATCAGCAGGGTGCGCGTTGATACGAAAGAGGATCTTTCGGTGGCGTATACGCCCGGTGTTGCGGAACCGTGCAAAGAGATACATAAAGACAGTGATTTGTCGTATATGTATACAAGGCGCGGCAATATGGTGGCCGTAGTGACCGACGGAACCTCGGTCCTCGGCCTTGGCGATATAGGACCGGAAGCGGCGATGCCGGTAATGGAGGGGAAATGTGTTTTATTTAAAACATTCGGCGATGTGGACGCTTTCCCTATCTGCATACGTTCAAAGGATACCGATGAGATTGTCAGAACCGTACAGCTTATCGCGGGAGGATTCGGCGGAATCAACCTCGAAGATATTTCTGCGCCGCGGTGTTTTGAAATTGAAAGGCGTCTGAAACAGTCGCTGGATATACCCGTTTTTCATGACGACCAGCACGGAACCGCGGTTGTTACATTGGCGGCAATGATAAATGCCCTAAAAATTGTAGGTAAATCGTTAAGCGATATTGAAGTGGTTGTCAATGGAGCGGGTTCCGCCGGAATTGCCGTCACAAAGCTGTTGATGGTAATGGGACTTAAAAATGTTGTTTTGTGCGATACGAAAGGCGCTATTTACAAAGGTCGTGAAGGCCTGAATGAAGAGAAAGCGTTAATGGCCGAAGTATCAAACAAGAAGATGAAGAAAGGCAGTCTTTCTGAAATCATACACGGAGCCGATGTTTTTATCGGCGTTTCGGCTGCGGGAGCACTGACTAAAGAAATGGTAAGATCAATGGCTCCGAACCCGGTAGTCTTTGCTATGGCGAATCCTGTGCCTGAGATTATGCCGGATGAAGCTAAAGAAGCCGGCGCGGTAGTCGTTGGAACGGGGAGATCGGATTTCCCGAACCAGATTAACAATGTGCTTGCTTTTCCGGGTATATTCCGGGGCGCTCTTGATGTCAGGGCAAAGGACATAAATGACGAAATGAAAATTGCCGCGGCAAGAGCAATAGCCTCCCTTGTCAGCGACAGCGAACTGAATCCGGAATATATTCTGCCGACTCCTTTCGATCCGGGAGTCGGAAAAGCCGTAGCCCGTTATGTTGCGGAAGCGGCCAGAAATTCGGGAGTGGCACGCCTTTAACATGGAAAATATTATATTCGCCGGTATAATTCGATAACAAAAAGACCACATTAAAACAGGAGATTTATAAAAAATACTTGAAATTTTGATACGTTGAAGGAAAATGGGAACGTAACGATGAGATATTTAGAGATAACCAGAGAATTATTATAATATATTAACATATTTAACCGCAGTAGTGATTTTTCGCGGAATATATCGGATAGATCCGTTTGCTTCACAGCAAAGCCCTATATTAATATTGTATTAGCACTCGTTCAGGATGAGTGCTAATATTATAAATCTCTTACTCACTTCCAATACAGCGGTTATGAATGCGTAAATTACAAGCATACCGGCGCTGCCGGAATAGTATAAGGAGGGTATATCATGAAAATTAAACCGTTGGCAGACAGAGTAGTGGTACAGTTGGTCGAAGCTGAAGAAACCACAAAAAGCGGAATTGTCCTTCCGGGTTCTGCAAAGGAAAAACCCCAGATTGCCGAGGTTAAAGCGGTTGGTCCCGGTACGGATGAAGTAAAGATGCAGGTTAAGGTCGGCGACAAGGTTTTAATCAGCAAGTATGCGGGAACCGAAGTAAAAATTGACGGTGTCGAATACACCATATTAAAGCAGAATGATATCCTTGCGGTTGTAGAATAGGAGGGAATTATAATGGCAAAACAGGTTGTTTTTGGAGAAGAGGCCAGGAAAGGTCTTGAGATTGGCGTAAATAAACTGGCCGATACGGTTAAGGTTACACTTGGACCGAAAGGCAGAAATGTCGTACTTGATAAAAAATTCGGTTCACCGCTGATAACAAACGACGGTGTAACGATAGCAAAGGAAATAGAACTGGAAGACGTATATGAAAACATGGGCGCCCAGTTGGTAAAAGAAGTGGCGACAAAGACGAATGATGTAGCCGGTGACGGAACTACCACCGCGACACTTCTTGCACAGGCAATTATCCGTGAAGGCTTGAAAAATGTTGCCGCGGGCGCAAATCCGATGATACTTAAAAGAGGGATAAGCAAAGCTGTTGAAGAAGCCGTTAAAGGAATAGAAGAAATCAGCCAGAAAGTAAAAGGCAAGGAAGATATAGCGAGGGTTGCTTCAATTTCCGCGAATGATGAGGAGATTGGCGCATTAATCGCGGACGCTATGGAAAAAGTAACGAACGACGGTGTTATTACCGTTGAAGAAGCCAAAACTATGGGAACAAGCCTCGAAGTTGTTGAAGGTATGCAGTTCGACCGCGGATATATTTCTTCATATATGGTTACTGATACCGATAAAATGGAAGCCGTACTGGAAGATCCGTATATTCTCATTACAGATAAAAAACTTTCCAGTATCCAGGAAATTCTCCCGATACTTGAACAAATCGTCCAGCAGGGCAGAAAGATGCTTATCATTGCCGAGGATGTCGAAGGAGAAGCGCTGGCAACCCTTATTGTCAATAAATTAAGAGGCACATTCATATGCGTTGCCGTAAAAGCTCCCGGCTTCGGCGACAGGAGAAAGGAAATGCTTCGTGACATAGCCGTTCTTACGGGAGGACAGGTTATAACCGAAGAGCTTGGCCTTGATCTTAAGGAAACAACGATAGATCAGTTGGGGCGTGCAGCCAAGGTTGTTGTTCAAAAGGAAAACACCATTATTGTTGACGGCGCCGGTGACAAGGAAGAAATTAAAAAACGCATTGCGTCGATCAAATCACAGATAGAAGAAACAACATCCGATTTTGACCGTGAAAAACTGCAGGAAAGGCTTGCAAAACTTTCGGGCGGAGTTGCCGTTATCCAGGTGGGAGCTGCAACGGAAACCGAAATGAAGGAAAAGAAACACAGGATTGAAGATGCTCTCGCAGCTACGCGCGCTGCCGTAGAAGAAGGCATAGTCGCAGGTGGAGGAACCGCGTATATCAATGTTCTGCCGAGAGTGTCAAAACTGGCGGATAGCCTTACCGGAGATGAAAAAACAGGCGCGAAAATTATCGAAAAGGCGCTTGAGGAACCTGTACGGCAGATTGCCGCAAACGCAGGTCTTGAAGGTTCCGTTATAGTAGATAAGGTTAAAACTTCCAAACCCGGAATAGGTTTTGATGTCCTTACGGAAAGTTATGTGGATATGATTAAGGCAGGTATTGTTGATCCGGCAAAAGTAACGCGTTTCGCGCTCCAGAACGCCGCATCGGTTGCATCCATGGTGCTGACTACGGAAGGGCTTGTTGCGGATATACCCGAAAAAGAACCTCCGATGCCCGGAGGCGGCATGGGCGGCGGAATGTCGGGAATGATGTAACGTCTGAAATGTCGAAAGGCGCGGTATGCTTGCATATCGTGCCTTTTTATTATCGCAGGAAAATATGTTATAATTAAATAAGTCAACTTTGCATATAACCCGGTTTGCTAATTGTTTAAACGTTTTCTTCTGCAATCAGCCGGTCAGCGTTCTGCTTCCCGCCAAAGGAGGGATGAGATGAATACCGAACTGTTTCCTAAAACATGGCAGGAATTTATAAACAATTCAGGTTATCTGCCCGTGGTTATCAATTCGATAGAACGCCACGTTGATGCCGACTGGTCGAAAACCGAAAGCCGTCACAATTTTTATGAAATGGTTTATGTTAAAAAAGGCATATCGATGCTTGAAATAGAAAACACAAAAACAATGCTCGGGCCGAACGATATTATAATTATAAAACCTCAGAAGATGCATACGCTGAAAGTTCAGGAAGGAAGCGTGTGTGAATTTATTGTCCTGTATTTTTCTTTCGTTTCGGGTACGGGCGCTAAAACGCCGAATTACCCTTCCGAAATTCCGATAGAGGACTTTATAAATTTTTACACCGGAAATCATACCGGTTCTTTTTTGAAACTGAAAGTAAATCAGAAAAATGACATAATAACCGTATTAAACCGGATTGTATCCGAAAACGCACAGGAGCAGTTCGGAAGCGATTTCCTCATACATCTTCTGATCCTTGAACTTTTTGTGTTAATTTCCCGCGCACTGAAACTGGAATGGGAAAGAAGCATTACCGACGACAGTTCAAAGCAAAAGGAACTTGTCAGGCTTGCCGAAGAATATATCAGAAACTATTATGAACGGGATATAGGGCTTAACGACATATCAGGGTATGTATTTTTAAGCCCGAGCTACTTTACGCGTATTTTTAAGCGGGAAACGGGGCAAACTCCGATCAGTTATCTTATAAATCTGCGTATAAACCGGGCCAAGGAGCTTCTTTCGGAATCGCACGAGAAAGCGAGCGATATAGCGTTAAGCGTCGGGTTTTCGAGCCAGCAGCGTTTTAATGAAACATTCAAGAAAATTACGGGAATGACGCCCATTGAATACAGGAAAACAAAACAAAGAAACCTTTAGGATTGTTCAATATATTAACCGCGGCAGCCATTAATTACATCCCCGCTGTGAAGCAAAAACCCTTGACAAACAAAAGGAAGCGGTGATACAATATTCCAGTGTTTAAAATCGGCATGGGTAATCATGCTGTTTTTATGTACTTATGCTTACTGCCGGTATAAGTTTTGCCGCTTTTTTATTATAAGGCTAAAGCAAACTTAAGCAGTTTCTTCCGTTATTAATTCGGGGATACGGTAGTATTGGAGGGAAATCGTAACGTGCTGGATGATTTAAAGCGCCGCAGCAAAGTTGTGGGCATGAAGCAGACAATGAAAGCTGTGGAAGCGGACAGGGTTCAGACGGTTTATATCGCAAAGGACGCAGAAGAGAGGTTAGTTTCGAAAATAGCGGATCGATGCAGGGAAAAAGGAATTAACATAATAGAAGCCGAAAGCATGAAAATTTTGGGAAAGGCATGCGGAATTGATGTAGGAACTGCAGTTGCCGCTATACTAAAAGAACAGATATAAGATACAAACGATTTTTGCCCAGCTTTTATTTATAGGATTAATATATAAATATTATTTTTTGCCCAAAAACGCCGTATGGCTTTTCATTTTTCATATATTGGGCAATACGGGAAACGTATTTTATAAGGAGGTGAAACAGATGCCGACCTTTAACCAACTGGTCAGAAAGGGAAGAAAGAAAGTAACCGGAAAGTCTGATTCCCCGGCGCTTCAAGTTGGCATGAATACACTGAAAAAGCGTCCTATTGCTATTTCAAGCCCGCAGAAGCGCGGCGTTTGCACGGTTGTTAAAACAACAACGCCGAAAAAACCGAATTCCGCACTTCGCAAAGTTGCAAGGGTACGCCTTACAAACCAGATTGAAGTGACTGCTTACATCCCGGGTATCGGGCACAACCTGCAGGAGCACAGCGTTGTGTTAATACGCGGAGGACGTGTAAAAGACCTCCCGGGCGTACGTTATCACATAATCCGCGGGACTCTTGACACAGCCGGTGTGGCAAACAGAATGCAGGGCCGTTCAAAGTACGGGGCTAAAAGACCAAAGAAATAAGGCATAAATTTAGCCGAATCTGAAAACAATAACAGGATACTGCGCGTGCTTCAGCGCGTTGCATATAGATTATTGATAGCTATTATACAACTGCTGAGCACTCACGTTCCGTAAGATTTGGGACGAGTACCTGTGATACTCGGGTTATCCGGCCCGACAGTTATCATGCAAGGAGGGAAGGAAAGTGCCAAGAAGAGGACATGTACCAAAACGGGATGTACTGCCCGATCCTATTTATAACGACAAAGTTGTGACAAAACTCATAAACAATGTTATGCTTGACGGCAAAAAAGGTGTGGCGCAAAAAATAGTTTACAGCGCTTTCGAAACCGTAAGGGAAAAAACGGGAAAAGAACCGCTGGAAGTGTTTGAGCAGGCGCTCAATAATATAATGCCTGTTCTGGAAGTAAAAGCGAGACGTGTAGGCGGCGCCACATACCAGGTTCCTGTGGAGGTCCGTCCGGAAAGAAAGCAGGCTCTTGGGCTTCGCTGGCTTGTTAATTATGCGCGTCAAAGAAGCGAGCGTACAATGAGCGCAAAATTGGCGGCGGAAATTCTGGACGCGGCAAACAATACCGGTAATGCCGTTAAAAAGAAAGAAGATACCCATAAGATGGCAGAGGCTAATAAGGCGTTTGCTCATTACAGGTGGTAATCGCATGCAAGACTATTGGAAGGAGGGCATTGATGCCTCGAGAATTTAGCCTGGCAAATACACGCAATATAGGCATAATGGCGCATATTGATGCAGGCAAGACAACTACTTCAGAACGTATTCTGTTCTATACCGGGCGCGTTCATAAGATGGGAGAAGTCCATGAAGGCGCTGCAACCATGGATTGGATGGAACAGGAACAGGAAAGAGGTATTACAATAACGTCCGCTGCAACCACTGCCCAGTGGAAAGGCACGAGGATCAATCTAATAGATACACCTGGCCACGTTGACTTTACTGTGGAAGTTGAGCGTTCGCTTCGTGTACTCGATGGGGCTGTGGCTTTGTTTTGCGCTAAAGGCGGAGTTGAGCCCCAGTCCGAAACCGTATGGCGTCAGGCTGATAAATACAGGGTTCCCAGAATTGCATACGTTAATAAAATGGACATCAGGGGCGCCGATTTCTTCAACTGCATCAAAATGATGAAAGAGAGGCTTAAGGCTAATGCGGTTCCCATTCAACTGCCGATAGGGAAGGAAGAGAATTTCCAGGGAATTATCGATCTCGTGGAGATGAAAGCATACTACTATCGTGATGACCTGGGAAAGGTAATTGAAGAACAGGATATTCCCGAAGACATGAAGGAAATTGCCGAGGAATATTATAACAGGCTGGTTGAAGCTGTTGCGGATCAGGACGAACAGCTTATGGAAAAATACGTCGAAGGCAAAGAAATTACGAAGGAAGAGCTTATGAGCGGAATACGCAAAGCGACTATTAATGTCAGCGTTATTCCGGTAACATGCGGTTCTTCATATAAAAACAAGGGTGTCCAAAAGCTTCTCGACTGTATTGTCGCTTATTTGCCTTCCCCGCTGGATGTGCCTCCCGTAAGAGGATTGCTTTCGGATGATGCGGACGAACATGAAGAAGCGGAGCGCCACGCGGATGATAATGCCCCGTTTTCAGCGCTTGCGTTCAAGATTATGACAGATCCGTACGTCGGAAGGCTGGCCTATTTCCGCGTATATTCGGGAACGCTCAATGCAGGCTCGTATGTGCTTAATTCAACCAAAGGCAAACGGGAACGGATAGGAAGAATCCTTCTGATGCATGCCAATCACAGGGAAGAAGTCCAGGCGGTATACGCAGGGGATATAGCTGCGGCTGTCGGCCTGAAATTCACGACGACCGGGGATACGCTCTGTGATGAGGAGCATCCGATTATCCTTGAGTCGATGGAGTTTCCCGAACCCGTTATTAATGTGGCAATCGAACCGAAAACAAAAGCGGGACAGGATAAAATGGCGATTGCTCTTCAAAAGATGGCGGAAGAAGATCCCACTTTCAGGGTGTCGACAAACAATGAAACCGGCCAGACGATTATTTCCGGTATGGGCGAGCTTCATCTGGAAATTATTGTGGACCGCATGTTAAGGGAATTTAAAGTCGAAGCGAATATCGGAAAACCTCAGGTTGTTTATAAAGAAACAATACGCAAACCCGTAAAGGCGGAAGGAAGGTTTGTTCGCCAGACCGGCGGACACGGTCAATACGGGCACTGCTGGATAGAGGTTGAACCGCTGCCCCCGGGTTCGGGCTATGAATTCGAAAGCGCAATAGTCGGAGGCGTTATTCCGAAAGAATATATCCCGGCGGTTGACGCGGGAATCAGGGATGCCATGAACACGGGAGTTATTGCCGGTTACCAGGTTATCGACGTAAAAGTAAGGCTTGTCGACGGTTCATACCACGAGGTGGATTCATCGGAACTCGCGTTCAAGATAGCAGGTTCGATTGCTTTCAAGGAAGCGATGAAGAAAGCCGATCCGGTTTTACTCGAGCCTATTATGAAGGTTGAAGTGACGACACCCGAAGATTATCTCGGAGATATCATAGCGGATTTGAATTCACGGCGCGGTCGCATTGAAGGTATGGAAGCGCGTGCGGGAGCACAGGTAATTACGGCATTCGTACCGCTGAGTGAGATGTTCGGCTATGCGACGGAACTCAGGTCACGCTCACAGGGGAGAGCCGTCTATTCAATGCAGTTCGATCATTACTCCGAAGTACCAAAGAGCATACAGGAAAGGATTACCAGCGGGATAACGCCGGATTCGGGGGAATTGCATTGACAGTAAAGACATGTTAGTATAATATTATTTATACCGGTTGCAAGACATGCAAGACAGGTTAAATTTAATCAAAACTATTTATAAATTTATAATTATCAACAGTTTTTAACTGTGTGTAAGGAGGAGAATTTCGATGGCAAAAGCTAAATTCGAAAGAACAAAACCCCATGTTAACATTGGTACAATTGGTCACGTTGACCATGGTAAGACCACTTTAACAGCAGCAATTACGAAAGTATTGGCCCTTACAAACGAAAAAATTGAAGTTAAAGATTATGCACAGATTGACTCAGCGCCTGAAGAAAAGGAAAGAGGTATTACGATTAATACCGCTCATGTCGAATATGAAACCGAAAATCGCCATTATGCCCATGTGGACTGCCCGGGCCATGCGGACTACGTTAAGAACATGATTACCGGTGCCGCCCAGATGGATGGCGCGATTCTTGTTGTTTCGGCAGCAGACGGTCCGATGCCTCAAACACGTGAGCATATTCTTCTGGCACACCAGGTTGGCGTCAATTACATTGTTGTATATCTTAATAAATGTGACCAGGTAGACGATGAAGAGCTTATTGAGCTTGTTGAAATGGAATTAAGAGAACTTCTTAGTGAATATGGCTTCCCCGGCGACGAAATTCCCATTGTCCGCGGTTCGGCTCTTGAAGCGCTGGAATGCGATTCGAAAGATCCGTCTGATCCGAAATACGCATCAATTCTTGCACTGATGAAAGAAGTTGATGCCTATATCCCGACACCTGAACGCGATATAGATCTCCCGTTCCTTATGTCGGTTGAAGACGTCTTCACAATCACAGGCCGTGGAACCGTTGCTACCGGCAGAGTTGAAAGAGGAACGCTTAAAGTCGGCGACGAAGTTGAAATTGTCGGGCTCAGAGATGAAGCAAGAAAGACTGTCGTTACCGGTGTTGAAATGTTCAGAAAGCTTTTGGATCGGGCACAGGCAGGAGACAACATCGGTGCTCTGTTAAGAGGCGTGCAGCGTAATGAAATCGAAAGAGGAATGGTTCTGGCGAAACCCGGATCAATTACCCCGCATACGGAATTTACCGCTGAAGTATACGTTCTGACCAAGGAAGAAGGCGGAAGACACACCCCGTTCTTTAACGGATACCGTCCGCAGTTCTTCTTCAGAACAACCGACGTTACCGGCTCAATTAAGCTCCCCGAGGGCACTGAAATGGTTATGCCGGGCGACAATGTTACGATGACTATTTCTCTTATAACACCTATAGCTATGGAAAAAGGCCAGACCTTCTCAATACGCGAAGGCGGAAGAACGGTCGGAGCCGGCCGTGTTGCCGACATTATAAAGTAAATTTGACTGGGAAGCGAAAGAAATCATCTTTCGCTTCCTTTAGTATTAGTTCGTTTCAATCCGATATCAATCACCTGAAATCTGCACCTTAACCCATCCGCCAATAACCACCCTTTCATCCATAATAAAACATTGAAATAAGGCAGTGCGTAGAGTATAATAACTATACATAAAAATTGGACATGCTTATCGCAATGCAGTAAACCGGTGTCTTTTCAGTACATAGCAGCCGTATTTGTTTATATTGAAACAAACAGGCTGCTGAAAAATCTTGCTGTTATTCTTCAGCGGTTTTGGGCCGAAAAAGCCTTAAATACTCGAAATATAAAAAAGTAATTTACAGGTTTTTGGAATACCTGAAACCAAAACACGGGTAATGCATTGAAAGGATTTGATTGGTAATGTCACAGGAAAAGAACGATACAAAAACACTAATAATGCCGCTTTTGCCACTGCGCGGGCTTGTTGTGTTTCCGCATATGATTCTTCATTTTGACGTCGGCCGGACAAAATCAGTGAAAGCTTTGGACGAGGCAATGATGAAGGATCAAATTATACTCCTTTGCGCACAAAAAGATCCGGGTCTCGAAGAGCCGGATTACAATGATATATATCCGGTGGGCACGATTGCGAAGATAAAGCAGCTTCTGCGGCTTCCCGGCGACACTATCCGGGTTCTCGTGGAAGGTCTGGAACGGGCGCGCATCATTGAGCACATACCATGCGAGCAGTACTATAAAGTTCGCCTGAAAGTATGCCCGAACCCGAAATCACTGCCGAAAAAACCTGAAATTGAAGCATTAATCAGGCAGGTTATCAGCAATTTTGAGAAGTATGCGAAGCTTACGAACCGCATCCCTTCGGATACTACATTTTCAGTTACTTCGATGGAAGATTACGCGAGACTTTCTGATGTAATCGCGGCAAATATGGTTTTAAAACTCGAACAGAAGCAAAGCATTCTGAATGAGATTTCACCAAGAAAACGCCTGGAAAAATTACTGGAACTGCTGATAACCGAAATCGAGATACTTGAGGTTGAACGGAATATCAACAACAAGGTGCGGCAGCGGATTGATAAAAGTCAAAAGGAGTATTACCTGAGGGAACAATTAAAGGTAATACGAAATGAACTTGGCGAAGAGGATCCGGAAAACAACGAAATAGAAGAGTACCGTGAAAAAATAGCAAAAGCCGGGCTCCCTACAGAAGCTGAGAAAAAGGCGCTGAAAGAACTGGACAGGCTGTCGAAAATGCACTCGATGTCGGCCGAGAGCGGTGTAATCCGCACGTATCTCGATTGGATTATTGAAATGCCGTGGAATAAAAAAACGGAAGAAAACCTTGACCTCGTCAATGCCGAGAAAGTTCTGAATGAAGATCATTACGGATTGGAACAGGTAAAGGAGCGAATTATAGAATACCTCGCAATAAGGAAGCTGAAAAATGGCCTTCATGGGCCGATTATCTGCCTTGTCGGACCTCCCGGCGTGGGCAAGACTTCTATCGCGCGCTCTATCGCAAAGGCGCTGAACCGGAATTATGTCCGAATGTCTCTCGGAGGAGTAAGGGACGAAGCCGAAATCAGGGGACACAGGCGGACTTACGTCGGCGCTTTGCCGGGCAGGATAATTAGTGCCGTCAAGCAGGCAGGCTCAAAAAATCCTTTGATTCTCCTTGATGAAATAGATAAAATGTCAAGTGATTTCAGGGGTGATCCTGCTTCCGCAATGCTTGAGGTTCTTGACGGGGAACAGAATAAGGAATTCAGGGATCATTACCTTGAAATACCGTTCGATCTTTCGGACGTGATGTTTATAACAACAGCCAATAACAAGGATACGATACCCAGACCGCTTCTCGACAGGATGGAAATAATCGAGATACCGGGATATATTGAGCAGGAAAAAATACAGATAGCAGTAAGGCATCTTATTCCGAAGCAGATAATAAACCACGGTCTTCAGCCGGGCCGGATACGTTTTGAAGAAGGCGCCGTGAGGGATATTATTAACTATTACACGCGAGAAGCCGGAGTAAGAAATCTGGAACGCCAGATATCCGCCGTATGCCGTAAAGTAGCCAGGAATATAGTATCGGGTGAGAAAAAAACCGCCCGAATAACGCAAAAAAACCTGACAAAATACCTCGGGAGCAAAAAATATTTGTATGATATGGCTAATGACCGCGATGAGATTGGTATAGCCCGCGGTCTGGCATGGACGCCCGTGGGAGGCGATACGCTGTCGATAGAAGTGAATATTATGCCCGGAGACGGCACTTTGGAACTGACAGGACAGCTTGGTGACGTAATGAAAGAATCGGCAAGAATTGCAAGAAGCTATGTGCGTTCGATAGCGGAAGCCATTGGAATTGACAGGGACTTTCACAAAAAATACGATATGCACATTCACGTTCCCGAAGGAGCGATACCGAAAGACGGGCCTTCGGCGGGTATAACCCTTGCAATTGCGATGATTTCTGCGCTTACCGGGATTCCTGTAAAGAAGAATGTGGCTATGACCGGGGAGATTACATTAAGAGGAAAGGTCCTGCCTGTCGGCGGTTTGAGAGAAAAAGTCCTCGCGGCTCAAAGAGCCGGTATCGACATTGTGCTGTATCCGAAAGAAAATAAAAAGGATATTGAACAGATACCGTCCAATGTCCGTGAGAAGGTAAGGCTGATACCGGTTTCTTCAATGGATCAGGTGATAGGAACCGCATTGGTAAGATATCCGTCGTTGAAAAAGGACAGCGACGATTCAGGCGGAAAGGATATTTTCCCGGTCAGTAAAGCGAAAAATGAAGCAGCGGTTACAGTTGAACACTAGTATATGATATGATAGGAAATGGCCGAAAACGGCCATTTCCTTTTTATTGCGGCTTTAGTTGTGAGTGTGTTAAAATAACGGGAGAAATTGCCCGGCAATTTCGAACAGGCTGCATGCTTGTTTCAATTTTGCAAGCGATGGGGATAAAACATATAAATGAACAATAAATAGGCTCTGTTAACTAAGTATGAAAGAAATGAGACCTGAAAGACCTTTGGTAGGCAAAAAAAGAAAAAGGCCTACAAATGGAAACGACTAAGTGTAAAATAGCACGAAAAAAAGAAATGTGCAAGCCTTGAAGAAATAATTA
>JAAYXD010000217.1 GCA_012516065.1 Clostridiaceae bacterium
ATATATACATGGAACCTCAATTATGATATATCAGGCTCATCCATTCAGAGCTGCCGTTTTTCCGGAAAAACCCGAATATCTTGACGGAATTGAAGTATATAACGGCAACCCAAGGCATGAGTCACACAATGAAAAGGCAGTTGAATACGCGAAGAAACACAACCTTAAAATGATATCCGGTTCCGACTTTCATCAGGCCGGGGACCTGGCCCGCGGGGGAATAGTCCTGACCGCAGCGCCGAAAGATTCGATGGAGCTTGCGAAGATGTTGGCCGGAGGATGTGTTGTAAGGCTTATTCAAAATAGTTAGCTGCTGAAATTCATATTTTCGGGAGGAATTTTGAATGGTTATTGAGAAATTGACGGAAATGATCTTAAGCAGCCGCTATGTCGTTTTTTTCGGCGGAGCCGGTGTGTCAACCGAAAGCAATATTCCCGATTTCAGGAGCGAAAGCGGTATTTACAATACGATAAAAAATTACGGGCGGCCGCCTGAAGTAATTCTCAGCCATTCTTTTTTTATTTCCGAACCTGAAACATTTTATGATTTTTATAAAAACCATATGATATACCCCGACGCAAAGCCGAATAATGCGCACATTGCCCTTGCGAAGCTGGAGCAGAAAGGGATATTGAAGGCGGTAATAACGCAGAATATCGACGGATTGCACCAGGCTGCAGGAAGCAAGGAGGTTCTTGAGCTTCACGGCTCGATATACAGGAATTACTGTATGAAATGCGGAAAGAAATATGATCTCGAATACGTCATGTCGTGTTCCGGACCATATCCTGCCTGCGAAAAATGCGGAGGCATTGTTAGGCCGGATGTTACCCTGTATGAAGAAAGCCTCGATATGCGTGTCCTGAATAAATCAATATCGCATATTGCGAAGGCAGATATGCTTATTGTGGGAGGCACATCCCTTGCGGTTTACCCGGCCGCCGGGCTGATTGATTATTATAACGGTGACAGGCTCGTATTAATTAACAAGTCGTCGACGCCGTACGACAGTATAGCTAATATCGTTATCCACGATTCAATCGGAAAGGTTCTCGGCAGTGTAATAAACAGCATTTAGCTTATTGGCGGCGTATGCCCGTTTTGCTTTTTAAACTGATTTTCCCTATAACAGAAAAGACCGATACGCACGCGGCAATAACAAGAATATCAAATATAAAATTGAAAAGGAACAACTGCTTTGCCGTATCGGCTTCACCGTTTCCGACATAGGGCATCGGGAACTGCAGGAGGCCAATGCCTGTAGCAACCCAAAAAAGTTCAATTTTTAAGCGATAACGCAAGTCGGATTTATGCTTCATATATTCAAAGACCGAAACAGACAATACTGCGGCTGCAAATGCGATGATAAAAACCAGTCTTTTTGGGAAATACCCGTTCCTGAAATCGGACCATAACGTAAACCTTTTAAATTCATACGTATAACCGCTTACCGCGCCTTTTTCATATTTGCCGAGAAAGCTTTGGGTTTGAAAGCTTTGGGATGCTGTGTATTCCAATCCTTTTATTAGCCTTCGGGGGTTCAGAATATAGAATTTTAACAGCTTAATGTTGCTTATTTTCCGGTAGAACTCCTTTTCCGTAATTTCCGACCACGGTACATATTTTTCATATTCTTCGGCCGGAAGGTAAGCATGTTTTCCTGCTTCAACCGCGAGGTCGGCCGGTAGTCCGAGCATTTCGAGGTCTTTTTCCGGGTTTTCGGAATTTTTTAATATGCCGTAAAAAACGGAATTGTATTTGGTATCTTTGCCGCAGGTATTATTGAGGTCAACATATATGCCGCCGCAGTAGTAAATAAGCAGAATTGCCGGCAGGAAAACATAAAGACGCGTTTTTCCGATATGGAAAATTTCTTTTTTTGCGAATACAATTCTGACGATTATGAAAACAACCAAAGGAAGTGCTGATATGCACTGAAGTTTCGCTCCAATGAAAAGAAGCGATGAAAAAAACAGCAATGCAAGCTCTTTTATACCCGGTTTTTCGCTTTTAATTAAATACAAACAGGAAGCCGCGAATATAAGCATGCCAATAATCATCATCGGTTCCCCGTACAGGCTGTTGAACCAGATCAGGTAATTGCCGTCCAGTAGTATGAACAGCGAAATCAACCCGCAAAAAATAAATGTTGACTCTTTCTTTATTTCGAGCAGGTTAAGGCATAATAATATCGACGATATATACATCAGGCAGTAAACGGCCGAAAGGATATGAGTATTAAAAACATTCATCCCGGCTGTCAGGCAGATGAGTTTTGCCGCGGCTATGGGATATATCATGCTCGTTGTCGGTATTATCCCGGCAAGCCGAAGGGGATTTATACCGACCATATCATATTCTTTTACAACATAGCGGAAAAAATACGAATCGGAATCAGCGTCCATGAGAAGACCTGCAACCCCCATAACCCTTTGAAAATCGCCCTGATCGGCCACTCCCGGATATGGGGGGTTATACAGGACATATACGGTTATTGCGCATGCAATTACAAATAATAAAATACAACTGA
The DNA here is from genome assembly GCA_012516065.1 of Clostridiaceae bacterium. Classification (GTDB taxonomy): domain Bacteria; phylum Bacillota; class Clostridia; order DSM-8532; family DSM-8532; genus DTU069. The sequence continues at coordinate 2,532 of JAAYXD010000217.1, forward strand.
AAAACCTTGCGCTTATGCGTTTTTTCGGCACTGTCATTATGCGGAACACGTCGTACTGTCTCCTGATTTTTTACTGCTGCATTAGTGTTTCCGCTTTGCGTCCCGGTTAAACGCACGGCATCGGGTTTAACTTTTAGTTCCAATATACGACGAGTTCTTCAACAGGTTTCTTTTGGCGCCTTGTAACAGGCGGTTTCGTATAACCGAGCGTAGTAAAAATAATCGGTTCAAGATTGCTGTTAAGTTTTAATACTTCGCGCGCGGCGTCGGCATTAAATGCTCCGATCCAGCATGTTCCGAGGCCAAGGGCAGTAGCTGCCAGTACGATATGATCCATAACGATTGCGGCATCTATTTCTGAAAAGTCCCTGTGGCCTTTCCGGGCTTCATAAATATCCTTCATCGCACAGACACATAGAACATAAGGAGCTTCAACGAACCAATCCGGTGAATATATTTTTTTCAGTTCGTTCTCATGACCGGCCGTTTTTACTACAATTATTTTAAATGCCTGCATGTTTCTCGCAGTTGGAGCTTTTGCGGCAGCCTCCAGTATTTTATTAAGTTTTTCAGGTTCAACGGGATCGGGTTTATAAGAGCGAATGCTGCACCTGGTATCAATGACATCAAAAAACTGCATATATATTCCTCCTTATTGCTGAAATGTATGTCATACCAAATCAAATTATAGCACAGCGGATGGGAATTAGTAAATCTTGCCGCCGGCCGGAAGCCTTATGCTATTTGTAACCATCGGGATTATTCTGCTGCCAGCGCCATGCATCGGCACACATTTCGTCAAGTCCGTATTTTGCGGTCCAGCCAAGTTCATTTTTGGCTTTTGACGGATCGGCAAAACTTGTCGCAATATCACCGGGCCTTCGTTCGGCAAACCTGAACGGGATATTTATTCCTGTTACTTTTGAGAAAGTGTTAACAACTTCGAGTACTGAATATCCTCTTCCGGTACCCAGGTTATATACAACAATCCCGGGATTTTCGTTAAGTTTCTGCAGCGCTTTGATATGCCCCGCGGCAAGGTCGACGACATGGATGTAATCCCTTATTCCGGTTCCGTCAGGAGTATCATAATCACTGCCGTAGACATTAAGCACTTTTAATTTCCCGACAGCAACCTGTGTAATATACGGGAAAAGATTATTCGGAATTCTGTTCGGATCCTCTCCGATCCTGCCGCTCGGATGCGCTCCTGTCGGGTTAAAATATCTAAGTATCGCAATGTTCCAGCCGGGTTCCGAATTATACAGATCGGACAATATACGTTCGATTATCAGTTTGCTCTGCCCGTACGGATTTACCGCGCTAAGCGGAAAATCTTCCGTAATCGGGACTGTATGGGGATTTCCGTATACCGTAGCAGAAGAACTGAAAACGATTTTTTTCACATTATGTAACTGCATAACATAGAGCAGTGTGAGCGTTCCGGTAATGTTGTTGTGGTAATACCTCAAAGGCATGGAAACCGATTCGGCGACAGCTTTCAAACCTGCGAAATGCATAACCGCTTCTATCGGTTCGTTTTTGAATATTTCATTTACAGCCTGTCTGTCCAGAAGGTCGGCTTTATAAAACTTAACAGGTTTTCCCGTGATTTCACGGACTCTTTTTAGTGATTCTTCTTTGCTGTTTGAGAGGTTGTCTACAACGATGACTTCGTATCCCGCATCAAGCAGTTCGACACATGTATGGCTGCCTATGTAACCGGCACCGCCCGTAACAAGAATAGCCATAAAACCCTCCATATTTTTACGAATTATGATATTTCGCTTTTGCCTTTTTTTCGGAATATATATATAAGCACTACCAGAAGGGCAAAAACATTCAGGTATATGTCTGCAACGTTAAAAATGCCTGTTCTTAAAGAACCGATTCCTATGTTGAGGAAATCCCTCACTTCCCCGTAAAGAATCCTGTCTATTATATTTCCGACCCCGCCGCTGGTGAAAAATACCCAAAAGGACAGGAAATACGCGTCGTTCCTTTTTTTAATGATTATAAAGATTGAGATTGCTATCAATGATACAAGGGGCAGTATAATAAAGAAAACATGCCACATGAAATTGCTGATGCCGCTTCCGAATGACAGGAACCCTCCGCGGTTGGTTATATAATTAAGTACCAGAAAATTTCCAAGCACGGGTATTGTCCCTTTGCCCGCAAGATTTATCTCGGCCAGTTTTTTTGTCACCTGATCCAAACCGACCAATAATAAGATCGATATGATGCTTAAAACCAGTTTCGGTATACGTTTCAAAATACAACCACCTTTTAGCAGCCCTTATATAATTTTCGGATTAATAATATTTCCGGTATAATTTATCATACCCTTAATCAGGAGATTGTGCAAATATTTTATTTAATATGCCGTGAAGTTTCATTTTGGGTTTTTAAGCACTTATGAATTATTCCCCGGTTTATAAGCGGAGTGTTTATATTATTGTATTTTGGTTATTATTTATATGACAGCGCTTACGGCTGCCGCCCTGCCATTGAATGAGGTGAATACCTGCCGCCCTGTTTTAACTGCTTAATAAAAATCATATTATTAGAATAATTCGATATACTGCAGCTATTGTAACCAATGTGTTGCATGACAAGTTGACAATACGTGGATAATAGGTTATTATAAGTTAGCTTAAGTATCCATGTGAGGGAAAGTGAGGCAGAAAAATCGGAATAAATTGCACAAGTATCCGGCCGGGCAGTGCTTTATAAAAAAAGAGAAAAGGGCATTGTGAACCGGATATGCCCGGCTTAAAAACCGGGAACAACCGGTAAGGCATTTTGGGAGGAACGTTTTATCGGGTAAAATGAAAGGAAGTTGAGAATGGATATTATATTGCTGAGTTATTTAAAACGCAGCATAATCCTTAGACGAATTCTTGTCCTGGTTGTTGTCTTGTCCATGTCTGTTTCCGTTGGATTTCTTGTTTACGACTCTTTAAAGAAAGAACTGAAAATTATTGACGGGGATACGGATATACAAGTAAAAACAATGGGAAATGATGTGGAAACGGTTTTCGAACAGGTAGGCATTCTTGTTGAGTCATATGATTATGTAAGCGTTCCGCTTGGGCATAAGCTGTCGGACGATACCGTTGAGGAAATACGGATAAAACGCGCGGTACCTGTAACAATCCATGTTGAAGGCCGCTCAACACAGGTTATGACATACTATGATACTATAGGCGAAACAATCCGGGCAAATGGAATTGTTTTGGGGCCTCTCGATAAAATATACAAAAGGTCATTGAATGATCCGATTGAAGCCGGAATGGATATCAGGATCATACGCGTAAAAGAGGAACAGCATACCGAAACCGAACCGATTCCGTATGCGGTTGTCCAGGTTCCGAACGAAAACATGAACCGCGGCGAGCAAAAGATAGTACAGGCGGGCGCTAACGGAATTCTTGAGAAATATTACAAACTTACTTATGAAGACGGGAGAATCGTCTCGAAAGATTTTCTGAATGAAAAGGTAATTAGTGATCCGGTTGATGAAATTGTTGAATTCGGAACTGTTCCGAATTTCAAAACATCACGCGGTGATGTCGTCAGGTATTCAAAAGTTATCGAAATGAATGCGACCGCATATACTTCGTCTTACGCGGATACGGGAAAACATCCTGATCACCCCGAATTCGGAGTATGCTACACGGGGTTGAAGGCAAGGGAAGGAATAATTGCCGTTGATCCTAAGGTAATACCGCTGTATACGAAAGTATACGTAGAAGTCGTGGGCAGTGCGCCGGATTACGGGTTTGCGATTGCGGGCGATATCGGGAGCGCGGTAAAGGGTAATCTTATTGATGTTTATCTCGACTCAAGGGAAGCTGTTGCCAAGTGGGGCAAGAAAAAAGTCAAGGTGTATATTTTGAAAGAACAAAATGACACCCGCTGGAAGAATAATACTTATTCAAAGAAATAACGCGCTGATGCAAAAAGTAAAAGCGTTAAAATCAGTACCGGAACGAAACTTTGTTCCGGTACGGTTTTTAACAGATTTTTCGGGAGAATCTCTGTGATTAACACAAACGAAATATTGAAAAAATATAATATCCGGTTGTCAAAACAATTGGGTCAGAACTTTCTTACCGATATTAACATAATCAGAAAGATTGTTGACGCCGCGGAAATAAACGGTAACGATTTTGTTATCGAAGTCGGCCCGGGGATCGGCGCCCTTACTGTTGCTCTCGCCGGCAGAGCCGGAAAAGTGGCTGCCGTGGAAATCGACCGGAGAATTATACCAGCGCTTGAAGAAACCACAGGCGGTTTTAACAATGTAACTATAATAAATAAAGACATTCTGAAAACCGACATTCGTTCGCTTGCGGCCGATTGGGACGGAACCGTCAAAGTTGTTTCAAATCTTCCGTATTATATAACGACCCCGGTAATTATGTTGTTTCTTGAAAGCGACTTCCCCGCTGAAAGAATGATTTTTATGGTTCAGAAAGAAGTAGCCGTGCGGATGACCTCAAAACCGGGAAGCAAAGACTACGGGGCATTATCGGTCGGAGTTCAGGCAGCGGGTGATATAAAGGTATTGTTTACCGTTTCGCGCCAGTGTTTTATACCAAAGCCGGAAGTCGACTCGGCGGTGGTAAGAATAACCCCGAACGGAAAATATTTGAACTCAATTATTAATAAAAATATTTTCTTTCAATGCGTACGTGCGGCATTCTCAAAGCGAAGAAAAACTTTGCTGAACGCGATAAGCGGTTCCAACGATTTTGAGCTTAAAAAGGAAGAAGCGCGGATAATGTTGGCGTCGCTGAATTTGGATGATAACGTGCGAGGCGAGGAACTGTCCGTAGAGCAGTTTATTGCTCTTTCAAATATAGTTGCAAATCTTACGGGGCATATCGAAGCCCGATAATATCCTTCAATTCCCTGATTCTCATAAAACGTTATGCAGGTTAAGTCTTGTACAAAATACAAGGCTTATTTTTTATTGCCCGGCATATAATTTATTGAAGAAAATATGGGCGGTGGTTACAAATGGTACCTGCGGGATATTATAAAAAGTATGTGATTCTGGAGGAACTGGACCCGGGTTTCGGCATCCAGGGCGCGCCGGAGGGTTTCGCACGGTTTGAAGGAAACAGGAACGGGATTACGCTGTCTTTGCAGATTAGGCGGTTAAGAGAGGGGACAGCCCCTTATACGGTTATATTGATATATGAAAAAAACAATGAAATAGGCGTATTGCGTGCCGGAAATCTGGATGTAAGCCACATGAACGGTATTTTCAGGAGAAATCTTGATTACGAGGCGATTCGTTCGTTGGGTATGGCTCCGGAAAATATCAGGTACATATTGATTGCCGCGGAGCACAGGGATAGAATTTTTCTGCCTATGATTGGAATTTGCGGCAAAGCCGGTGCGTGGGATGAATCGATAAGGCAGCGGTTATTGAGAAAAGAACCCGTCAGGGTTGAAAAACATGAAAAAGAATTTTTATTGAACGGTGAAAGTGAAAAAAGCGCTGTTGAAGCTCCCGTCAGGGATCCGGACTATGACGGTAAAAACAAAATTGACGCATTGAGCCTGGAACGAAAATTGAAAGAAACGTTTGAGAAAACAGAGCCTTTCCTGAATCCGAGACATGATTACGTATGGTACAAAATAAACGATCTTGCTAAACTCAGCAATATTCTTTTTGCGTGCAATATGAAAATCCCGCTTTTTGCGAATCCCAAAATACTTGTCGGGCTGTTTAAATACAGGCATCTTATTGCCGGCATTTACCGGTCGGACAGGAACAGAATGAATTATTTCGTTCTGGGAATACCCGCAAAGGACGACGCTGACGGAAAACCTTTTGAAAAAATATGCAGATGGGTGGGTGTAAGTAATCCCGAGTACGGCGATATGAGCGGGTATTGGCTCGTTTATATAAACCTTGCAAACGGGGAATTCGTGAGCTGACCGTTTTTAGTGGGTTTGGTTTGCAGCAAGTTGTTTCCTGAACAAACTCGGGGAAATCCCCTTTTTCTTCCTGAATATTTTCGAAAAGTGCAGCGGGTCGTCATATCCTACCGAACGTGAGATATCGCCTATTGACAGGGAAGTGTTTTCCATTAATTCAACAGCGCGGTCTATCCTGAACCTTATTAGAAAATCCTGCGGTGACATGTTAAGATGCTTTATGAAAACGGTATATAAGAAACTGCGGTCAATACCCAACCGGGATGCGAGATCGTGGATTGAAATTTCTCCGGAATAATTCTTCGATATAAATTCAATTGCGCGCCGTATATACTTGTCGTGATTACCTGCACCGGGGTTTTGAGCGGTTTCCCGCCTGCCGTTGTCAATCAAAAGCGACAGGAATATATAAAGGTATCCTAGAAGCATCAGTTCGGAAGGCGTACTGAGCCTTGCGCATGATATCATGCTGTTTAAGCAGTCGGAAAGCTTTTCGTCTTTTTCATACGTGAAAACGGGATCATCTTTTGAAAACCCTGCTTTTATAAGATATGATTCGGCTTTTAAGCCGTGGAAACCAACCCACGAGTATGTCCACGGATTATCTTTATCGGCGGAGTATGTTACAAGCTGATCGGGGAAAATAACAAAACCATCACGCGCGCAGAGGCGGTATGATTTATTTTGCACCGAAAAAGTACCTGCTCCGCTTAATATATAGTGAACGATGAAGTGATCGCGCACACCGGGACCCCATGTATATTCCGGCTTGCATTTTTGTATTCCGCAGCGGTATACATTTAAATCGGTCTGGTTGTATTTGCTGAAATAATATTTTTCAAGCATATTTACCCTGACAACATTATTCCATATTCCAAAAACATTGTACCATTTACAAAAAGTACCCGCAATAATAGAATATGCTTGGAACCTTTAAACACCGAGCAAAACTTTCGAAAGGAGGCCGTTATGGCTGAACTCAGATGGCATCCGTTTATTAAGGATTGGGTAATGATTGCGTCGCACAGGCAGGACAGGCCCCAGATGCCGAAAGACTGGTGCCCGTTCTGTCCCGGTTCCGGGAATGTTCCCGAATATGAGGTTTACAAATACGACAATGATTTTCCCGCATTGTCCCAAAATCCCCCCGAACCTGATCCGGTGGCAAATACTTTTTTCAGGACTGGCGAAGCATACGGCAAGTGTGAGGTTATCCTGTATTCACCGCAGCATACGGTTACGCTTCCCGAACTTCCGGAAGAGCATGTTTATAAACTTGTAAATTTATGGACCGAGAGGTTCATTGAGCTTTCGAAAGATGAAAAAATAAAGTATGTTTTTATCTTTGAAAACCGCGGCGAGGTTGTCGGAGTTACAATGCCGCATCCCCATGGCCAGATATACGGTTACCCGTTTATCCCGAAAAAAATTGAGCTTGAACTCGAAGCGTGCAGCGAATACTATGAAAACAACGGGGAATGCCTGATGTGCCGTTTCCTTAAAGAGGAACATGATTTCGGAAAGCGCGTTATTTTTGAAAACGATTGCTTTTCAGTTGTTCTCCCGTTTTTTGTAGAATATCCGTACGGCGTCTATATTATTTCGAAAAATCACAGGCAAAACCTGGCCGAAATGAGCGAAACGGAAAAAAAGAGTCTTGCAAAAACAATCCGCGAAACGGTCGGGATGCTTGATTCATTGTTTGACACCCAGTTCCCGTACATGATGTGCATGCATCAGAACCCGGTAAACGGGCCTGAAACGTCGGACTATTACCATTTTCATATAGAATTTTTTCCGCCGATGAGATCGAAAGATAAGCAGAAATTCAACGCATCAAGTGAAACAGGAGTTTGGGCTCACTGTAACACAACCGCGCCTGAAGAAAAGGCCGTCGAGTTAAAAAACGCATATCGGAAATTCCTGCAAAAAAAGGCTCATGGAGCGTAGGAGGTTTTTATTATGTACCGGGAGTTAATCGAAACCTTTTTATCCTATTTCGGAGGCAAAAGCGACGGGATACGCATTTTCAAGTCACCCGGAAGGGTTAACCTTATAGGCGAGCATACCGATTACAACGGCGGCTTTGTGTTTCCCGCGGCTCTCACAATGGATACGACTGTTCTCGCGCGTCCGCGCGATGACCGTCAGATAAACCTGATAGCCACCGATCTTAAGCAAATGGTAAGCGCAAACCTTGATGAACTGCACAAATGGAAACATCTCAAATGGGGCAATTACCAGCTCGGCGTGGCGGATGAACTTCAAAAAGCCGGCTACAAACTCTGCGGCTGCGACTTAATGTATGACGATAAAGTTCCGCTTGGAAGCGGCCTTTCTTCGTCGGCTGCCATTGAGGTAGCCACAGCAATCGCTCTTGTCGCTTTGGGAGACGCGTATAATGGGATTGACAGAGAAATCGACATGATCGAAATTGCTAAAATAGCGCAGAAAGCCGAACATAATTATGTCGGAGTAAAATGCGGAATAATGGATCAGTTCGCGTCTGCGATGGGAAAGAAGGACATGGCAATTTTCCTGGATTGCCGCGACCTGGCATGGGAAATGGTGCCGCTTGATATGAAAGGCTATAAGCTCGTAATTGCAAATACAAACGTAAAAAGAAGCCTTGCCGGTGAAAAATACAATGAACGAAGAAGCGAATGCGAAGAAGGGCTTGAACAAATGCGGCGCATATTCCCCGATGCAACATGCCTGAGGGATATATCCGTTCGTGACTTTTTATCATACCAGGAACAAATAACCGATGAAACGGTAAGAAAACGCGTCGCTCATGTGGTATATGAGAATGAAAGGGTAATCAGAGCGGTAGAGGCATTAATGAAAAACAGGCTGAAAGAGTTCGGAGAATTAATGAACGCGTCCCATGATTCATTAAGGGATTTATACGAGGTTACGGGTAAAGAACTTGATACACTCGTCGAACAGGCAAGGAAAGTGGAAGGTGTACTGGGTTCGAGAATGACCGGGGCAGGCTTCGGCGGGTGTACGGTCAGCCTTGTCCGTGAAGATAAAGTCCCGGAATTTATTGAGCGTGTTGGCGAAGAATATTATAAAGAGATTGGTCATGACGCAAGTTTCTACATAACGGAAGCGGGGGACGGCGGAAGGGAAATAAAATATTAAAGGAGGCAAAGTAAAATGGCTGTATTGGTGGCTGGCGGAGCGGGGTATATAGGAAGCCATACCGTGGCCGAACTTATTGAAAAAGGCGAGGATGTTGTAGTTGTGGATAGTCTTGTCAAAGGCCACAGGGAAGCTGTCGGCGGATGTAAATTCTATCACGGTGATTTAAGGGACACAGGTTTTTTGGACAGGGTATTCGATGAAAACAGGATAGATTCCGTTATTGATTTTGCGGCAAGTTCGCTGGTCGGGGAAAGCATGTCCGAACCGCTTGAATATTATAAAAACAATTTGATATCCGTAATGAACCTGCTTGATAAAATGAAAGAATATAAGGTGCCGTATATAGTTTTCTCATCTACCGCTGCCGTGTACGGCGAGCCGGAAAACATACCTATTCTTGAAACCGACAGGACGGAACCGACAAATCCGTACGGCGAAACAAAACTGGCGATTGAAAAAATGCTTAAATGGTGTGAAAAGGCTTACGGGATCAGGTACGCAACGCTCCGTTATTTTAATGCTGCGGGTGCGCGTATCGACGGCAGCATCGGCGAAGATCACGACCCTGAAAGCCATCTCATACCAATAATCCTTCAAGCGGCGCTTGGAAAACGGAAAGCCGTCCAAATATACGGGGATGATTATCCAACGCCGGACGGCACATGCATAAGGGACTATATCCATGTTACCGATCTTGCCGATGCGCATATACTTGCGCTGAACGGTCTGAGGGAAGGCAGCGGCAGCGGTGTTTACAATCTCGGAAACGGTAAGGGTTTTTCGGTTAAAGAGGTTATTGACACGGCGAAAAAAGTTACGGGGCACGCGATACCCGTCGAAATAACGCAAAGGCGGAAAGGTGATCCCGCCGTGCTCGTGGCGTCGTCCGAAAAGGCCAAACGTGAACTTGGGTGGGAACCGCGCTATAATGACCTGGAAACGATTATAGAGAGCGCGTGGCGCTGGCACTCGACCCATCCGGACGGCTTTGCCGGTTAGATTCGTATACTATTTTCCCTTTGATGATAGTCATTTTGATATTGATATCATCGTCAAATATGATTATATCGGCGTCCTTGCCTTTATCAAGGCTGCCTTTTTTTTCATCCGCGCCGATAATTGCAGCAGGGGTGATAGTCATCATCGTTACCGCGTCTATGAGCGGTATTCCGGCCTGTTTCACAACCGTTCTGACGAGCCTGTCGGCGGTGGCCGCGCTTCCCGCCAAAGCCGTTCTGTCCATAAGCTTTGCCACTCCGCCTTCAACTATCACCTTTTGCCCGTCTTTCAGGCTTCCCAGGATACTTTCGCCTTCAGGCATACCGGCCGCCCTCATTGAATCGGTAACAAGAGCGGTCCTTGAAGGGCCTTTAATTTTATAGACGAGCTGGAGCAGGCATGGCGGCAGATGTATGCCATCCGCAATCACTTCAACTGTCATGTCATCAATAAGGAAGGCGCTTTCGACAACGCCCGCATACTTATAGGCATTTCTCTTATGTACTGCCGACGTGCATGAGTACAAATGGGTAACATGCGTAAATCCATGTTCATAAGCTTCCCGTACTTGCTCGTAGATAGCATCGCTGTGGGCAATGGACGGAAGTATTCCGCGCTTTTTTATAAATTCCCCGAATTCTATGGCCCCCTCCAGTTCGGGAGCGGCGCTCCATCTGACTATATCGCCGGACAGGCTTAATATCTTCTCATACTCCTCCTTAACGGGAGGTTTTATATACCTGGAATCCTGAGCGCCTTTCCGGGACATTGATAAGTAAGGGCCTTCGAGGTGCAGCCCAAGAAACTGCGCACCTTTATCATTTATTTCGTTGGCTTTCCTGTAAGCCTTGAATGTATTCTCAAGCTCTTCAACACTACTCGCAAGGATAGTGGGAACAAGGGATGTCGTCCCATGCTCCGCATGTTTCCCGGCTGCATTCAGGTATGCCTCGCAGGTTCCATCCATGAAATCGCTTCCCCCGCCGCCGTGCGTATGGATATCAATAAACCCGGATGAAACATAATTGCCAGCGGCGTCGATAACCTCGCAATCTTGCTGCTCAATATTCTGCCGGCCTGTGTAGACTATGCTTCCGGTCTCATAGATCAGCGTCCCGCCTTCAATTATTCCGCAAGGGGTAATAATTCTTCCGTTGATTATTTTTACTCTGTTCATATTGCTTTCCATCCCCTTTTCTAACTCATGCATATTATTCCCGATGCGCCGTCCATGTTTATATCGTATCACTTATCTTATCGGTTATCCGTATTTTTTATGAATGGTTTTCATAACCTTACCCGCATTGACAGTGCTTTTATCTTAATTTGCTGTTATATTATATTTATTTGCTTGCCATTACACTGCCGGGTGTGGTATAATATCGTTCGGCACTTTATACATGTGCCTTAAATGCTTTCAAATACGCCGTATTTGGGCATAGATCGGCTATCAGGCCGTATTGCGGTAATTTTGTAAGGCAAGCTGTATTGATTGCATTTGGATAGATATTTACCAAGCGAGGTGAGATTCATGAAAGAAGGTATACATCCTGAATATCATAAGGCAGTTGTAAGGTGTGCGTGTGGAGAAACATTTGAAACGGGTTCAACAAAAAAGGAACTCCGTGTTGAAATTTGCTCTAAATGTCATCCATTCTTTACAGGCAAACAAAAATTTGTTGATACCGGCGGACGTGTTGACAGGTTTAAAAAGAAATACGGATTGGAATAAAACCGGGAATACCCGGTTTTTTCTTGTCCAAAACAATCCGGAATGATATTATAACGTTGTGTATGCATGCCAATATTCCCGGTTATTTATGATTTCCGTTTATTTTAAGATATTGGATGAAAAATATATATTGTCCGGTTCTTTGCGGTATAATTAAAAAAGGCGGTAAACATGAAAAATTTAGTGAAAAAAGACTTACCCGTATTACGATTGCTTTTTGGCGCAGCAGTTATCGGATTGGCATATAATATGTTTCTGATTCCGTATAAAATAGCGCCGGGCGGTGTATCCGGAATTGCTACGGTTATTTATCATGTAACCGGAGGGAAGATACCGGTTGGCGCTACAATGCTGGCTTTCAATATACCTTTGTTTATTATGGGCTTAAAAGCGAAAGGAAGAAAATTTATATTAAGATCTTTTGCCGCGGCCTTTTTTTTGTCGGTTTTTATTGATATAACCGCTCCGTTAATGTCTCACTTTACGAGATCGTTTCTTGTTCTGCCCGGCAGTGCGGCGTCACATGATCTTCTGCTGTATAGCCTGGCAGGAGGTTTTATTACGGGAATAGGTCTTGGTTTTATATTTAGCGAAGATGCTACGACAGGCGGCACGGATATGGGCGCGGTCCTGCTGCACAAGGTTATTCCGTGGGTACAGGTAGGCAAGTGTTTAATAATCCTTGACGGACTGGTTATTCTTATTGCCGTGATTGTATTTAAAAGCTTTTATCTGGGTCTGTATTCGGTAGTTGCGCTTTTTGTTTCAGCCCGCACGCTGGATGGATTCCTTGAAGGTATTAATTTTTCAAAGTCGCTTATGATAATTTCACATAAATCCGAAGAAATCGCGGACAGGCTGATAAAGGACGTTGACAGGGGAGTAACGGGCATATACGGCAAGGGCATGTACACAAAGAATCCGTATATGATTCTTCTATGTGTTGTTAAAAAAGAAGAGATTCATAAAGTAAAAGATATTGTTAAGCAAATAGATCCATCGGCGTTTGTTTTGCTTACCGATGTCCGTGAAGTGTTAGGAGAGGGATTTACGCCGCATCAAAAAGACTAAAAATTCTGGACTCATTTTGGAATTTCGGTTATACTTAAAATTATTGAAGCAGCAGGTGAGATTTTCCTGTAAGATTTAACGCACCATGCCGGATAATTATCACGTTTCTGTATATTCTG